>NZ_CATNVE010000009.1:0-175270 GCF_951230145.1 Dysgonomonas sp. Marseille-Q5470 | reverse complement strand
GAGGATTTTTATAAACAAAAAATTATATGGAAGATTATTGGAAATCAAATGGCTTTTTCTATTGATTCCAATGAGTATGTTGTGAATAATGCCTGTTATATATTGACAGGATCATACCTAGAATATCTACTGTCTGTTTTGAACTCTAATGTAATAAAATGGTATAGCTATATTACCAACATGAACAAGACAGGAGTTGGAGATGTTCAAGTTGGTGGTCAAAATGTCAATCTATTTCCAATCCCATTATTATCTGATTTTGAGCAAGAGCCATTCATTAAGTTAGTAGAAGAAATGCTAATAAAAAAAGAAAAGAATGAGAATACAACAGTCCTTGAAACTATAATAGACAATCTTATATATGCAATGTATGGACTATCTGAAGAAGAAATACAATTTATAAGTTCTCAATAAATTCAACTTCTTCTTGAGATAACTTGTATAGTTGGCATATATACTTATCTAATTTTTCTATTTCATCAATAGAATGAGTTTCAATTATATTATCTATCATTTGTTCTACATGTATTTGTTCTAATTCTGTAGGCATTTTGACCGATAATTTTTCTAATGTATATTTTTTCCATCGATTTGTTCCTACTCCTGTTGTTGTTCCGATCTGATTAAAGACCCACTCTCCAAGCCTTGAGTTTAGCATAGCTAGTATATATTTCAATTTATCCCCTACCATTAAAAAAGACGTGGCTTCAGGAAAGAAAGCTTCATTATCTAATGCAAATTTAGATTTATCTGAAATCTCTCCCCATATAATTTTTTGTTTATAAAAATCCTCGATATAAGCACAGTTCCGTAGATTATATGGAGTATAACCTTTGTCTTGACGTTTCTCGAGCTCAGGGTAAAATTTATCTAAATGTTTCTTTACAGCAGGATAATCCTCTACATCTATGGCTTTTATATTCTTTTCCTTCACTCCATTATGAGTATTTATTAACCACAAATTGGCAAACTCGTACCCATAACGTTTTATATCCCTGCCACGTAAAATAGGTCGTATAATTTCAGCAGATTTTGAATCCTCTTTGATTAATTTTTCTTTCGTTTCGCTGTCAATTATAAACGCTTCGTTATATCCAGTTAAAACACCTCGATAAATATCGATATCCCAATCCTTCAAAGGTGTTCCAACTAACTCTATCTTAGACCTTATACTCTGTTCAAGAGAACTCAAAATTACCCAGCTTTCTACTCCAAACTCACAATTAACACTATTCTGTCTAATAAAAACGCTCAAATCTTTTATACCTTCCTTTTTGACAATACAAGCCTCTGTTTGTTGTCGGTTTTTATCCTTCTGGAACATTAAAATATTCACATCCACAGTGGCTTCATCAAATACATTAATACCTGCAAAGTCCACTAATAATACAGGATTTGTCTGCTCCACAAAATATCTGCGCATACTTTCTCCATATCCTGCACGCATCCATTTATTAGACGTAATGAATGATAAAAAGCAGTTTTTTCGAAGAATATTATTTCCTAATTCGTAGAACAAGCAATAGATATCTCCTGTACGTTCAAAGGTTTCAAATTCCATTTTTTGATAGATATCTGTTATCTCTCCCATCGACTGAAGCTGAATGTACGGTGGGTTGCCAATGATAGCGTCAAAACCAATAAAATCACCATCCTCATTTAATACTTCTGGAAATTCAATACGCCATTCAAATGCATTTTGAAATATTTTATTATTTTTGATTTCTTCAATAATAGCAGAATATTTTCCAACAGCATTTTGAGCTAAATCTATTTTCTTTTGTAAAGCTTTTTTTTCTTTGGGTGTTCGCTCAAATAAATCTGGTGCTGTTAAATCGGATAATTCTTTTTTTGCTTTAAACAAGGATTTACTATTCTTATCGTTTTTGCTAATTTCAGTTTTTAGATTAGTTTTAATCTCTTTAATAAATTGTTCTAAACGTTTTTTATCTTGCTTATTGTGGGCATTCCTATAATTATTAACAGCCTCTTTATATTCTAAAATCGATATATTCAGCCCTCGAAGAATCGGTTTTAAATTTTCGTCTAAGCCGAAACGACTAATTAATGAATTTCCACATTTGATATTAATATCAATATTAGGTAGAGTTTCTAATCTATTGGTCTTAGTTATGTAATAGGTATGTTTCAAAAGTTCGATCCATAGACGAAGTTGACAGATCTTTACAGAATTTGGATTAAGGTCAACACCAAATAGGCAGTTTTCAATTATGGTTTGCTTCTCATGAAATAATGTTTCTTGTACACGCTGACTCTCGTGATGGTGAGGGTTGTACTTGAATATACCATATTCATTATCGCTGACTATCAACTCATCATTCTCTACACTAATCTTATAGCCTCTTAATAATTTCCCTTCTCTATCCGTAAGAATACCGAGTTCTGATTTTAAATAGATCATTTCATTTAGACTTGAAACTAAAAAATGACCTGATCCGACAGCTGGATCACACAACCGAATAGAATTGAATATCTCATTCGCTTCTTTTATATCTGAGATTTTATTATGTAGATCTATGATTGTTTTGCATTCCCAACCTTTAGTCTCATTAAATTTTTGTATAACAGTGCGAGTTATAGTATCCCTACACATAAACATAGTAACAAAGCTTGGAGTAAAGAAAGAGCCATCTTTGTATCCGTTTATTTTTTCAAAGATCAATCCAAGAACAGACGCTGATATCAATGCTTTATCTTCCTCTTGTATATCTTCTGAACTTTCACTGCTAAAATCATAGGCATCAAGAAATTTCAATAAGTATTCTAAAGGAGTAAGCCTCTTATCAACTTGTCCTTTAATCTTCAATACAGATTTAGAGTATAATTCTATTTTTGCTTTATCTTGAAGTCCGCTAATCGCAATAGTATAACCCTCTAATTCCGTTGGTTCGAAAAGAGAGCTATTCAGATATGGAACATGAGAGAATTTTTCTTTTAAATTTCCATCTCGCCGCTCGTCTTCTTTGCGAGCTAATATTTGAAAGAATAAACTATTTAAATCATCATACCCTTCAATTTTATCAGTTGAAAGAAAAGAATATTTTTTATTCCCGTCGTGATATTTAATAATTTGAGCTTCTAGCAATTTTAAAAACAGGACTCGATTGACCCACGTAATGCTTAAGTCTAGAGCTACATTATATAATTGGTCCTCATAGGTGTTTCCATATTGTTTTATGTTAGATAGCATAGATAATTTATCCATCGCATCTAATTCGTTTATCGCATTTTCAATAATTGAACCATTATCCCTTTTTCCTTGAGACTTTCGAACAATAAATTTTTGAGACTTTTCTTTGACCTCTTCTAAGCCAAGTATATGTAAAAGCTCTGCATAAAACTCTTTGTTTAACTCATTATAATCTTTAGCAAAGGATAGTTTGAGTAAATGAATCGGAGATAAAAACTTATAAAGAGCAATTAGTTTTCTATCGTCCTCCTTATCCTTATTACGCATAATTTTATCATAATCCCTAATATCAAAATGAGTATATGGGATTTGATCTTTCACTTTCTCTATTTGAGGCGATGCGATCTCCTTGTAAAAGTGGTTTGTAGATGAATCATCCGAACGTTTATTTTGGAATTGTTCAAATAAGTCTACAAATTTCTTATCATCATAGAATAGTTTTTTGAAGTCTTGAGCATCAAAAATAAACCACTCGTTGATATTCGTAATAATTAAATATCGTAGTTCTAGATTCTTGTTTGCCTTACGTTCTCTGAGATAATAAAGAACCAATTCTTGAAATGCTTTAGCATTGAGGTTTTCTTTGCTGATCATTTCACTCTTGTTAGTTGGCTTCTTTACTTCTATCAAGACGCCAACAGGTGATTTAGTATCTTTCTCGTTATGAATAACTAAATCTGTTCTACCATATGTATTAATATAGTGATTGTTTTTATAGTAAACGGAATTTAGGAAATCTATAATTAGGTTTTTATGAAACTCCTCCGATTCAGTATCGTTTATTTTATCCAACAGAGAAATAAACTCTTGTTTAAACAATTCTATTTCTTTGCGATCCGGTTTTTGTTTTAAAAATGCTGGATTTAAAGCTTGTTTAGGAGTTTTCATAATATTGTATGATATATAGATACGTTTTTATTAAACACAAAAATATAACATATAAAATGTAAAGTATCCTTTTTGTTTAGAAATATGTAATGAGAGCATGTGAAGAATAAAGCCAGAAAGAGGAGGAGTTTTTTCAATAAAAGATATAACTTTATAAACTCTATATTATAAAATACTGCATTATGAACAGTCTTTTTGTAAATTTATTAGAAGAGCGGGATATAAAACCAACAGCTATTCGCATACTGGTACTAAAAGCTATGCTTGAATTTGACAGAGCATTTAGTTTGTCAGATTTAGAATCTCAACTTGACACGATAGATAAATCTACAATATCAAGAGCAATACATTTATTTCATGAGCATCAATTAATACATAGCTTCGATGATGGCTCAGGTTCTGTTAAGTATTCTGTATGTAGTCGAGATTGCCATTGCAGCATTGAAGATATGCACGCTCATTTTTATTGTAATTATTGCAAAAAGGCATTTTGCCTGGATAATATATCTATTCCCGGATTTCAATTATCACCCGTTATGCAAATAGAAAGTGTAAATCTTGTAATTAAAGGATATTGCGGCCAGTGTAATAAGCTCATTAATTCATGATATTTGTTATCTACAATCCTTTTTTCAATAAATATACAAACTTAAAACCTTTCTTTAACAAATAATAGAAGTCTGCAACTGAGTTGCATAAATTTATTTTTATATTTGTAGCATAAAGAAAAACAAAATGAGACCATTTGTCTTTATAATAAGTATTTATTTTCTGTGTCTTGCCTTGCTTCCATGCAATTGCAATATACAGACTATAGATTCTTTACAAGATAAGACAGAACAAGTTTCAACAGCTCATAGTGAAAGCGATACTGCTCAGGAAATATGTACTCCGTTTTGCGCATGTTCCAGCTTTCACAATCCCAATTTTATAGCAAAAAATAGCTTTGACCTGCGAAATATAGATAGTACTCCGGTCAAGAAGATTGCTATTTATAATGAAAACCAAACTTCATCTCATCTGGATAGTCTTTGGAGACCCCCTAAGGCTTAAAATATAACATTCTTGTATCCAATTTGATACGTCTAAAGGTAGATGTATCGTACAATCCTATTGTTATATTTTAATATTCAAATTATGTTTCAAAAACTGATTAAATTCTCGATAGAGAATAAATTGGTAATTGGAGTCATGACTGTAGCCCTCATTATTTGGGGGACTTATTCCCTGTCTCAATTACCATTCGACTCTACCCCTGATATCACCAATAATCAGGTGCAGGTCATTACTCAGGCTCCATCCTTAGGAGCACAGGAAGTGGAGCAGTTTATTACTACTCCCTTAGAAATGGCTTTAGCCAATATTCCCAAAGTTATAGAAAGAAGAAGTATCAGCCGAAGTGGCTTATCCGTTATAACCATTGTATTTAAAGAAGATGCTGACATTTATTGGGCACGTCAGCAGGTAGACCAGCAACTAAAAGAAGCGGAGGAAGTTATTCCTCAAGGAGTAGGTAAGATTAGTTTAGCTCCTATATCTACCGGATTAGGAGAGATCTATCACTATACAATACGGGCAAAAGAAGGCTATGAGGATAAATACAGTATATCTGACTTGCGTACCATGCAGGATTGGATCGTTAGAAAGCAACTCTCAGGCACAGAAGGTGTAGCAGAGATAAGTGGCTGGGGAGGTTTTGTAAAACAATACGAGATAGCCATTAATGCGGATAAACTCAATGCTGTAAATATAACAATCCCTGAATTGTATACTGCACTTGAAAACAATAACGAAAATACAGGAGGGAGCTACATTGAACAATACAGTAATCAGTATTTCATACGAGGGTTAGGTATTGTCAAGTCTTTGGAAGATATAGAAAAAATACCGATTAAAACAGTCAATGGTACTCCTATCCTTGTTCGGGATGTAGCAAAAGTACAGTATGGAAATGCAACACGCTATGGTGCTGTAACCCGAAATGGAGACGGAGAAGTTGTTGCAGGTATTACCCTGATGTTGAAGGGTGAAAACTTTCAAGAGGTAATAAAAAATGTAAAAGAGCGTATGGCTCAGGTACAAAAGAGCTTACCGGAGGGAGTCATTATTGAGCCGTTTATTGACAGGACACAATTGGTAGACAGAGTAACGAATACTATTACCAAAAACCTGATAGAGGGAGGATTGATCGTTATCTTCATTCTTGTACTTTTCTTAGGGAATTACAGAGCCGGATTGGTAGTAGCTTCCGTAATACCACTATCTATGCTGTTTGCATTTGGTATGATGCGTGTGTTTGGTGTAAGTGGAAACCTGATGAGCCTCGGAGCTATCGACTTCGGATTGATTGTGGATGGGGCGGTCATCATTGTCGAGGCCGTCTGTCATCATATAGGAGTCATGAAAGACCGATATAAAGGGAGGTTGCTGACACAGGCAGAAATGGATCAGGAAGTATTTGATTCAGCTTCTAAAATAAGGAATAGTGCCGCATTTGGAGAAATCATTATCATGATTGTTTATATTCCACTTTTCACTTTGGTCGGTATAGAAGGTAAGATGTTCAAGCCAATGGCTATGACAGTGTTCTTTGCCATATTGGGTGCATTTATTCTATCTCTAACTTATGTGCCTATGGCAAGTGCGTTGTTTTTAAGTAAGAAAACTGAGCACAAGCGGAATATCTCAGATAAGCTAATGGATAAGCTTAACAATTTCTATCGTCCTATTATAACCAAAAGCTTGAATTGGAGCAAAACTCTAATCATAAGTATGGTTGCACTGTTTGCAGTCAGTGTATTCATGTTTAATAGAATGGGTGGCGAATTTATACCTAATCTCGAAGAAGGCGACTTTGCGGCAGAAATAAGTATGGCTCAGGGAACATCCTTGTCACAGATGATTAAAAGCTGTTCTCAAGCTGAAAAAATACTCAAAGAACAGTTTCCTGAAGTAAAACAAGCCGTAAGCCGTATTGGTAGTGCCGAAATTCCAACTGATCCGATGCCTATTGAACGAGCGGATATGATGATTGCTTTAATTCCTAAAAAAGAATGGACATCAGCCAAAACCAAAGAGGAGCTGATGGAGAAGATGGAAAAAGCTATCGGAGAGATACCCGGATTAGGAGTGGAAATGACACAGCCGATACAGATGCGAACCAATGAGTTAGTGACAGGTATTAAACAGGATGTAGCCATTAAAATTTATGGGAATGACCTGGAAGTACTTAGCTCATCAGCCAATAAGATAGCCTCTTTGATAAAAAAAGTAGATGGAGTAAGTGATCCGTTTGTTGAAAAAGTTACCGGATTACCACAGGTTCAGGTTACTTATAATCGAGATCAATTAGCGAAATATGGTATATCAGTCAAAGATGCCAATATGGTACTTAAAACAGCATTTGCCGGAAATGAGGCTGGATATGTGTTTGAGGAAGACCGTAGATTTGATTTAGTATTAAGAATGGATAATGATCTGAGAAATAATATCTCTTCATTAGAAAATCTATATCTGCCCCTTTCATCAGGAGGAACAATCCCTCTTTCTCAAGTGGCTGAAATTAAATATGAAGATGCACCTGCACAGGTAACACGCGAAAATGGAGAGAGACGAATTTATGTCGGATTTAATGTCAGAGGACGTGATGTCCAAAGCACTGTGTTTGATATTCAGAATATATTAGACAAAGAATTCAAACTACCGGCAGGATATTATTATACATACGGAGGACAATTTCAAAATCTGAAAGAAGCAAAAGACAGATTGATGGTTGCCGTTCCATTAGCATTGTTATTAATACTCTTTCTTCTATATGCCACATTGAAAAGTGTAAAAGAGTCCTTGTTTGTATTCTCTGCCATACCACTTTCGGCTATTGGAGGTATCTGGGCTCTATGGTTACGTGACATGCCTTTCAGTATTTCGGCAGGTGTCGGGTTTATAGCTCTGTTCGGTGTTGCGGTATTAAATGGCATTGTTCTGATTGGGCAATTCAACATATTTGAAAAAGAAGGGATGACAAACATTCGTGAGAGAGTAATCGAAGGGTGTATGCTGCGCCTTCGTCCGGTAATTATGACTGCGCTTGTCGCATCATTAGGATTCTTACCAATGGCTTTATCTACAGGCGATGGAGCCGAAGTGCAAAGGCCTCTCGCAACAGTGGTAATAGGAGGATTATTAACTGCAACGGCTCTAACATTGGTTGTGTTACCTTCTATCTATAAAACATTTACTAAAAATAAACAGGAATGAAAACAAAAATAATAATATCGACTATTGTATTCATAACAATGACTGTTGTTTTAGCTCCGTCTTTATTTGGGCAAAATACAACAAAATCATTGGAGGAATGCATTCAATCGGCAATAGATAACAACCTGACCATGAAGTCGGGTCGTATCTCAATTGAAAGAGCAAAAGACTTGCAAGGCACAGCTTTTAATATTGATAAAACAAGCTTTTCGTTAAGTCAGGACCCAACATCAGGAGGAAGCCCTGATAATAGCATATCATTAAGCCAAAGTTTTGAGTTCCCTACAGTGTATGGTTCTCGCAGAGGCTTATTGAAAGCCGAAACGAATCTGGAACGAAGTAATTTGGACGTTACACGCAATGAACTTGTAAAAGAAATATCAGCAACATATTATCAATTGCTTTATGCAAAGGAAAATATCAAAATATTACAGGAACAGGACCGTATTTATGGTAAATTCTTATTCCTCGCCAATGCAAAGTTGAAATCAGGGGAAACAGGACGTTTGGAACAGATGAATGCTGAACGACTCTATAATGAAAACAGAATTGAGTTACAAAAGGCTGAAAAGAATTATCAGAGCATACAACTAATCTTACAACGCTGGATGAATACGGATGAGGCAGTCGAACCTGTTGAGCCGACTCTGACTGTTTTGGATGCAGTCTATCCTTTTAATGATTTCAATCCGGAGCAAACACCACTTGGAGAGGTTTATGCTAATAAAAAGATCATAAGCGAAAAGAACCTCAGTGTGATTAAACAAGGATATCTGCCCAGTTTCAATTTTGCATTGAAAAACCAGTTTCTTATAAAAGGTTTTAACCCGTATGATTTACAAAGAGAACGTTTTGACAAAGGTAATTTCATGGGATTTGAAGTAGGAATAAGTGTTCCTCTATTTTTTGGAGAACAAAGAGCCAAAACAAAAGCTGCTAAAAGAGAAGTCGAAATAGCAAGGGTTCAGCAGGAAGAGGTTATGCTTACTATGCGTAAGAATTATCAGACTTATCTGAATGAATATACCAAGGCTAAAAATGCTTTGGACTATTATTCACTTCGTGGCAGCAAACAAGCAGAAGATATAACACGGATATCACAGGTTTCATATGAAAAAGGAGAAATAGATTATGTCGAGTATATCCAGAATTTAAAGACCGCAGTAGAGATACATTTGCTATATGCAAATGCTATCAATGACTACAATCAAACAATCATTATGTTAAACTACCTGCAAGGAAATAAATAACAAAAAATTATGAAAACAATATATATAGCGATAATTGCTTTGTCTCTTATATTTTTAGGGTCATGTGGACAGAAGCCTAAAAATGAGGCTGAAAAAGAAAAAGAAGGTACAGAAGAATCTCATGGTGGCGAATCGGTAGAAGTAGAGCTAACCGAATCACAAATGAAAGCTGTGGATATTCAACTTGGCAAAATTGAACAGAGAGACTTAAATAGTATTATTCGAGTAAATGGCGAAATGGCCTTGGATCCACAGAAAAAAGCGGAGGTAACCTCTTTGTTAGGAGGGATCATCAAACAGGTAATGGTGATTGAAGGTCGAGCCGTGAGTGCCGGACAAGCTGTAGCCTATCTCGAAAATACGGAAATAGTGGAGTTGCAAAAGAATTATCTGACAACTAAAAAAGAGGCATTGATTGCCGATCAAGAATACAGAAGACAAAAAGATTTATCCACTCAAGGTGCAGGGGTTGAAAAAACTTTGCAGCAGGCAACAGCTAATTACGAGATAACTAAAGCGCAGCTAACAGGTTTGGAAAAGCAGCTAAGACAATTATCCATTAGCCCCGAACAGGTTTCTTCAGGTAATATGGTTACTCAAATTCCGATAAAAACGCCTATTTCAGGAACTGTCAGCAAAATCAATATCAGTACCGGAAGTTATGTCGATATGCAAACACCACTAATGAGTATTACCGATAATGCAGGTATACACTGCGATGTTAAAGTCTTTGAAAAAGATATTAATATGGTAAGAATCGGACAGGAAGTGGATATTACCCTCACCAACCAACCCGGTGTTAATCTGAAAGGTGAGATTTATGAAATCAACAAGTCTTTCGAAGGGGATACCAAGGCAATTATCGTTCATGCAAATATAAAAGGTAAGACAGATATCAAATTGATTCCGGGTATGTATGTTACCGGATTGATTAATGTTGGAAAACAAAAAACTGATGCTGTACCCAATGATGCCATTATCAGCAATGAAGGAAAGAAATACATATTTGTGTTAGAGAAAGAAGCTAATGAAGAAGGTGTAAAAACTTATCATTTTGAAAGGATTGAGGTATTGACAGGTATAAGCGAACTAGGATATACACAGATAACTCCGGTAAATAAACTGGAAGAGGGTGTGACTATCGTTAAAGCTAATGCATTTTATTTAGCATCTATGAGTACAGATCATGGTGAACATGGTCATTAATCTTTTTGAAACATTAAATAATAAAATCACATGAAAGAGATAAAAGCTTTTATTAAACCGTTTAAGGTTAATGATATTCTAAGAGAACTACTTTATGCAGGATTTCCAAATCTTACTGTTTCAATGGCTGAAGGCACAGGGCATTTAAAAAGTGAAGATGCTTCTTTATCCATGAATTTTGCACTTACCAATAGTAAAGTTGCGAAGATTGAGATAGTGTGTAACAATGATGATGTGGATAAAATAATTACGATAATATCAACATATGGTAAAACAGGTAATTCAGGAGACGGTATAATCTATGTCTCTGATGTTGAAAGAGCAATCAGAGTCAGAACCGGATTGCCTGATGACAGGTGGCTTCTTGATTAGTTATTAATTTTTAAAATAGAGTCAAGATGTTGAAAAATGATATTGGAATAAATGCCGGAGTAATATGGCAATTATTGTCTAATGAAGGAGCATTATCCGTAAGACAAATAGGGGAATTGACCGGATATAATGATAAAAACATATGTTTGGCATTAGGATGGTTATCTCGAGAGAATAAGATCCAGTTCATTTACAAAAATGAAATACTCTATCTTGAGTTGAATAGCTCTACGAGTGAAATGTATTATTAAATACTTATAGCAATGAATACAGAGAATAATTATAAATGCACATCTTGCGACTCTACCGAGTCGCAGATGTTTGAAAATAACTGGAAGCAGTATATCCCGGTTTCAATAAGTTTACTTATGCTACTTGTTGGTATTACGATGGATAATTTTATTCCAGATATATTTAACGGCTATCTTCGTTTAGGGTTGTATATTATAGCTTACATCCCTGTTGCCTTTCCCGTTTTTAGGGAAGCCGTTGAAACGATCAAGGAAAAGGATTTCTTTACTGAGTTTACACTTATGGGGATGGCTACACTTGGAGCTTTCATTATAGGCGAATATCCCGAAGGAGTAGCTGTAATGGTATTTTATACGATTGGTGAATTGTTTCAAGATTCGGCTGTGAATAGAGCCAAAAGAAACATTAAGGCATTGCTTGATGTACGTCCTGACACAGCAACTGTTTATAGAAATGATTCATATCAAACAATATCTCCTGAAGAAGTGGAAATTGACGAAGTTATTCAGGTAAAAGCCGGAGAGAAAGTCCCTTTGGATGGAATAATGCTTACATCATCAGCAAGCTTTAATACAGCAGCATTAACAGGGGAAAGCAAACCGAAAACTATTTCAGCCGGTGAAACTGTACTAGCAGGAATGTTGAATCTTGATAAAGTGATCGAAATAAAGGTTGCTAAAAAGTATCAGGATAGTTCTCTTGCCAGAATCCTAGAAATGGTGCAAGATGCAACTTCCCGAAAAGCAAAGACAGAGTTATTGATCCGTAAATTTGCCAAGATATATACTCCGATTGTATTCCTGTTAGCTCTCTTTATAACAGTCATTCCTTATTTTGTGGTGAGCGACTATATATTTAGCGAATGGTTATCCCGTGCATTGGTATTCTTGGTAATCTCCTGCCCATGTGCATTAGTTATTTCTATCCCATTAGGCTATTTCGGCGGAATCGGAGCAGCTTCTAAAGCAGGCATACTCTTCAAGGGAGCTAACTATCTCGATTTAATGACTAAGGTCAATACAGTCGTGATGGATAAAACAGGTACTTTGACCAAAGGTGTGTTCAATGTGCAGAAAGTTGCGTCGGTCGATGAAGATAAGCAAGAGGAATTTGTCGCTATTGTTGCTGCCATAGAGAAATTCTCAAATCATCCCATTGCTAGAGCAATTGTTCAATTTGCAAAGGATTCAGATAATTATACAGCTACAGATGTGGAAGAAATATCAGGGCATGGACTTAAAGGGATCGTAAATGGAGAAGAAGTATTGGTGGGCAATGCTAAGTTGATGCAGAAATTTAATATCTCTTATGACAGAACAATTGAATTTATAGTTGAGACTATTGTGATTGCAGCTATTAATGAAGAATATGCGGGCTATATAACAATAGCGGATGAGGTAAAAGATGATGCACAGGCTGCTATTTCAGATATGCATTTATCTGGAATCAAACAAGTTGTAATGTTGAGTGGGGATAAATCTTCCATAACGAATAATGTAGCATCCAGCCTTGGTATTGACAGTGCCTATGGGGACCTCTTACCTGAAGATAAGGTTCGTCATATAGAGGAACTGAAAACAGAAAAGAATAATGTCATTGCTTTTGTCGGAGATGGAATAAATGATGCTCCCTCACTGGCATTAAGTGATGTTGGAATAGCAATGGGAGGAATGGGGAGTGATGCTGCTATCGAAGTGGCCGATGTAATCATTCAGACAGATCAACCATCCAAAATAGCAACTTCGATTAAAATAGCTAAAGCTACAAGGCAAGTTGTCATACAGAATATAGTATTGGCATTCTCGGTTAAACTGATTGTACTTATTTTAGGTGGTTTTGGTTTGGCTACCATGTGGGAAGCGGTCTTTGCTGATGTTGGGGTCTCTCTGCTAGCAATACTAAATGCGGTCAGAATATTAAAAATGAGGTTCTGAAAGTCTTGTAACTAACACTATTATCGTCATGAGTAAAAAGAGACGTATAAGAAGATTAGCAGCAAGAAAAGAAACTCCATCAAAACTGAATCCCATTATAAAAAGATATCTTTCTCTGATAAGTATATCTATAGGTGCTTTGATGGGAATAATTGTATGGCTTATATTCTTCAGATGTAAGAGTGAACATTGTCCAAATCATTTTAATCCGATTCCATATATGGTAGTGTTTGGGTTTAACACATGGATTATAGCTAATTATATTTTCAGAAAGTAATTTTTCAAAATTTCGTTTGGCTGAACACAACTCTTTAGCTCAGCCAAGCGAATCTTATTTTTATAAAAAAACAATGAATAACATATCGGTTTGTATTGTCTTCTTCTTGCTCTTATTTCAATCGGTAAAAGCGGATACAGTAGATAATGATACACTACAAAGCAACTACCCAATCATCGATTTTTCGATTCAGGGCAGTGATATACCTTCTACTAATTTAATTTCTGTAGATACAGTCATTTCTGACAAGATAAAACCTGTAAAACAGCTTAAGTTTTCATATAAGCAATTAATTATTCCTTCGGCTTTAATTGCTTATGGTGTATTTGAAACAGCTATAGAGCATAATTATTTGCTTAACAGGCAGGTAAAGCATGAAGTAACAGAACATATTGATTCGAAGTTTACCATAGATGACATTTCTCAATATGTTCCGGCAGGAAGTGTATACGCACTGAATTTAATGGGGATAAAAGGTAAAAATAATTTTAAAGACAGAACCTTTATTCTAGGAATATCTACTCTTTTTATGGCAGCATCAGTAAATACGATAAAGTATTCAACAAAGATAGAGAGACCAGATAAATCAGCGAAAAACTCTTTTCCCTCAGGTCATACAGCGGTAGCTTTTATGGGTGCAGAATTTCTTTGGCAGGAATATAAAGATGTTTCAATATGGTATGGCATAACAGGCTACACCATTGCAACCGGAACAGGGATATTTCGTTTATATAATGACAAACATTGGTTTGCAGATGTTATTGTGGGAGCCGGACTCGGTATTCTAAGCACCAAGGCTGCTTACTGGCTTTATCCCTATTTGCAGAGGAAGTTTATGAACAAAGGTACATTTAGCAAACAAATCTCTTTTAGCCCTTTTTATAATGGAAAACAAGGAGGTCTGGCTATAGCCTTATCTCTGTAATAGCTATTGTTGGAGACATGTCCTATATGAACTAATTATAGGTTTGAGCGATTATTATGACTTATTCTTTCTTCGACTAGTCTAAAATAGGTATCTAATACATAAAAAACAGAATACAATAATACAATGGAGCAATTTATTCGCAATATAAAAGAAAATATCAATAAAGAAATTCAGCTTATTGATTCTGAGGAATGTAATATCTTTCAGAAATCTATTAGTATTATTTCATTATTGGAGTCTACATTTGATGAATTAAAAGAATTTGTTTCAAATTATACATTTAAAAGTCCGCTTGATGAAATCATCTTTTTTAAAGAGACGAAACCTCAACTTTTTAGCATTCTAATTTACCATAGAAAGATATATAATCTGGAAATGCGAATGCCCACCGGAAGTTGCATCGATCGCAAAAATTATTTAGAAGGAATTTTAGGACGCATAAAGTATTTTTTCGATAATAATGCTGACTTCTATCAATATTATCGTTCAGGAAGTACCCACCTTGATAAATATTACTTTCTAAGAGGTAAGCCAGATATTCAGTTAATACAGGATTGCTTCTACTTTGAAAGGGACTCTAAATTCTCTACGAGCTTTGATTTTAAGGTTTCGAAGATGATTGCCAATGAGAGATTAACGGTATATGTAAACAATAAACTCCTACATATTAGTAATCTCGAATCCAATATTCAAGACTCATTTAATTTGCCAAAGGCAAGACTGACATGGACTGCTAAAAAAGCAGAACTTGTTGAGCAGATTTACGCATGGGATAACGCAGGTTGTTTCAATAATGGCAATACGAATATAAAAGAGCTAGCGGAATATATTGAAACTGTTTTCAATATCAATTTGGGTGACTTCTATCACACGTTTCTGGAAATTCGAGAACGTAAAGGTAGCCGTACTTTATTTTTAGATAAATTGATAAAGCTTCTCGAAGAAAGAATGGATGGATTAGATAATAAATGAGCATGATTTTTATAAAAATACACTATATTTGTCGATAGGAAAATAACACTATTCAATAGCGGACAAAGAACAGCCAATAGCTGTCAATTAGCTTCTCCTAAAGTGTTCACCTCAAAGCGATCTGATCAAGTAAAGTATTGAATAATATATGGTTGATAGGTGTGGTTCACAAGCCCCCGCTTCCGCAGAGAAGTGACCGAATAGGTCACTTCTTTTGTTTTTTTATATCTACAAGTCTCTCGTCGTTGTCTGATATTATATTATAGGTTTTTTCGATAACTCATTAATGATTATAAATAGTTTTTGAAATAATAATTATATTTTGTAATATTGCATAACATATTTGTGTATTAGACGAACTATTGAACAATTGCCATTACACAAGTGTTGAAAGAATAAACTAACATCAAAAATATCATCAATTATGTTAAGTAAAAAATTAGAAGCTGCATTAAATGCACAAATCAATGCTGAATTTTGGTCAGCATATTTATATCTGTCTATGGCTGCTTATTTTGCAGCAGACGGAAAACCGGGTTTTGCCAACTGGTTCGAAATCCAGTTTAAGGAAGAACAAGATCACGCAATGAAATTTTTCAAATACGTTACTGATAGAGGCGCAAAAGTAGAATTGAAGCCAATTGAAAAAGTGGATTTGGCTTGGGAATCTCCTCTTCATGCTTTTGAAGAAACTTTGAGACATGAAAAGATCGTAACAGGGCGAATCAATGACTTGGTGGCGTTGGCTAAAGACGAAAAAGACTATGCTACCGAAAGTATGTTGAAATGGTTTGTAGACGAACAAGTAGAGGAAGAGGCTACAGCACAAGGTTATATTGATGCGTTGAAAATGATTAAAGATAACGGTTTTGGAATCTATACAATGGATAAGGAATTGCAATCAAGATCTTATTCTCCAGTAGCAGGTTAAAAGCAATGTCTAAATTATAAATGTAAATCTCTCCGGAATATTCCGGAGAGATTTATTATTTTTACACCATCATAACAATTATCCATTTGATACAAATAGAGCACATATCCAAAACGTATGGAGATCAGGTAGCTTTATCTGATGTGAGCTTCTCGATACAGAAAGGCGATATAGTAGGGCTTCTCGGAGTAAATGGTGCGGGGAAGTCTACCTTGATGAAAATTCTTGCAGGTGGTATACTTGCAGATAAGGGGCGAGTGACTTTTTCAGGAGAAGATATCCTTTCTAATCCTTTAGCGGTTAAAAAGCGTATAGGCTACCTCTCGGAAGACAATCCTTTATACGAAGATATGTACGTAAAAGAATATCTGGAGTATGTTGCAGGAATCTATAATGTAGGGCACGATGCTGTTTCTCGTGTTATTGAAGAAACCGGACTGGAGAGGGAATACAAGAAAAAAATAAAGGCTCTTTCAAAAGGAAATCGTCAACGAGTTGGTATTGCTCAGGCATTGGTTCATAACCCTGAATTTCTTATCTTGGATGAAGCTACTTCTGGCTTAGATCCGAATCAACGCGAAAGCCTTAATGCTCTTTTCAAGGAACTGTCGAAAGATAAGATGATACTTTTTTCTACTCATATTCTATTTGATGTAAAAGCTATTTGCTCTCGTGTGATCTTTTTAGATAAAGGAAAGTTGCTGATAGATAAAAATATAGATGAAATAGATTCTATAGAAAATACATTCCATACTCTTACAAATGAAAATAATAGCTGACAAAAATATACCCTATCTCAAAGGTGTAGCCGAATATTACGGAGACGTTACTTACCTCGATGGTGCTGCTTTTACCCACGATGCGATCAAAGAGGCTGATACTTTAATTGTGCGCACTGTAACTCGCTTTGGCGAAGCAATACTAAAAAATACAAACGTAAAGCTTATATGCTCCGCTACTATTGGCTATGATCATATCGATACCGATTACTGTGATGCACATGATATCGTGTGGCATAATGCTCCGGGGTGCAATTCCGGTTCGGTGCAGCAATATATCGTTTCTTCATTGATAAGAATCTCCCGCCAGAAAGGCTTTGAACTTAAAGATAAAACGATAGGTATTGTTGGTGTTGGCAACGTAGGGAAAAAGGTAGCGAAAGCTTGCGAAATGTTAGGTATGAAGGTTCTGCTAAATGACCCACCACGTCAAAAAGCCGAGCAGAGAGATTTATTTGTCAGTCTTGATGAAATAATAGATAAAGCTGATATTATCACTTTCCATACACCCTTAACAAAAGAAGGCGAATATAAGACTTATCATTTAGCAAATACCGAGTTCTTTTCGTCTCTCAAGAGAAAACCGATTATAATGAATTCGGCGAGAGGGGGCATTGTAGATACAGCGGCTATAAAAATAGCTATAGCTAACAACCTTATATCGGGAGCAATTATCGATTGCTGGGAAAAAGAACCCGATATAGACCTTGAATATATGGAGATGGTTGATATTGCCACCCCGCATATAGCAGGTTATTCGGCAGACGGAAAAGCCAACGCAACGCGTATGTCTCTTGAATCTGTTGCCGATTTCTATGGGATGAGCAAAGAACCGTTATCTCGCATAATAGCACCTGATCCTGTAAACCCTATAATAGACCTCACAGGATTAAAAAACTCCGATAATCTTCTCTTTGATGCTATATTGCATACATACGACCCCATGTCTGACTTCGAAAGACTAAAAGCATCTCCTGAGACTTTCAAGCAGCAGCGGAATAACTATCCTTTGCGTAGAGAGTATTTTGCTTATAAAATAAATGCTGATATTTCTTCTGATGTGAGGCAATCCCTTCTGGACTTCGGTTTTGCTGAATAATTATAAATTAATGTTCCGGGTTATTTCCTTATTTTACGATTACAAGTTGTTGCTCATTAACTGAATTCCAAGTCTTTCGGCTTCCTCATATTTTTTCTTGTCGAAAGAGTACAAATTGGGCGATTTGTGAGCTCCTACTTTCCGTGTTTCATTCAATGCTTTTATAAAGCCAATAGAGAGCATTTTGCGCTGGAAGTTTCTACGGTCTAGTTCTCTTCCTAATATTGCTTCGTAGATACTTCTTAATTCCGGCATTGTGAATTTTTCGGGTAGAAGTTCGTAACCGATAGGTATGAATCCAATTTGTTTGCGTAGGGTAGAGAGAGCGGTTTCAAAAATAATCTTATGTTCCGGGTGTAAATCTGAGATATTATTTATTTCAAACCATTCGATATGTTCAGTATCGTTATCTTCGACGAGTTGTGCATCTCCTGATTTGATAAGAGCAAAATAGGCCAGACTAATTTCACTAAGTATTTCGGGGTTTTCGTTTTCTTCTTGTTTTTTATCTTTTCTCCCAAAGAATGAGAACTGCTTCAGATAGGTATCGCTTAATCCTGTTTTTGCTTTTAATATCCGGCGTGCCGTTTCATCCGGTATTTCATCTCTTGTTATAAGCCCTCCGGGAAGCATCCATTTTTCGCCGGCACTGGGTTTGCATAGTAAAACTTTGAGGCTTCCTGAGTGAAATCCGAATATTGTACAATCGACCGAGATATTAAGATTGAAAATATCCTTTTCTTTTCTCTGAGGCTCGGCAGTAGATTTTTCTTTTTTCATAAAAATTAGAGTTATTGTAGCTTTGTGTTGTAAGTGTTTGTGCTGTCTTTTTTATTATCCAGATAATAGATGTGAAATTCGGCTTTCTCTTTAGCTGTTTTAAGGCTATCTAGCTGCAACATCATTACTGATAACTGATACGATTTGGAAATCGCAGACTTTACCTGTTGCGATAAAGTATATGTATATTTTCCTTGTCCATCTAAAGTGACCGATAAAGGATTATTGGTATTTGAGAAAATGAACTTTGCAATTCCATTTTCCTTACTACCTGAGAATCGAATTACTTCATACGTTTTGCCCATGTTTGAGAAGCGATAGTTCAAACCATCGTCATTCACTGGTATAGACTCCGCGAATGAGCCATCTTTTGACAAAATCTTTATTTTATTATGTTTTTGTCCGCCAATAAATACACTTTCAATATATAACTGTCCATTTTCTTCTACTCCCGAACGAAGAGTTGTAGATGTAATAGATGAGGTTACACTCTCTTTTGGGATATAGCTTCCTGTTTCTTGGTATTGCTTGTTTTGTTGAAAGCTAAACTTCGTTTTCTCTTGTTCTACTTTGGGTTCAAAAGAAGATATAAGCGAATCGCATTGCGCTATTATTTGCTCGTTCTCTCCTCTGCGAATCGAGTCTAAGAGCAAGATGCCTGCTTGTAATTGAGGAAAAGCTTTCGGGTGATTTGCTTTCAGGCTATCAAGAGTCTGTTTAGCTAAAGCGTATTCAGCCTGCGAATAAAGCTGTCGGGCTGTATTTAGTTGTCTTTGTGCTTCTTCGTTTTCAGATGTACAAGCGAATAGTAAAAATGACAAAAGTATAAATATACTTCTATAATAAGTTTTCATTGGACTACACTCTGTATAAGTATTCTGGGAAATTGTACTCATGTAATTTTAGGCTAAATTACAAATTAATTTTTAATTTAACATTACTATTGCCTAATAATTGTCTATATTACACTATACGGTATTGGTTTCCACCTATTTGATAGAGATAAAGCTATTTATGTTTTAGTCTGAAAATACTATGCCGCTGAGTGTTTGGTGTCTAGTCCGTTATGGGATATGTATTTTTTATTTCTTTACTCTTGTCAGTTCATGTTTGAGCATATAGTTAGCAGTTTGAAACATGGCTGCTGAATATAAGTTCATGCTATCTGCTTTCTGTTTGAATTCGCGAAGAAGATTGTCGCTACTATTTTCACTATATTCATATAACCCATCTATCTTCGATTTGAAGTTATAAGTATAAAAGTATTTCTCATCGATACATCCAAGCGCATTATCAGAAGAGAAAAACATATACGGACGTTTTGTCTTGAACATGTCTACCCCAAAAGTATTATTCATGTACGAACGGTCTAGTAAACCCATAATGGTAGGGAATACATCAACTTGTCCTCCCGGATTGGAAACCGTTGTGGGCATATCTGTAAACGCCGGAGAGTATATGATCAGTGGGATATGGTTTAGCGAAAGAGGCATTTCATAGGTTTGTGTGCCCACTATTTTTCCATGGTCTCCAAGCAGTACAAATATTGTGTTTTTAAACCAGCTTTGTTTTTCTGCATCAGTAAAAAATTGTCGTATAGCATCATCTGCAAATGCTACTATTTGGAATTCGGGTTTTGTGCTTACATTTTCAAATTTTTCAGGTACAATATATGGAGGATGATTGCTCACTGTGAGTATTGTTGCAAAAAAAGGAGATGACGTCGGAGCCTTTTCATTTATTTTGTTCAGCGAATAACTGAGTAGAAAATCATCAGCAACACCAAAGCTGTTTTTTCGCATTTTGGGTGGATAGTTTTCTTGAGAATATATCTCTTCAAATCCATTTTCCAATAAGAAAGCATTCATATTGTCATACTGGGACTCGTGCGGCATGAAGAACATCGTTTTGTAATTTTGCTCTTGTAAAGTATTTGGTAACCCCTGGCATAAAGGGATTGTTACATTTTTCATCATGTTCTTATCAAACAAGGCCGGTAGTCCGTACAGTGTGGCTAAGATACCATGATTGGTATGTGTGCCGGCTGAATAAAAATGATCGAAGTAATATGATTTTTTTATAAGCTGGTTGAGAAATGGAGTTATTTCTTTTCCGTTTTCTGTGACTTTTAGCAGATCGGCAGACATCGATTCCATGAGTATGACAACTACATTCATATCTTTTGCCGGACTTTCTGCTTTAATATATCGGGCAATAGGCGACTTTTGCTCATCAGCCGGGTTTAGTCCGAAAAACTTCTGTGTATATGAAATAGCGTCTTTTTCTGAAATAACATTGTCTATGCTATGATGAGTTTTCGATGATTCGATAACATCCCGCAAGAAATAAAAAGAGGGGTTTATTCCCAACTGATTTAAGAATGAATTGTTGCAAAAGTAAGCTTGGCTTGTTTTTATCGGATTGTATCCGAAACGCCCCCTGATACCCAATATGCATACTATGGCAAGGATAATACAAGTGGGAATGTAAATGAAATATTCTTTTCCTTTTATATTTTCTTGCTGTAGTTTTAAAAGTCTTTTGCTCAACTTGAAAGCCAGATATCCAAAAGCAATAACTACTAGAAGAAAAACACCCATATATATGTAATATGATGTTTCTTCGAATATCATTTTGGCGGTTGTACTGCTTTCTTCATTCCAATTGAAGATAGAACTGTTCAGATGTTTGAAGAAATAAGCGAAGTAAGGAATGTCTGCAAAACCAATGGCAAAAACCACTGTATAGATCAGTATATAGTATACGTTGAATGAACTGAACGTAATTTTATTTACTTTATTAAAAAGACCTAGAATGCAAATAACTACGAGCGGTAATGCTGAGATGTAGCATGCTATAACATTGTCGAACCAGATCCCTCGGAGCAAAGCTGAGAAAATCCAACTGGCTTTTGAAGTTACACTTTCTATATGTTGCAGATTTGTGAGTAATAATAAGGTACGTTGCAGTGACATTATGATTAATGCCATTATATGTATCGACAATACATATAGAATGCTTATTTTGATTTTTTTCATCGGAATACATACAGAAGCTGTTTAAAAGCAAACACTATGAGGTGTAATTGCTTTATTAAACAGCTTCTTATCTTTGTATATTAGTTAAGTTCTATCAAACAGGAATAGTATTCTACCAAGCAAATAATGGATAATCTTTCATTATTCCATTCACTTTCTCACGTACAGCTTTTATAACTTTTCCGTCTTCCGGATTAGAAAGAACAGTATCTATCAATTCCACTATTTCTCCCATCAAAGGCTCCTTTGCACCACGTGTAGTGATTGCCGGAGTACCGAATCGAAGACCTGATGTAAGGAATGGACTGCGGCTATCGAACGGAACCATATTCTTATTGGTGGTGATATCGGCTTCTACAAGAACTTTTTCGGCAAGCTTTCCTGTCAGTTCAGGGAATTTTGGACGCAAATCTATAAGCATAGAGTGATTGTCTGTTCCTCCTGATACTACTTTGTAGCCTTTATCCATAAAAGCTTGAGCCATAACAGCTGCATTCTTTTTCACTTGAGCCTGATAAACTTTGTATGAAGGATCGAGAGCTTCGCCAAATGATACCGCTTTAGCTGCAATTACATGCTCTAGAGGCCCGCCTTGAATGCCCGGGAATACTGCCGAGTCTAGCAATGCAGACATCATGCGTACTTCTCCTTTCGGAGTTTTCTTGCCCCAAGGATTTTCAAAGTCTTTGCCTAGCATAATTGCGCCACCACGTGGTCCACGCAATGTTTTGTGAGTTGTTGTAGTCACAATGTGTGCGTGAGGAAGAGGATTGTTAAGCAATCCTGCTGCAACTAGTCCTGCCGGGTGAGCCATATCTACCATAAATATAGCACCTATTTCGTCGGCTATTTTGCGGATACGTGCATAATCCCAGTCGCGAGAATAGGCCGATGCTCCGGCGATGATAACTTTAGGTTTCTCTGCACGGGCAACTTCTTCCATTTGCTCATAGTCTACTTGCTCTGTCTCTTGTTTTACATTGTATTCCAATGCATGAAACATCAATCCTGAGAAGTTGACAGGCGAACCATGTGATAAGTGTCCTCCGTGTGAAAGGTTCAGTCCAAGGAATTTATCTCCGGCCTGCATACAAGCAAGGAATACTGCTGCATTTGCCTGAGCTCCAGAGTGCGGTTGTACGTTTGCCCACTCTGCTCCGAATATTTCTTTTAGCCTATCTATAGCTAGCTGTTCGCTAAGGTCTACAATTTCGCATCCCCCATAATATCTTTTGCCCGGATACCCTTCTGCATATTTGTTTGTTAAGCATGATCCCATAGCCTCCATTACTTGTTCACTGACAAAGTTTTCAGAGGCGATAAGTTCAATCCCTTTCAGTTGTCGTTGATACTCTTTTTCAATAATATCAAAAATGGCTGTGTCTCTTTTCATAAAATGATAAAATTATGAGGTAAATAAATCATCGAGCAAAGGTAACTATTTTAGTAATTTATATCGTAGTCTTTTCTTTAATTATTTTCTTGATGTAAAAGCTAGTTTGTATCTTAGATGCAGAAAATATATAATTTTTCGGAGGAAGATTTTTCCTTTAAGGAAATGGATAAAAATATTGTCTCTGTGTATATCGCATATAAGAAATATTAAATTTTATCTATATATACTGGTATCGCAGTAAAGAGAAAAGTGACATCTAAAAACATACAAATAACTGTCACCTTTGTCACCTTTTGGTGAGATAGATGTTGGTAAGTTGTTTAAAATCAAATATAATACGCGTATTAAGCGTTAGGTGTATAATAAAGCATATATTGAATGAAATTATTCGAAAACAATAAAATATTATTTAGGTATCTGTTTGTAGTCATTGCTCTTCTTATTGTTGTGGCATCTCTTATTGTGTCACATTTTTTGGTCGAGAATCTGTCAAAAGAAGAGAGAAATAAAATTGAGATTTGGGCTGAGGCTACAAAAGAAATGGCAAGCAATGCTGAAAATATGAATATGAATCTGGTTGCTCAGATACTGAAAAGTAATACGACGATACCTGTTATACTATACGATAAAAAAGAGAATTTTTATACTTCGGCAAACATCGATCTCCCCGAGCTTGACGACCAGATCTTTCTGAAGCAAAGAGCAGAATCTTTTAAGAAAAGGCATGAGCCTATCATTATTGAAGCTGAAGGGTTCGACCAGTATATATATTATGATGATTCGTACACGCTAAAACAATTGCAGCTATATCCTTATGTTCAATTGGGTGTGCTGTTTATATTTATGATTACAGCTTTCTTCGCTCTGTTTACTACTATGAGAATGGAGCAGGATCGCCTGTGGGTAGGGTTGTCTAAAGAGACTGCTCATCAGTTAGGGACGCCTATATCGTCTTTGTTAGCATGGCTGGAATATCTGAAACTGAAAGAAACAGATCAGTCTATTGTAAGAGATATGGAGAAAGATGTAGACCGACTGCAAATGATTACGGATCGGTTTTCTAAAATAGGTTCGGTTCCTGCCTTAGAATCTCAAAATATGGTAGATATAATTCATCGGTCGATTGCTTATCTCGAAAAGCGGATATCAAAGAAAGTTGTTTTTGTTGTCGAGCTGTCAGATAAGCCTCTCTATGCACAGGTGAACGAGCCATTGCTAAGCTGGGTAATAGAAAATCTTACCAAAAATGCCGTTGATGCTATGAGCGGACAAGGGCAAATAATATATCGGCTTTCTGAAAAAGGGAAGTTTGTATCTCTTGATATACAAGATACAGGGAAGGGAATTCCCAAATCTAAGTTCAGAACTATTTTCAATCCCGGTTATACAACAAAATCTAGAGGCTGGGGGCTCGGACTCTCATTGGCGAAGCGTATCATTGAGTCTTATCACAAGGGGCGGATTTATGTCAAAACATCAGAAATCGGTGTGGGGACAACATTCTGTATTGAGTTAAAAAAGGCTGAATAGTGTCATCCGGAAAACTTTTTAACTGTTAAATCGGATAATTTTCTTATTTTTGTCGCAATTCAATTTATTTTTAATAATTCTATAAAGACTGATGACTAAATTCTCAAAAGCCTTTTGGGTCGCCAACACAGTTGAGCTGTTGGAGCGGCTAGCGTATTATGCAATTTTTATTTCATTAACCTTATATCTATCCAATGTATGGGGTTTCAATGATGTTGAGGCCGGTATTATCGCCGGTTCGTTTTCTGCATTGTTGTATTTCTTACCCACATTTGTTGGTGCATATTCCGATAGAATCGGTTTCCGTAAAGCTATAATGGTTGCCTTTGCTCTTCTTACCGTCGGGTATTTCGGGCTGGGCTTAGTGCCTACTCTTTTGGAGAGTGCGGGGCTTGTTCAATATGGTGCTGCCAATGCAGTAGGATTAGAGTCCGGCGCTAAAGATAGCGGACTGGTAATAGAAACTTTCCGTTCCTTTTTTACCTCTTTAGGAGTCGGTAATTTTGATAGATACACTACGTTTACAGGTCTCAGAGAAAGTATCCAACAATGGACAATTGTCCCTATACTGTTGCTGATTGTTGTGGGTGGAGCTTTTATAAAATCAGTGATTTCGGGTACTGTGGCTAAAGAAACGACTACCGAAACACGAGCAAGAGGTTTTGCTATTTTCTATATGATGGTGAATATCGGAGCTTTTACGGGTAAGACTGTAGTCGATCCGCTTCGCAAAAGTATTGGGGATCAGGGATTGGTTTACCTGAACTATTTCTCGGGAACGATGACTTTAATTGCTCTTGTTATCGTTTTCTTTATGTATAAGTCGACACAAACGGCAGGACAAGGTAAGAGCCTTTCGGAGATATGGCAAGCCTTGATAAAGGTATGTAAGAACGGACGCCTTGTTGCTTTGATACTTATCACCAGCGGTTTCTGGATTGTACAGCAGCAGATGTATGCCTCTATGCCTAAATATGTAATCCGTATGGTAGGAGCCGATGCTTCTCCGGGATGGATTGCTAACGTAAATCCCTTCTTTGTCTTCCTGTTGGTAAACCTGATTACCACGATAATGAAAAAGCGCTCGCCGTTATCGTCTATCATGGTAGGTATGTTTATTATACCTTTTTCAGCACTGATCATGTCCTTTGGAAATATAATGGGTGGTGAACCTATTTCTGTATTTGGA
Organism: Dysgonomonas sp. Marseille-Q5470; assembly: GCF_951230145.1. Lineage (NCBI taxonomy): Bacteria > Pseudomonadati > Bacteroidota > Bacteroidia > Bacteroidales > Dysgonomonadaceae > Dysgonomonas > Dysgonomonas sp. Marseille-Q5470. Next base: position 148,981 of record NZ_CATNVE010000009.1, on the reverse strand, counting down.
CTTACGACCATACATCCTGTAACGCTTACCCTTATCGTGGGTATCGCCTTCCAGGCCATAGCTGAATGTTTTATTTCTCCTCGTTTTCTCGAGTATTTTTCATTGCAATCGCCTAAAGGAGAAGAGGGGCTTTATCTTGGGTTCAGCCATTTACATTCATTCGTTTCCTCGTTGGTCAGCTTTATTGTTGCCGGTTTCTTATTGGAAAGATTTTGTCCCGATCCACTGTCGGAGCGCTTTGCCAATTCTACCAATTTTGCCGCTGATTATGCTGCAGCTACAGCCAACGCTCATTACCTTTGGTATGTGTTTTTTGCCATAGGGCTTGTTTCTGCCATTGCTTTGGTTATATACGGTATAGTCGTGCGACGAATAGATGCAAAGAAAGTGATAGAATAATTTATAGATAGTGAAAATATAAAAATCCTCAGGAATATTTTTCTGGGGATTTTTTTGTTAAAATTTCTATTTTATCATATTTTATATAAAAAAGTGTGATTGTTCGATATTACATGTATTTTTACAGGATTATAAAGATATCATCAACTTAACAAGAATCTTATGGAAGGCTTTCTGATATTATTAGTTATCATTATTTTTATCGTTATAGTTGTATTTCCAATTATTATATATGTAAAAGTAAGTTCTATTCGGAACGATATTGAATATTTGAACAATAGTTTCAATCACCTTAACTTCAGACTAACAAGTTTTTTCAAAGAAGCTGGTTCTCTCGAAGCTGTAAAAGAAAGGTTTGAATCAATTGATGAACTATCGGCTATAGAGAACGTAAAACAAACAAATGCAGAAACCAAGGAGCCGGAGGTGGTAGAAGAAGCTCCTCTTTCGGATGTTCATGTAGCTGCATTTAAGGAAAGGGTGCTTGATAACGAGCCTGTTGAGGAGATTATATCAGTAGTTGTTGAACTGAAAGAACAAACTGTTCCTTCGTTTGCAGCCTCTATTAGTCATGAAAAAGAAGATGTTAGAGAGAGGATACTTCAACCATCCGAACCAGCTCCTATAAAGGAGGCTATAGAGCCTGAACGAAACTTTATAGAAAGATTGCTTGGTGAAAACTGGCTGAGCAAAGTAGGGATTGTGACTTTGGTATTGGGTATTGCCTTCTTTGTAAAGTATGCTATAGACCGAGATTGGATCAACGAAATCGGACGTGTAGGTATAGGGTTACTTACCGGAGGTATAATCATTGGTATAGCTCATAAGCTCAAAAAACAATACCATGTTTTTTCTTCGATACTGGTAGGCGGTGGTATTTCAGTCTTTTATATTACAATTACACTGGCATTCAGAGAATATGAATTGTTTAGCCAACCCATTGCTTTTGTATTGCTTATAGCCATAACAGTTTTCTCCGTTATTCTCTCACTCTTATATGACCGTAAAGAATTAGCCATATTTTCCTTGCTTGGTGGATTTGCATCACCACTGATGATAAGTACAGGAGCAGGAAATTATATTGTATTGTTCTCTTATATATTTATTCTGAATACAGGTATGCTTGTCATTTCTTTTGCTAAGAACTGGCGTGTTATAGGTATTATGTGTTATATGCTTACTTTGGGATTCTTTTGGAGTTGGTTGTTAACCGCTTATCGAAATCATAGTTTAGTACTTGTTACTCTGTTTACTGTATTGTTTTTCGTGCAGTTTTATCTATTGGCTATAATAGATCACCTGAAGACAGAAAAAAAAGTTACGGCCTATCAGAGTTTTCTTATATTATCCAATAACCTGTTTGTATTCCTTGCCTGTTTATATGTGTGGGATCAATGTCAATACGATGTAAGGGGGCTGATAACAATAGTTTTGGCGGTGTTTAATGCAATTGTTATGTTTACCTTATTCCGACGTAGCAAAGTGGACCGGAACCTCATATATCTGATTATAGCTGTAGTGATGACTTTTGTCAGTCTGGCTATTCCGATACAGCTCAATGGACATGTTATTACCATGTTTTGGGCTGCTGAGGCTGTTGTCTTGTTATTGCTGTGGCGTAGATCACGCATTAATGTGTTTTGGTTCGGCTTTGGCGTTATCTGTTTGCTGACTGTAATATCTTATGTGATGGATGTTCACGAAACTTATTCTTACGATTCCGAATTACCAATATTGGTGAATAGGATATTTATCACAGGAATAGTGGTAATAGTTGCTTCTGTCATTTGTTTGTTTATCTTGAGAAAAGAAGATCCTGATATGGAAATCGAAATACGAGGATTTGATTTATTATCCGTCGGTGCTGTAGTCAATGTATTTAAATATGTTCTTATTACCTTGGCTTATGTAATGCCATTCCTAGAGTTAAATTATCAATTAGAACGTTTTACGGATGTTGAGTTTTACTCGAGCTTTAGGTATTTGTGCATGGCTACGTATACCGCATTGTATGTCGCATTATTGGCTTTTATATACAGGAAAAAAGCGTCGGCAGCTTTTACTTATGTTTTACTGCTTGCTTCTATGATTTGTTATGGCGCTTTCTATTCATATATGGCTATAGACCTGCGCTTCGATATATTTTCTTCCGGAATGTATAGTACAGTTCACTTTCTGATACACTATCTATCGCTGCCGGCGGTTATATATATAGCTTACCTGCTTGTGAGAAACATAAAATCATTGCCTCAAGAATGGTTCTCTTCTATATGCTGGGTGTTGGTTGTCTTGTGTGTAGTGATATTAAGTATAGAAACCGATCATATCATCATCGCATTGCTTGGGAATGCAGAAAATTATGACTTCATCTTGTACGACGTCCATACCTTTGGCTATCCTATCTTATGGGGTGTTTTAGCGATGATTTTGATGATATGGGGCTTGAATGTCAAAGAGGTATTGTTGCGTAAAATATCACTGATATTCTTTGGTATTATTATACTCAAGTTTTACGCTTACGATGTGTGGCATATGTCACAGGCCGGCCGGATCGTATCGTTTATTATTTTAGGGGTTATCCTGCTGTCGGTATCCTTCTTGCAACAGAAGATAAAGACATTGGTAAAAGCTGATGGAGTAGAAAAAATTGAAGAAAATAAGGAATAAAAACCAAGCCTGATGAAAAAAATAATATTTACATATCTGCTTTCTCTTTTTGTCTTTCAAGTCTATGGACAGTCACTTTGGCGTGCTGATACAAAACCAGTAGAAGAAAAAGGGTATTATAATATAGAACTTGATCAGCATATAATAGCGAAGTCTGTTGCGTCGGACTTGTCCGATTTGAGGATATACAATAGTAAAAATAAAGAGATCTCTTATTTTCTGCGAGCGGTGAGTCCGGTGCAGGAAGTAAGTCGATTTGAAAGCTATTCATTAAAGCAGAATATTGAAAAGGATAGTCTTAATATTGTTATTGTAGATAATACAAAGTTAGATAATATAAGTCGTTTTTATATTTTTATACGTAGTGCCGACGTCAATAAATATGCTTCGGTGAGAGGGAGTAATGATTTGTCGCAATGGTATATTGTAAAGCAGAAGACTCATGTCTACAATCTTGAGCATAAGGCGGATAATAACGAAGATGCCTTACTGCTCGATATTCCCCAAGGAAACTATAAGTATTATGAGATAACGATTGAAAATGATCAAAACAGTCCGTTAAAAATATTAAGGGTAGGAAATTATGCAAGCTCAAATATTTATGCACAGTTCTCCGAAATCAATCTGGGTCGTTTCGTAGCTAAGGATAGTATAAACAAGAAAACATATATCAGTTTTCCCGATTTGCAGGACACATATAAGATCAATCGACTGGAGATATCGGTACAAAGCGATGCTCATTATTTGCGACATGTTCTTTTGTCTGATACAATTAACAAAAAGTCTTTAAAGTTCGATTTGTCTTCCAAAACGGATAACTCTTTCATCGTCGATTATTTTCCTCTTGGCAAGCACACTTTTATAGCTATTGAGAATAATAATAATCTTCCGTTAGATATTGTTTCAATCAAAGTGTATGGATTGAATCGTTATTTGTGCGCTTATCTAGAGAAGGGTGAAAAGTATTATTTGGAGGTTGGTATTAGATATAAATCATCACCTGATTATGATATAGATCACTTTAAGAATGATATTCCTGTAGATTTGCCTATTGTTAAAACGGAGAATCTTTCACAGATTAATATGCCGGTTGCAGTTCCTGAAAGGCAGCCGTCACTGATCGAAAAGCCTCTTTTCTTATGGGCGGTTATTATTCTAATTGGCTTATTCCTGACATTTGTCTGTTACAAGACTATCAAAGAGATGAAGAAAAAATAGGGTGGAAGCCAATCTGGTTATGTCTTCCATTCTAATTTATCTTATATACGTGATCTCTGATGTGGATATGTTCTTTAATATGGAAAGTGACGATAAAAAATAAGTAAAAAAGTGTCACTTTTGTCACCTTTTTCTAAAGCTATCAAGATAGCGGGTGTAGCTAATACAAAAAAGCGAAAAAATAGAATTATCTTTGCACGCATTTTATACTCAAATAAAGATCAATGGCCAGAAAGAAAAAAGAACTTCCGTTAATAGAAAATGTAGAGATCATAGATGTAGCCGCAGAAGGCAAAGCTATAGCTAAGGTAGATGATTTGGTTGTGTTTATACCATACGTTGTGCCGGGCGACGTGATCGATTTGCAAATAACCCGCAAGAAAAATAAATATGCGGAAGGGAAGCCTGTTCGTTTTATCTCATACTCACCAAACCGTACAGAAGCATTCTGTGAACACTTCGGTATCTGTGGCGGCTGTAAATGGCAAGTCCTGCCCTATGCGGAGCAATTAAAGTATAAGCAAAAGCAGGTTGAGGATAATTTGACGCGTATAGGAAAAATAGAGTTACCCGATATTCATCATATATTAGGTTCGGAAAAAACACAGTTTTACAGAAACAAATTAGAGTTTACTTTTTCGAATAAAAAATGGCTTACCTTGGAGCAAATTAATTCCGGCGAAAGTTTTGATAATATGAATGCGTTGGGCTTTCACATTCCGGGTATGTTTGATAAGGTGTTGGATATAGATAAATGCTGGCTTCAAGAAGACATTTCTAATCAGATCCGCAATTTTATACGTCAATACTGTTACGATAAAAACTATACTTTCTTTGATTTAAGAAATAGGGGTGGATTGATGCGCAACCTTATTGTACGGACATCCACAACGGGTGAACTGATGGTGATTGTTGTATTCTATGATGATGAAAAAGAACAACAAGAAGACTTATTGACGGCTGTTGCTACACAGTTCCCTCAAATAACGTCATTACTCTATATTGTCAATCAGAAAGCGAATGATACTATAACAGATCAAGACGTTCTGGTATGGAAAGGAAATGATTGTATATATGAAGAGATGGAAGGCTTAAAGTTTAAGATAGGTCCTAAGTCTTTTTATCAGACAAATAGCGAGCAAGCTTATAATTTGTATAAAATAGCACGTGATTTTGCAAACCTATCGGGCGATGAACTTGTATATGACCTTTATACAGGTACAGGTACTATTGCCAACTTTGTAGCCTCTAAGGCAAAGAAAGTGGTAGGAATAGAATATGTAGAGGATGCTATCTTGGACGCGAGAGTTAATTCCCAAATAAATAAGATAGATAACACGCTGTTTTATGCGGGAGATATGAAGGATATTCTTACACAGGACTTCATCAATGAGCATGGACGCCCTGATGTGATTATCACAGACCCTCCACGTGCAGGTATGCATGATGATGTGATAAAGACAATTCTTTTTGCGGAGCCCGATCGTATTGTATATGTTAGTTGTAATCCGGCTACTCAGGCGCGTGACCTGTCTTTATTGGACGAAAAATATAAAGTGGAAAGAGTACAGCCTGTAGATATGTTCCCTCATACACATCATGTAGAGAATGTAGTATTGCTGGTGAAGAAATAAGAATTAGTTAAAAGCAGAGAAAGAGGCATACTCGTTGGAATATATCTCTTTCTCAGCTTTTAAGAATTATCTCTTTTTATACTCTATTCTTTTTTCTTAAATAAGGATATTATCCAAAGCAGTACGATTGCTCCTATAGTAGACATTACCAGGTTACCTAGAATACCGTTTACATCTAACCCGAGCAGCGTAAATATCCATCCACCGAGTAATCCTCCGACAATACCGACTATAAGGTTTAGTATAAGTCCGAAGCCACTGCCTTTCATAATCTTGCCGGCTATAAATCCGGCAGCTATACCTATTATTATCGACCAAATGAATCCCATACTCTTTTATTTTTATGTTAATAAAATTGAACTCTATCTTTTATAACACGCTTAATAAAGATATGGTTTGCTTCTTGCATTATTTCTTAATATAACTTTGCAGATTTTTTACGTATTTGTCAAATGCATCTATGCCTGTTTGAGTTATTTTGCAAACGGTGCGGGGTTTCTTCCCATCAATGAATTTGCGGACGTTGATATATCCGGCTTCGCTTAATTTTTCTATTTGTACGCTCAAGTTACCCGCAGTTGAACCTGTCTTCTCTCGGATAAAGACAAAGTCAGCTTCTTCTACAGATAGCAGCAATGATATTACTGCCAGCCGCAGTTGCGAGTGTAAGAGTGGATCAAGATCTTTAAACATTTTTAACGGCTTTACGGTTTGCTATATGTCCCGGTACGCAAAGTCCAAGGATAGCACATATACCCAAGATAATAAATTGAATATCACCACAGGCAAAAATATAACTTAATGTGCAAATTAAGGCTCCTCCCCAAAAAATACATGCTCCATAAAGGTATGGTCTGAATCGGCAAGCGATCGAGGTTGTAAATTGTGCTGCACCCATCATTGTTAAAATTATAGGGGTTATAAGGATTCCCAGAAAGCCTGAATGTAAAGCGTACGCTGTTCCATAAATAGTTATAAGAAAGATACCAACAGATATGGCAAATGCATTCCAGATGTGTCTTACTATTTTATCTATATGTGTTTTCACTGTCGCACTTCTCGAATATCTCCTCTTTATTATTCTTGATATTATTATCATTGGTATCATTGTTAGCCAAATCCAGAATGATTGATTCGGATTTTCTAATGTATGGATGAGGATGAAATTGGCAAAAGCGGTTCCTGCCACCACATATCCACTGAATATACTCGTTCTAATGCCTCCTTCCTGAAAATTGTTTCTCGCTTGCGAGATCATTTCATTGATAAGCTTCAAGCTATCTTGTTCGGTGAAATTATTTTCCATTATGCCGGTATTATTTTATTTATTGCACTTCGCTGAAATTTGTATCATAAAAGCTTCGCCCCAATGCGGTTTTTCTATTGTTTTTTGTTCTTTCTGATATAATGACTTTGCCTTATTTATCTCTTCACAAAAATCACGTTTCGAGCGAATAAAGTCAGGTAAAAAACTTTCATAAAAAGCTAATAAAAAGATTGGTCTCGGATTCTCCGGATTCAGCTTTATAGCCTTCTCATAGTTACTGATTACATCATTAAAATATTTTTGTCCATTTACTGCCGGATTAGTCATCGATAATCCATTGTAATAATACCCATACAAAGTACTGACTTCTGACTTGTCGGCATTGGTAAATGAATTTAGCCTGTCAAGACTTGCTTTTACCGTTTCGAGAATGGCTTCATTGTTTTCTGACTTCGGGCTGTAATATACCATTTGTATTCCTGTGTATGCTACATAGTAAAGAGGTAGCCATTCTTTGTCATATTTCAAAGATATCCGTTCGAATTGATTCCGGATTGTTTGTAACTCGTTTACCGATTTGGCAGAATCTAATTTTAATACTGTTTTCTCCATTACTTTCAAATAGGTTGAATCAGTATTTGTTATTGCTGATAAAGCCATTGGTGCAATTAGTATTGCTATACAAAGATAAAATTTAAACGTTTTCATAAGAATATAATTAAGGGTTAATGTTTTATTTTAGAATGTTGCCGGATCGTATGCTACTTTTCCACTTATTGTCCAGAAGAATCCGATGAAGAAGAAATTGTTTTGATACGACTTTATTGGTTTTGCTTCATATCTGCCCGATGTATTCGGGTTCGGATTATACTCATACCCATATATATTGGCTCTGCCAAGAATGTTTGAGGCACTCGCATATATGATTAGCCTTTTGTGTGCCAATAAAGTCCAGCTAATATCTAAAGAGTTATAAGCGGGAGTTGTTTCGTTCATCACTCCGGGCAAATTGGGATTGTGATATGCACGTCCACTGGCAAATCGGTTTGTTACTCCGATTATGCTTTTTAACTTTTCGTTTGAATACCTTAGAATGACTGATGCGTTATGTTTTGTTACAAATGGAGGCATAATTTTTTCATTGTATTCGGCATACTTTCGTTCCGAATCATTGTATGAATACGATAGCATATACTCTAAGGATTGCTTGTTCCCTGTTCTGAACCCATCTTTATACATTAGGTCTACACCCTGGCTATATCCATGTCCATCAGAGTGATAAAAGTCGTCATATATGGTAGTCAGTTTGTTGTATTTCTTGTGATAAACTTCGACCCTGAATACTCGATAATTTGTAATTGTATTCTGTGCACTCAGTATATATTGCGTTGTATTCTCTTGTGACAGGTGATTGTTGTAAATCAAATTTTCGTTGGGGGAAGTCTGCTGATATTTTCCTGCGACAGCTGATAATACAATGTCTTTCTTTATATTGTAGTTTAAGGCGATGCGGGGAAGTAGTGCAAATGACTTGTCTAACGAAGCATACTCGATACGTGATGATGCGTTTAAGAGCAGCTTGGCTGATAGGTTAAAATCATTACTGACGAATAATCCTTCGATGTTATGATTTACTTTTCTTTCTACACTCTTCTCGTCCAGATAAGTCATTTCATATTTTCTGATCAGAGCTTCTGTCCCTACTCCTAGCTTATACAAGCCGGAGAATCGTTTCTCTGCCTTTGTCTTTAGATGGAGCTCGCTTTCATCCGACTTAAATAGATCATTCGGTACTCTGGCATTATTTATATTCTTCTTATTCCAAGAATAAGCTACTCCGGCGAAGTAATTGATCCCATTGCTAAATCGCTTTTTGAATGTGCTGTTTAGGTATAGGTTATCTTCATCAAAATCTAGTTTGCGGTCAATATTGCTGAATGCGGGAGTCTCCTTTTTCTTAAAAAGAGTTTTGTCGTAAGTGAAATATGTTTTAAGATATGTTTTGTCTCCTAGCTTAAACCGAAGCTGATTGGCTGCGGATATTCCTTGATAATACTTATCCCAATCCGGCTTCTCGTCAGGGAATATCAGTTTTGTATATGGTTCAAGATTTGTATAGTTTACATCAAAAGAAGCAGATCCTTTATCCCACGATTTTGTTCCTCCCGTTCCCAATCCTACGCTAGTTAGGCTGGCTCCTATCTTCGTAATAGTACTTTCGTCTTTAGTCGACAAGGGTAGTACGCTCGACAAACTTTGAGTATATTCGGGCGAGAAGCCTCCCGTTGAAAAATTTATCGCATCAAATATAAATGTAGAGTGCCTTCCCCTCACTGCTGTGTTTGCCGGCATGGATGTATATGGCGACATTACGTGCATCTCGTCTATATAGGTCTGAGTCTCATAGCTACTTCCCCCTCTTACTTGCAGTTTGCCGTCTGTACCCGATATTTGAGCACCTGGTAAGTTTGTTATCGATTTGTATAAATCTCCTTCCGAGCCTGCCGCTGTAACTAGATCGATAGCATTCTTTTTCTCCAGATTTGATCCTCCTTTTAGCTGGAAACTACCTGCCGTAACGACTACTTCATTTAAGTTTGTTAGGTCGGGCTTCAGGTTAATAGCTAAGTTATTCAATTTCGAAACATCGGAAGTGATAGAGAACGGTTTATATCCGACAAATGAAGCTATCAGCGTAACAGACCCTTTCTCTTCAGTTTCTAAAGTAAAGTGTCCGTTCTCATCGGTGCTCGTTCCATCTACTGTGTTTTCTATATAAACATTTGCGAAAGCTATACCTTTGTTATTCTCATCTCTTACATATCCTTGTATTTGAGACTGACTCAATGTGTTGATAGTCATTGTTAATAGAATTATTATTAGAGTTAACCGGAGTATCATATTTTTTTCCTTAAAGTGGTTTATAATATTTTATTCCGTAAATGTAAAGTAGTTTATATTATAAACCAAATTATTTTATAAATAATTGAAATAAATATTGTTCGTCTTGTCTAGTTTGTTGATTATATCTACATTTATAAGTGGATAATAAATCTAAAGATTATGGATGAACTGGTTACTTTAAAAAGCGCTGACTTTGAAGCTAATTTGGCTATAGCAAAATCATTTCTGATTGACAATGGCATAGACTGTGTTGTAAATGGAGAATATCTTACTGTTTACACTGCAGGGTTAGGTACAGCCAGATTACAGGTCAGATCGGAGGATTACAGGCGTGCCGCAGAGTTACTTATAGAAGGAGGCTTTGCTAAGCGAGAAGATTTTGACTTCGAGAAATATCAATAGAAGATGAAGAAGAGTTGAAGATTTATTCAACTCTTTTTCTTATCATTCCTTTGTATTCCGGGTCGTAATTCTGTATCCACCATTTATACATTATGGTTGCCGTAATACAATATATTCCGGACTGTATCCAAAGAGCTATATATTCGAACCATACATCATTCAGAGTAGCTCCCATTGTATTTATTTTAATGAACCCGTGAATGCCCGGTGTAGACGGAACAATGTATGCTATCGCCTTTATGGCTGTAGGTATCTCAGTCCAAGGCCAAGATATACCCGATATAAATATGAATATGACACTGGTGAATACAAACAGCATCATTCCGAATTCACGCTGCGAGCAGAAGTAGGAGAGTGTCATTGTAAAGAATGTAGCCGACAACAGGAATGGCATAAGAAATGCTGCAATTGTCAGTGGGTCTCCTATCTGCGGAAACTTGAAGATATATGGTATTACTCGCAGTACCCATACCGAGATCAGCATGTATAAAGAGGCATAGCAAAAGGCTTTACCGATCGTTAGCTTTATGGCTCCTACATTTTTGCCTTGGGCTGTGTGTGATGCTATTGTAAATCGTTTCTTGTCGTTGTGTGTGCCAACAATAGTAGCTATACCCAAAAACATTGTTTGCTGTATAATGAGTATAAGTATCGCAGGAACAAGGAAGCTTGCAAATCCATTCTGTGGATTATACATCGGAACCCATTCATTTTCTACTGTTTGCCGGGTAGTGGCATCTTCTTCCTGACTTCCGCTTCCGGTTTCAACTACGCGTATATCAGCACCCATATCCAGCGATACTTCGGTAGCGCTGAGTATCATTGCTTTGTAAAACAACAAACTGCTCATATCGGCATACACGCTGACTTTCGTTTGTTGCTGAGTATGTATGTCTTTGCTGAAGTCTCTGGGGATATACATTATCCCGTAAGCCTCTTTTCTTCGGAGAGCTTCACGGGCTTCTTCCATGTCCGAGGCGTATCCTATTACCTTTACATCGGCTGTGGCATCTACCTTTCTTTTAAATTCCCTTGAGAGCGAAGAGTTTGAATCATCTACAAATATAACTTTTACCTCATGTACAGTTTCGTTATTGTATATAAAGCTATACAGTACAGGATAGGCCAACGGTACTATAAAGAACAGCAATATAACAGCCGGGTCTTTGAATATGACCTTTAGCTCGTTGATCCAAACATAATATATGTCAAGTAGTAATCTTTTCATAGCTCATATACGTTATCCTTCAGTAATTTTCTTACAGTACCGAAGAAGAATATTGATAGCAACACAAAGCCAAGCAGTGCCGCATAATGATACATGGAGTAGCCTACCGCTATACCATTTAATGCCTGATCTACATAGATAAGGAAAAAATGCCTTAGCGGGAATAAGTTGCTCAATGCGCTGAGGCTTCCATCCATCGCCAATGTAGAGAATGAAAATCCTGTAATGGAAAATGATACCATTCCTATGAGGCTGGCTATGCTTAGGGCAAACCGGTAATTGCGGAATATTCCCAGAAGTATGACGCCTGCTCCCTGTGCTGCCAGAATGAGGCATGCATAATTAAAGAACATAGGCCAAAAACCATTATGCAATGGAAATCGATTGATGTAATAAAGGACTGCCATAAATAATAACGCTATCCCCATATATATGATCGTATATGGAAGTAGTTTCCCTATCATTACTTTGATGATGGAATTGTCTCCCATAGACATAAGTTTTGGCCCGTTACCCGCTTTTATTTCCGAACCGAAAGCCGATACTGTAAACATCAGGATAATCAATTGCAATATACCCGGCAAGAGAACATTGTTCAGATATACCGAATAGTTGAGCCAGGGGTTTCCTGTGGGATGCGCATCTATTGTAATCGGTTGCAAGATCGGCATAATCTGGTTTTCTGTATAACCCTTTGCCGTTGCAGTCTTTAGCCCTACTGAGGCAGAAGCCAGCGTAGATATTGTTTTTAAGTCCTGAAATAGCAGAGAGCCCGATATCAAAAAAGCATTGTTGGTATAATAAACCAATTTGGGGCGATTGCCTGAAATTGCATCTTTCGTAAAATCTTTCGGAATAGTTAGTACAGCATATACTTCCATTCGCTCCATCTGATGCCTTGCTTCTTTAAACGAAAGGCTTTTATACTGTATATCCGTTTTTTCAAAAGCATCCAACTGGCGTATCAAAGAGCGTGTTGTAGTCGTATTGTCTAGGTCTACCACCGCAATAGGTATACGTGAGGGTAGCCCTGCGCTCATCATCCACATCAGAATAATCATGGATAATAGCGGAGCAACGAATATTCCCCATATACATATTTTGGATGAGGATATACGTATCCACTCCCTTTTGAATATGGCTAGTATACCGGTTTTAGAGCTCATTTGTTATTCTTTAATGATAAGTGACATTCCCGGCAGTACATCGATGGCTTTGTCGTTGAATCGAGCTTTTACCTCAAAAGTCTTTCTGTCGTACTGCCCTGTTGTTTTAGTCGCTTTCCATGCTGCATACGATCCCAAATCTTTGACATAATATACGGTCATCTCTACTTCCTGATCCAGTGCCGGAACGTATGCCTTGAATGTCTTACCTATATCTTTATAGTTCTTTAGATGGTCTTCTCTGATGTTGAATGAACCCCACTTATCGTCTAGTTTAGCAACATTCATTATCGGAGCTCCTGTACCTACCAACTCTCCTTCGTTCGGAAATTTTTCCGTAACCTTTCCGTCAATAGGTGAGATCAGATAGCTTTCAGAGATGTAAGATGATACTTCTGCAACAGCACCTTTTGCTCTTTCCAATAAGGCAAAGGCGGCTTCTTTGTCTTCTTTTTCTGCACCGTTTACAGCCATGTCGTATTGAGACTTCGCGGCCTTTTCTGTTGCAACTGATGCGTTGTATTGTGCTTCGGCTTCATCTCTCTTTTGTGCGGTTACAACACCTTTGTCAAACAAGTTTTGAACACGCTTGTACGACTTCTGCGCTATGTCTGTTCCTACTTTAGCCTTTTGCCACATTTCGTATGCTCCTTGGATTTGCTCTACGCGTGCCCCTTTTATTGCTTTCTGGTTTTGTGCCGCAGCTCCTTGCTGTGCCGCATTTGCCTGTGCCAGCTTAGCATCGATGTCAGGGATACTTAGTATAGCAAGAGTATCACCTTTTTTTACATAGCTTCCTTCGTCCACCATATATTTTGCTATACGTCCGGGCACTTTGCTGGATATACGTACTTCGGTTACATCTGCTTCTCCTTGTATGATGTTGTCTTCTTGGTTGAGGAAAAAGAAACCGTATAAGCCAACTAGAATAATAACGGCGGCAAAAATCAGAATAGGTATGAGTTTAGAACCTGTTTTTTTATTTTCTGTATCCATATCTTTATTTGTTACTTTTTTTCAAATATATATCGATTTGTTAATCAGTGATTTTAGGTCTAAAAGGTGACAAAAGTGACACTTTTTTATTGTTTTCCCAATTGTATACTTTTATCATCTTAGTTCCTTATATATAGATAAATATAAGATGTTTTTAAAACTTACGACCCAATGCTTTGTTCAGGTATATTCGGCATAAGATAATGTCGATCTGAGCATCTATCAGATCCGAGTGAGCCGATAGCCAAGCTGTGTGTGCAGCTATAACGTCCGACGAAGGGATTACTCCTTCCTCGAATCCTACGTTTGCGTATCTTAGATTTTCATCCGCCTTTTCTGTGTTTTTTTGCGCAGTCTTTAGCTTTTTGTTTGCTTCCGACAGTTTGTATGCTGATTGGTTTATTTGCAATTTAATTTTTTCCTTTGCATCCTCCATTTCAAATTGTTTGATACGTGTTTCGGCTTTTGCTACATTAAGCTTTGCCGAATTAGAAGCAAAATTCAAAGGGACTTTTAGTAGTACTCCTACATTCCACATTCCGGCGAACTTGTTTTCCAGACCGTCAAACAAGTTCGGATTTGTCCATAAATAGTTTGCTGTAAGTGCAACATTCGGCATAAACTCGGCTACTGCAATCTTTTCTTTCTTGCCATATATCTTTGTGGCTAGCTCGAGACTTCTTATCTCTGTCCTGCTCAATATGGCTTCGTCTATGTTGGGCATAGCATCTACGCCTTCATCGGTTGCAATGTTTGTTATATTTTCATCTTTTAAAGTAAGCTGATCGTTGATTTCCAGTCCGCATATTTGAGCTAATAGCATTTTTGAAAGACTCAGCCCGTTTTCAGCTTTTGTAAGAGTCATCTCTGCCTCGTTTAGTTTTACGTTTACAGAGAGCCTGTCTGCTTTTGTGGCTACGCCCTCTTGCTCCATGGCTGAAATATCAGAGTCCATCTTTTGCATGAGTTTGACATACGATTCAGCCAACTTCTTCTTATTAGCTACTGATACAACCTGCCAATATGCATTGTCTACCTCCACGATAACCTCTGTCATCTGAGTCTCTTTCATTGTTTTGGCTAGGTCTTGGGCATAAGATCTCAGATCATTGTAAGCAACGATCTTTCCTCCCATAAACAACGGTTGTGTAAGCGTAAATCCTCCCGCCCATACGTTTTTGATGTCTACCTTTCCTAGATCATGAATGCTATTACGGATTTTGTCGTCTATCGGAATATTATTGCCTATTCCGGGAATCTCTATCGGGAGA
The DNA here is from genome assembly GCF_951230145.1 of Dysgonomonas sp. Marseille-Q5470. Lineage (NCBI taxonomy): Bacteria > Pseudomonadati > Bacteroidota > Bacteroidia > Bacteroidales > Dysgonomonadaceae > Dysgonomonas > Dysgonomonas sp. Marseille-Q5470. The sequence goes on along the minus strand of NZ_CATNVE010000009.1, from coordinate 133,829 downwards.
GGTATAGATGTAGGTATGGCAGAAGATGGAATGAGGTACAAATTCTTCTGATTGCGCAAATATGCTCCCGTAAACGATATCTCGGGGAAGAATTTGGTAAGTGCATCCTTTTTCTCATAATATGCTATTCTCTCTTGCTCAGAAGCTATCTTGAGCGATTTGTTGTTCTCTATTGCAAGTTGTCGGCATTGCTCCAGCGATAGAAACTGTTGTGCCGAAACTGTGGATGCTATACTAAAAAAGAAAAATAAGGCTAATCCTAAACTCTTAGTATTCATATAGTGGTTTTATGTGTTGATTGCTTATGCAACTAAACTGTAAAATTAGATAGTCTTTTCATATATACAAAATGTACAGAGAACTTTCACTTTTATTTTAACATTTTAAACGAAAAAGGGTTCACTAATTAGTGAACCCTTTTATCAGAATATCAAAAAGATATTTATTTGTTATCTCCCGAAAGTTTTTCTTTCAATGCTGCAAGCTCTTCTATATCGCCTAATGTAGTTTTTTCTACGTTAGATTGAGTTGAAGTTTCAGCTTGTTCTTTCTTAGAAGATTTTTTTGCTCTTTTTTCAGCAGCGGCTTCTTTAGCTTCCGGTTTTTCATCTTCAAACACACGGCTGTGAGATACGATGATTCTTTTAGAGTCTTTGTTGAACTCGATTACTTTGAAATCAAGTTTTTCATCGATCTTAGCTTGAGAACCATCTTCTTTTACCAAATGTTTAGGAGTTGCAAAACCTTCAACACCATAAGGAAGAGAGATTACTGCTCCTTTGTCAACCATTTCAACAAGAGTACCTTCGTGTACAGAACCTACAGTAAATATAGTTTCGAATACATCCCAAGGGTTTTCTTCAAGTTGTTTGTGACCAAGGCTTAAACGACGGTTTTCTTTGTCTATTTCAAGTACTTGTACTTCGATGTCAGCACCTATAGCAGTAACTTCGCTAGGGTGTTTGATTTTCTTAGTCCAAGAAAGGTCTGAAATGTGGATTAGTCCGTCTACGCCTTCTTCTATTTCGGCAAATACACCGAAGTTAGTGAAGTTGCGAACTTTTGCAGTGTGCTGGCTTCCGATAGGATATTTTTCTTCGATATTTTCCCATGGATCTGGTTTCAATTGTTTGATACCAAGAGACATTTTACGTTCGTCGCGATCAAGTGTAAGCACTACAGCTTCTACTTCGTCGCCAACTTTCATAAAGTCTTGTGCACTGCGTAAGTGTTGAGCCCAGCTCATTTCTGAAACGTGGATCAAGCCTTCTACACCCGGAGCGATTTCGATGAATGCACCGTAGTCAGCCATAACCACAACTTTACCTTTCACCTTGTCGCCAACTTTAAGCTCAGCGCTAAGTGCATCCCAAGGATGAGGAGTCAATTGTTTCAATCCTAATGCAATACGTTTCTTGTCATCATCGAAGTCAAGAATAACAACGTTGATTTTCTCATCCAATTTAACCACTTCTTCTGGGTGTTGTACACGTCCCCAAGAAAGGTCTGTAATGTGGATTAGTCCGTCTACGCCGCCAAGGTCGATAAATACACCGTAAGAAGTGATGTTCTTAACTGTACCTTCAAGTACCTGACCTTTTTCAAGCTTAGAGATGATATCTTTTTTCTGTTGTTCAAGTTCAGCTTCGATAAGAGCTTTGTGAGAAACAACAACGTTTTTGAACTCGTGGTTGATTTTCACTACCTTGAACTCCATAGTCTTACCTACAAATACATCATAGTCGCGGATTGGTTTCACGTCGATCTGAGATCCTGGCAAGAACGCCTCGATACCAAATACATCAACGATCATACCGCCCTTAGTGCGACATTTAATATAACCTTTGATGATTTCGTCTTTTTCAAGAGCTTCGTTAACACGATCCCAAGAGCGTGTAGCACGTGCTTTCTTGTGAGAAAGGATAAGTTGTCCCTTTTTGTCTTCTTGGCTTTCGATGTATACCTCTACTTCGTCACCAATTTTTAGATCCGGGTTATAACGGAACTCGTTCATAGAAACGATACCGTCTGATTTGTAACCGATATTGACAACAACTTCGCGTTTGTTCATAGCAGTTACTTTACCCATTACCACTTCTTTGTCGTTTACTTTGTTCAACGATTGGTCATAGGTTTCTACAAGTTCTTCTTTGCTCTTACCTGTGTAAGAGTCTCCTTTTTCGTACGAATCCCAGTCGAAATCTGCAACCGGTTGTACATTTTTTAAATTATCAATCATTCAAAATTAGATCTGGCACCAGTCCTGATCAGTATCATTAAAGAGTTAAACATTCTTGCTTCGAAAAGCGGTGCAAAGATATTGTTTTTCAATGTATAAAGCAATGCTTTTATAGAAAAATTTAAATGAATAAAGCGGATAGTTAACTTTAACCATCCGCTTTTATTTTATAGAGAGTGTTCTTATTGAACGATCAGTCCCAGAATGTGATAGAATACAATAGCCATCAGGGCACTAACCGGAATAGTCAGTATCCATGCTATCAATAAATCTTTGGTTACTCCCCAGCGAACAGCTGAAAGACGTTTTACCGAGCCTACACCTATTATACTACCTGTGATTACGTGGGTTGTACTTACCGGCACGTGCAGCATTTCGGATATATATAAGGTTATAGAACCTGCTGTTTGAGCACAGAATCCTTCGATAGGAGTGATTTTTGTAATACGGTTTCCCATCGTTTTCATGATTTTCCATCCTCCGCAAACTGTACCTATTGCAATCGCAGTAAAACATGCGAGTGGCACCCAGTCGTGCATATCGTTCATGTCATTCATATATAACCAAGGGTGAACGTCGGGTGTAGTTGCAGTATATGAAATCAATGCTGCTGCAATGATACCCATTACCTTTTGTGAGTCGTTCAATCCATGTCCTATACTAAGTCCTGCGGATGAGATGAGCTGTAGATTCTTGAACCAACGGTCGGCCTTACCCGGTTTTATCTTTTTTACGAAGTGGAGGGTGATCAGCGTGATGATGTTACCCGAAACCATACCAATCAGAGGTGCTACTACAATGAACAGCGCAATAATACCAATAACGCCTGAGTGAACGGCCTGAAAACCTGAAGCGGCGATACCGGCTCCTGCAAATCCTCCGATAAGAGTATGCGAAGAAGATGAAGGGATTCCTAACCACCATGTAATAAGGTTCCAAGAAATAGCAGCTATCAGTCCGGCTATGATAACGAGAGATGGGTTGCCAAAGCTTTGAATTATAAATTCCATATCCACGGTTTTGGATACAGTGTCAGCAATACCAAATCCGCCGATAATATATTTTGCGATAAAATAAGCTACGAAGTTGAAAAAGGCAGCCCAAATTACAGCTTGGGTCGGTGTAAGAACTTTCGTAGATACGACGGTTGCTATTGAGTTGGCAGCGTCGTGAAAGCCATTTATGAAATCAAATATGATCGCTAAAATAATGATTATTATTAATAATGTCATTTCTGTCTTATTATGAATACTTAACGATCATTGTTTTGATAATTTTTCCTACTGATTCTGCTGCATCGGTAGCACGTTCGAGTTCGTGAAGAATATCTTTTAGTTTAATAACCTCAATGGCATCTTTTTCATTCTCAAACAGGTCGATAAGAAAATGTTCGTACACATCGTCGGCCTTTTTTTCAATCACACCCAGTTGCTCGCAGTATTCTTTTATTCGGGATGTACTTTTTTTCAATACATCAAGTTCTCCGATTGCCTGAATCAGAAAGCCCGAAGATTCTCTTACAAACATAGCGAGTCGTACAGCACTCTCGGGCATTACTTTCGGGCTGTAAAGCATGATACGCTTAGCACAACTATTGATAAGATCAATAACATCATCCATTGTTGACGAAAGATGGTTTATATCTTCCCGGTCAAAAGGGGTAATAAATGTTTGGTTGAGCTCTTCGAAGATTTGATTTTGGATGGTATCGGCTTTTCTTTCCTGGTCTTTAATTTTTTTGTAATACTCTACAGCTTCGTTGTGGTTAGTTACTTGAACACATTCAATGATGAGATCCGATGCGGTGACTATTACTTCTGCCATTCCGCTCAAAAGAGGGAAGAATTTGTTTTCTTTAGGTTTAAACCTATCGAATAAGTTATTTTTCATAAAAGATTAAAAATATATTCATCAAGAAAAACAGTACCAACTGCTTTTGTCCCGCAAAGATAGAAAAAAAAATCGGTCGTAACATTTTTTTAACAAAAAAGTAATAACGAGTATTCTCCTCTATTCTTGCTCTTTAAGTATAGCACTATCCTATAGTTTTATTCGAAATTAAGTTCTCCGAAAAATTGTGGAACATGGAAGTTTGGCTTCTCTGTATGGATCGGATTCCATGATAAAAAATGAGGAATAGTCAGGTTATCTCCACATTTATAGAAATTTGCATGGGCTTTTATTCCATTCAGAGATTTTAGATCAGACATCCAATATGCTGTAACGGGAATAACAAGCAGCAAATTCCATTTGAAATCGCCTTGTTTTTTATCAAATGGCTCTATTCCAAGACTTGGGTATCGCTTAATGGAGTCCAATATCTGTGGGCTTGCATGCCGGGAATCTTTTTTTTCTTTACGATAGCCCATCAGTGCTTTTCCGATGCAAGAAAACTCTGTATTGTAATAATATAAACCATCGAAAGAAATGAAAAATTCTACACACGAATCGGTCCATACATGCCCATTATCTTCTGCTGTTTTTGCAAGAATCTCATTCTCTTCAACAAAGAATTGCAGGAAGATATGGTTACCGTCGTGTGCTATTTTGAATGCAACTTCAGGCTTGGAAGGATATAGCTCCGGCCAATTGACAGTAGAGATGTTATTCTTTTGTATATTTTGCATCTTCTCCAGAACCAGATCGGCTCTGTTTATATCTGCTATATTTATTAAAGGTACAGATAACATATCTTGATTTTTTATGATTAGTTTATGGAATTGAGTTGATTCGTATTCTGCCCTTTTCAGGGTTTAGGACAAATTTTATTTCCCTTTCAAGCTTTTATTTATGTTGTCTATATAATCCAATATCTCATCGCCTCCTGCTCTCTGTTCGGAAGAAGTATAAAATATTGTTGGGATTTCCTCCCATGTTTCATGTAATTTGTTTATATATATTTCGGAGTTATCTTTTAGTCGTCCTTTGCTTATTTTGTCTGTTTTGGTGAATACAATCACAAAGGGTACTCCTTCTTCGCCTAGCCAATTGATGAAGTCAAGGTCTATTTTCTGAGGTTCGTGTCTGCAATCTAATAATAGAAAGAGGCAGGTTAGTTCAGATCTCTTAAGTATATAATTGTCTATTATTTTACGAATCTGTTCTCTGCCGTCTTTTCCTCGTTGTGCATATCCATATCCCGGTAAATCGACCAGATACCACTCGTCGTTGATAATGAAGTGGTTGATGAGCTGAGTTTTTCCCGGCTTGGACGATGTCATAGCCAATCCTTTGCGGTTGGTAAGCATGTTTATCAGGGATGATTTGCCGACATTGGAGCGTCCGATAAATGCATATTCGGGCTTACCGTCTTGAGGACATTTTCTATAATCGGTATTGCTTATTACAAATTGAGCGTCTTTTATTATCATTGTTTTATATTTCTTTTACAAACTTCGATATTCTGCTTGTTTATTTTTCGGTAGCTTCTTTATTACTTCTTCGACAGAATGATCTATTAATTCTTTTATCAACTTATCGGGTACATCACTCGCAAGATAGACGGCATTCCATAAGAGTCCTCGTGTGTGATTACCGTGTGTTACTCCTTCATATCTTGTGCGTAGTTCAGATGATTTTTCCGGGTCACATTTCAAATTTACCTTGAAAAATCCATCTTTGGGGTCTAAGCCTGTGTATGCGAACATTTTTCCCATGACTTTAAAGACTAAAGTAGATTCGTCGAAAGGAAAGCTTTCCGATGCGCCCTTTACAGATATACAGTATTCTCTGAGTTCTTCTATATTCATAGAATATTCGGTTTTTACTGTTATGTTTTTAAACTGTAGAACAAAAATAGTTTAAAAATATGAATATCTTTGTTTTCAGAATAAAACATCTTCAATTTTTGTTCCATCTTACATCTTATAATATTATGGCAAAAAGAGTTGTTCTTATAATTTTAGCAGTCCTTATAGCAGGTCTTTTTACCTTCCTTTATATCCGCTATTATGTACCTTATAGTGATTCGGGGGTAAAAGCCGGTATGCTCAACAATGTGAAGCATAAAGGGATTATATTCAAAACCTACGAAGGAGAGTTGATTCAATCCGGATTTCGTCCCGGACAGCAAGGTTTGCAATCCAATGAATTCCAATTTTCGATAGAAGATAAAGAGTTGGCTCTAAAACTGATGTCTCTCAGTGGACAGAATGTGAAGCTGCACTACAAAGAATATTACGGGGCTTTACCTTGGCGGGGATATACGAAGTTTATTGTAGACAGTATTGTGGCTGCTAGTCCTGCTGTGCCAAGTCAAGGACAAGAAATTCCCCCTTATACCGGAGAGTAAAGATTATTTATTTTATATCGAATGATAAGAGATGTAACGCCCGCTGATGCTGCGCAGATAGCAGCCATCTATAATTATTATATTGAGGAAACAGTCGTGACCTTTGAGTATGATCTTGTTACTGACGAAGATATCCGGAAGCGGATAGGCAAGGTGCAGGCAAAGGGGTTTCCTTATTTTGTATACGAGAAAGATGGGCAAATAATTGGTTATGCTTATCTCAACAATTGGCGTGAGCGTGTAGCTTACGATATAACGCTAGAAACAAGCGTATATCTTGACCGCAATGCCATAGGAAGCGGAGTGGGCAGTATTTTATATCAGGAACTGATAAACAGAGCCCGAAATATAAACATACATTCACTGATTGGTGTAATATCATTGCCCAATGATCCAAGCAGGAAACTTCATCGAAAATTTAACTTTGAACTGGTCGGCAATTTCAGGGAGTCGGGAGTTAAATTCGGGAAACTGATTGATGTCGAATTCTGGCAACTGATCTTATAGCCTTTTCCTTAGATTATTTACAGGATAGATTACAGCGAGGAATCCAATGATACTCACAGTAACAAATATCAGTACAATATCCACAGCTTGTACCGATACAGGGTATGCATCTATAACAAAGGCTCCGGGAGTATTGCCTAATTTCAATAATCCGAAGTATTGTTGTAGCAGGCAAAGCGTGAGTCCGAGAGTTACACCTAAAACTGCTCCTACAAATGTGATCAGCCAGCCTTCGAAGAGAAAAATCCGTGTGATCAATGTATTGTTTGCTCCGAGGCTTTTTAATATCCTGACATCCTCGTCTTTCTCTATAATCAGCATCGTAAGCGAGCCTATAACATTGAATACTGCTATTATAAGAATGATACATAAAATGAGAAATGTAACCCATTTTTCAACGTTTACCATCCGATAAAGATCAGCCTGTTGTTCGAATCTGTTCTTTACCAATAGTTCATCTTTGCTAAGTATAGACTTTATTTTATCGTGTACCTTGTCTACATTATAACCGTCTTTTACTTTTATGTCAAGGGATGATATTTCTTTGTCGTAGTGGAAGAGTTCGCGTGCCAAGTCTATTGACACAATGAACATCTGGTCGTCGTACTTCTGCTGATTGAGTGCAAATACACCCGATACAAATACTTCTGACTGGGTAAATGCTGTTGCCGGATTTGCCAGATTGATGCGTTCGTTTCGTTTGGGAGCATATAACTCTACCGGATCGAGGAATCCGGCTCTTACACCAAGAAACATGGCCATGCCTGCCCCTATAACTCCATTTTCGATATCACCTTCGCGTAACGAAAACTTTCCATCTATAATCAGATTGTTTACGTTGGCGAGATTGATGAAATTGGCTGATACACCTTTTAGTATAATCGGTTCTTGTCGGTCTGCGAATTTAATCAAAGCATTGTCTTCCAGTGATTCGGATGTGAATTCTATTTCGGGCAAAGCTTTGATTTCTTCTATCTTCTTACTTGTCGGGTCAAATACTTTCCCTTTGGCCGGAGTAATTTGTAATTCGGGGTCGAAAGCGCTGAATGTGTTTGCTACTACATCCGTAAAACCATTAAAAACCGATAAAGCACATACCAGCGCCATTGTGGCAACAGTTATCCCACATACCGAGATCATCGATATGATGTTAATAGCATTATGCGATTTCTTTGCGAAAAGATAACGGCGGGCTATGTGCAGCGCAAGATTCAAGCTTATTCTTTTACTTCGTTATTATCCTTGTTGAGAAGCCTGTCTATATTTTCCAGATAATCGAGCGAGTCGTCCAGATAAAAAGCCAACTCGGGAATTACACGTAGTTGTTTGCCGACTTTTTGTCCCAAGTCGAAACGAATGCTTTTTACATTGGTTCTTATATTCTCAAGTAATTCTTTTCCTTTCTGGGAAGGGAAAATACTCAGGTATACTTTTGCTAGTCCAAGATCGGGTGTTACACGTACAGTGCTCACTGTTACAAGTACACCTTTCATCTGTTGGGTTTGTTTTCTGAAAATCTCACTCAGCTCTTTCTGGATGAGCCTGTTTATCTTTTGTTGTCTGGTCGTATCCATCCTTAATTATTTTAGCTTACAAAGGTAATACAAAATAGTTACAAGTAGCAAGCTATTTAAATCGTTAGCAACTTTAATATATCTATCCGTACATTCAAGTCTGTGGAGATTTGACTCTTATTTTTTCCATATCAATGTCAACCCGTCGCGTATTGGCAAGATTACTTTTTCTACTCTGTCATCCTTCGCTATCATGTCATTGAACTGTTGTATCCCTATGGTTTGTTTGTCCGATGGTTTCGGGGTTTCCAGTACATGCCCGTCCCACAGTGTGTTATCGGCAATGATAAGTCCACCGGGGCGTACCTTGTCAAATATGAGATTATAATATTCAATGTAATGGCGTTTGTTTGCATCAATGAATACGAGATCGAACGTGCGGTCTATCTGAGGAATTATTTCCATTGCATCTCCTATATGAAGATGTATCTTATCTTTAAGTTTCGATTTGTGCAGGTGTTTTAAGATGAAGTCCTCGAGTTCGTCGTTTACTTCTATGGTATGTATTTCAGCATCGTTGTCGGCTCCTTCCGCCAAACATAGGGTTGCGTATGCCGTATAAGTTCCTATTTCGAGAATATATTTAGGATTCATCATTCTGCAAAACATTTTGAGCATACGCCCTTGCAGATGTCCCGATAACATTCTTGGTTTTAATAAATTTACGTGAGCGTCCCTGTTTAATTGTTTGAGTAGCTCGCTTTCTTGATCGATACGAGAAAGAATATAGCTTTCTATAGCTTCGTCCTTTTCCAATGACATGGTTTATAACTGAATCGGTTTATAATTTAACGCTTTGTCTACAATTTCTTCCGAAGATAAATTTTCATAGTAGATCAAATCAGATATTGCAGGGTGGGGCACATTTCTGTGTAATAACTCTAACATCTCATTCAATTGATCTTCTGTGTACTTCTCTACATCCAGAATTTGTTCTACTAATTGTATCAATTCTTTTCTGGTCATAGCCTGCAGATATCGGTGTATTCTGCAAAACTAAGATATTTATTTATAAATTGTTGCTTAAAAAAGCATTCTTATGTAATTTATTTTTTATATTTAGCATATTGTTACATCTAAATTTAATTATCATGGGAAGAGCAGTCGATAAAAATTCAGCACCCCATTATTTTTGGGGAGACAAATGTAGCAGTTGGATCCTGATGAGTAGGGATTCTTTATCTGTAAAAATTGAAACCATGCCGGCAAATACAAGAGAAACTTTACATTACCACTCTCTTGCCAGGCAATTCTTCTTTGTGACAAAAGGAACAGCAATATTTTACGTTGAAGGCGAGCGTGAAGTTGTTAATGAGCAGCAAGGTATCTTGATAGAACCTATGGTGAAGCATTATATTGCCAATGAGACTTCAGAGCCTATCGATTTCCTTCTTGTCTCTCAGCCTGACAATGATTCAACGAATGACCGAACAGATTGTGAATAAAAAATAAAGGGTGTAATCGCACCCTTTATTTTTTATTCACGGATTGTTATTGTATAATTTTTGCTCGTAAGTGTGGATTTATATAAATATAAGTAACGCAATCCTTGACTGTAATATTTAGTGTAACTTCTTTGTCGGGCATTAGTCCATTTGAGTTATAAGGATTTGTTCTTATAGTTTTAACTCCACTAGATGTATATGTGTGTTTTATTTTATGTAAATTGTCTGTTGGCCAAGGTTTGGTTGATGGGTCAGCTAACGGGTGGTCTCCTGTATAATATTTAGTATTATCTCCCATATCCCATTCTATATACTCAGCTCCATATCCACTTGTTCCCTGTTCAGCTTCCAATATAAATTCTCCTTCTGCTCCTGTGCATAGTTCTGCCGGTCCTGTAAGAGCTTTGACTAAGAAAAAGCTTGGTATAAAATTAGGCAATCCATTAAAGGGATAAACGCTGGCCCCTCCACAAGCAAAAAAATTAGGATGTGCCTTGTATGTATTTGCCGGTACTGCTGTGTTAGGATTGTTAGGGTCATCTATTGTATATAGTGTAGAACTGCCTCTAACGATCATGTACATAATACCTTTGGGTCCCATAACTGCATTGAATTCGCCTGTTGTAATCATATTCCTATAGTTGTTCATAGAGCCATTGGCAAGGTCACTAAACTTTATAAAGCCGGCACTTCCCATATTTGTCAGATATAACCATTCGTTAGATGGCGAAAACTCTATACCATAGGCTGCGATATTTTTAGTGGCGTGTTTCGACGAAGTTACCTCTCCTGTAGAATTATTGAAAAAAGCTGTTCCGAATACCCCTACAGGGGTAGTATTACTTGCTTGGTCTATAGCGTATGCTATTCTGGTTCCATCGGCAGATATTCGAATATGTCCCAATCCTCCACGATAAGAATTGGAAGAGGTTGTACTGGCAAACTCATATGAAGATAGAGATAATACAGGGGTATCCGACACTCCGTCTTTCGTGACTTTCCATGCATGAAAATGACTGCCGAAAATGCTTACTAGCTAATAGTTTCCATCACTAGAGGGTGTTAATGTAATATTCTCCATTACGTTTGCTGCGGTGTACCTTTCTGTCAAACTATTTTTTTGATAGCCATATGTAACTGATTTGTTTATCTTACCTATGACAAGCTCCCCAACTCCATTGTTGGCAGCTAAATCGATAATAGAATAATTAATACCTTTTCTGGGGTTGGATTGCTTATCGTCGATAGTGAAAATGTAGTACAAAGACGGTTCACCCGGAACTGGACACATGATGCCTGATTGGGTAGCAGAGGAATTTCCAAATAATATATTGTTTTTATTTATCGAAAAATCACCATCAGCCGAATTCGTTGACAAAGGAAAAGTGGCTTCTTTTATACTTCCGGGAGTGTAGACATACTTTCCATCCGAACTCATTAACCAATTCCCATTTTTATCCGAGATAGAGAATACCCCTTCGTTCTGGCGTAAGGGGGCATTGCATATAGCTTTTGGATAGGTGGCATTGCCATTAAATACCTCAGTGAAATCGAAACCTACATTATAGCCAAAGTGCCACCAGGTTCCCTCTCTTTGTGCATTTGCTGACATGGCGGAGAGGAGAAATATGCATATTACAAAATATTTTTTCATCACATTTCTACTTTACGATAGCTATAACATTAATATATGATTTCGCGCTTGGAGCTGTACCATTGGTTGTATAGTGCATTGTACCATTCGGATCTATTTTTGCTATAGACATTATACTCGTATCATAATAAGTAACTACATAGTATAATTCACTATTCTCATATAATTTACCATTCAGTGGAGATGGTATTGTATTTATGCTAGTGTCGCTAGATATAAATGCTCCATTTCCGGTTTGGGTAAATTGGTTTTTATATATATCATGTAATTTGATTTCTCCGGAATTTACACTGCCTAAGGTTATCGATAGATGAAATGGTGGAAGGTAGAACCAACGAGCACCTTCACTTCCTCTGCCACCTGAGATGTTCCATTGCTTCCCGTCCCATACGTATGTACCTGGTTCGAATGACTCGTCAATAGAGTTGGTAATTTGTTGTTTTATATTATATACAGTTAGCCCTACATGTTTCATTTTGGTCTGATCGTCTATTGATCCTTGAATGAATGGCTCCAATGTTTTTCTATTTACAAGTTTTACCCTAGGCAAACCTAATCCTCCTTTGTCTGAGGTAATATTGCTGTCGTCGGTAATAGAGATTATGTGCGACGCATTGTGCATTGTTTTAATTTCTAGAATAGCTGCACTGGACGGTTCTGCGTTAGATCCAATTGTTACTTGAGCATTTGCTACAGTCGTTACTATTATTGGTAAAACCAAAAGAATTGTTTTTTTTAGATTAATTATTTTCATAATGATAAAAATGAATTTAGGAACTCTTACTGCATTTATTCATTTGTAGTTTGCAATTTTCTGAAAGAATATCTTTTCTGGTAAAGATTATTCGTAAAGAAGAATATCTGTAAAGAATCTTACAAGTAAAATTTCTATAAGCAATGAACATATAAAGTTATACTCCAGATAAATTCTAACTCGGATAGATTACATGTTGGCAATTTCTCTTAGTGTAGTAAAAAAGTGTATTTGTAAGTTTAATTGTTTGACTGCAAAGTTAAGTTCTACAATACTCGCTAAGCGCTCTTTTTTATATTAAGTAGTTCTTTAGTAAATATTTTTTCTCTTTATTTGATGTCAACTATTTGTATATTACTGTGTAGTGTGTTTTTAGAATTGTGCTTAAAGTAAAGTTATTTTATGATAGCACCTATGTTTTTTATTTTTTCTTCAAAATTTTCATTATCAGCCAGAGCTTTTGCTTTGACTTTACTCCTGTAGTTGTATATCGTTTGCATAGAATAGCGAAGAAAAGATGCGATATGTTTATTATCTGTTATTCCGAGGCGTATAAGAGCAAATATTCGTAACTCTGTATTTAATTCATTTGACTTTAATTTATATCGTTCTTCTTCTTTTAGCAGGGCATTAATTTCATTTACAAAGCTTGGGTAGATATTAAGGAAAGCCATATCAAAATTGCTATATAATCCTTCTATTTCTTTTTTTGTATTTGTTGATACTGACATTGTTGCCAATAAGTCATTTGTTTGGCCCGCTTTTATCTTTCGGTATACAGATTGTTTAAATTCTTCCAGTTTTTCTATATAAATTGAGTATTGTTTCAAAAAGTATCCAATATATTCTTCTTTGATATTGTTCGCTTTATCCAAACTATCATTAAGTAGTTTTAGTTGCTTCCGATTCTTTTTAATAATACGAATTTGTCTGTATACGCAAAGGCATGTAAAAAGAAGTCCGATAGCAAATACTATCATAATAATAAGGTACATTGTTAAATCTTGTCTTTGTTCTATTATTTTGTTTTGATACGTTTCTTCGATTATCGGAAAGGTTTCTAATATGATTTTGTTACGATGTTTTGAATTGTAAAAATTTGCATCATTAAGTGCTTTTATTGCGATTTTATAAGCTCTCTCCGAATCGTTAGTTTCATGAAGCAAGAGGGCTAGGTTCATTAGTATTATTGGATCTTTGATTGCAGACTTGATATTCACCAGAGAAGCTTGGGCTAAATACATTATTGGCAGTTCTAGATTATCACCACGTTCCCAATACTCTATTCCTATAAGAGTAGAGATAATAGCATAATCTTGAGACTCGGGATTTAATGTTGGTAGAAGAGTTAATAGATGCTCAAGATGTCCGGTTTTCTTCTCCCAATAGTCAATATAAACATAATCAATGATATCATTTTTATCTTTTGAATATATTTGACGTGCTGAATCCAAAAAAGCGATCATCTTTTTTTCATACCTAGCGGAGTACTTTTCATTATTTATATGATCTATCAGTGCTTCATATGAACGGGCATAGGCTGAATAATATTTTTCTCGTAAATCATCAGGTAACTTTTTTACTTTTATCGATTTTAATATTTCCTCTGCTTGAGTAAAAAGTCCCCCACGGGCATATGTTCTGGCAAGTAATATCTGGGATTCATCTTCATCTCGTTTTTTGTTTAGCGCTTTAGATATCTCTACATTTCTAGCAGCATAAAAAATTGCAGAATCACTTATGTACGTATTATATTCATTTACTATAATCTTATTTATATCGTATTGTTTTTCTAGAGATTGGGTTAGGTTGACTTTCTTTTTTAATTCGCTCAAACGTTCTTCTTTTAATTGGTCATATTTGTTTTGATTGTCAAAAGCATCATCTAATTCTTTTAGTATTTTATTAATATCATGATTTTGCCCAATGATATAAACGATCGGTGAAAGAAGGAGAATAAATAATAAAATATGGATTTTCATTTTGTGGGCCTTTGTCTATTTTGTTAGTATTGCGTTTGTCCGGTTTCAAATATACATGATTTCTCATTGTTTTCGAGATTAATGGTTTTTATATTAAGCTATTTTAGGAAGAGTCAACAGATGCAAAATAAAAAGGGTGCTTTTGGAAGCACCCTTTTATATAAATAAATTTTAAGTTCGATTAGTCCACAGGAACGAAAAATTTCTCACCTTGTTCCATTACAGCACCAACTTTTTCGATTTCAAGGAAAGATGTTCCACCTTTACCATCAGAGAAAGTTCCACTCAAATAAGTAACATAGTCACCTGAGCTTAATACTCCGTCTAATTGAAGTTGGTTTAATGCTCTAACGAAATATTCTTTGTGGTTTTTAGTAAGACCAGCATCTTCTTGGAAGTGAGGATCTACACCGTAACTCAATGATAACCAGCGAGCAACTTCTTCTTTGTTGCAGAATGCATATACAGGACATTTGCTGCGGAATGCGGCAAGAGTACGTGCTGTACGTCCGGTCATACTGTCTGTAACAATAGCTTTCACTCCAAGTTGATTGCAAGATTTAACAGCTTGCTTAGCTAGGAATGATGTTCTTCCGTATTCTCTATCTTTGAAAGGAACCGGCATAGCTTTTTCTTCTAATTTAGATTGTTCGGCAGCAGCAGCAATCTGAGCCATAGCGCGAACAGCCTCGATCGGATATTTACCATAAGCAGTTTCTCCACTAAGCATCACTGCATCTGTTCCATAATATACTGCATTTGCAATATCTGTAACCTCTGCACGAGTAGGACGTGGATTTTCGATCATTGTGTGCAACATTTGAGTTGCTACGATAACCGGTTTTTTATATTCTACGGCTTTACGGATAAGCAAACGTTGGATTCCAGGTATTTTTTCTTGTGGAACTTCAATACCAAGGTCGCCACGAGCTACCATCACGCCATAAGCTGTTTCGTAGATTTCGTCGATATTGTCAACACCTTCTTGGTTTTCAATCTTAGCGATGATTTTGATAGGGCTGTTGTATTCGTCCAAAATCTTTTGTACGTCTAATACGTCTTGTTTATGTCTTACAAAAGAGTGAGCGATGAAGTCAGCTTTGTTTTTGATAGCGATTTCGATACTTCTTCTGTCTTTTGCTGTAATTGAAGGAAGGTTTACTTTTACTCCAGGGATATTAACGCTCTTGCGGCTACCGATTGTACCATCGTTTTGTACTTCGCAAAGTAGATATTCTGCAGTTTTATCGATTACTTTTAGTGCAGTTTCTCCGTCGTCAATCAATAGTGTGCTGCCTACCGGCACATCTTCTATAATGCTTGGATATGAAAGTGAAACTTGCTCGGGAGTAGATAGGATGTTGATATCACCGATAACTTTGATTTTGTCTCCGGTTTTAACAACTATTTTTTCTCCTGAAGCTGTAGCTGTTGTACGTATTTCCGGTCCTTTAGTATCCATCATAATACCAATGTGTGAAGATACGGCACGTACATTAGTCATTACTTTGATAAACCCTTCTTCTGTCATGTGGGCAGAGTTCATCCTTACAACATTGATCCCTTCGTTATATAATGCACGAATAAAATCAACATCACAACGCATGTCTGAAATTGTAGCTACAATTTTCGTTTTTTTCTGAGTCATAAATGGAATTTTATTTAATATATAGTTCTTTAAAAGATTTGCACTTGCAATCTTATATTTTCTTTGCTTTCAGAAAATAGTCGATAGCAAATTCGTATGATAACAGACCTAACCCAACGACAGAACCTTTGCAGGCTGCAGCGATCATTGATTTGTGTCGGAAATTCTCACGGGTATGAATATTTGAGATATGCACCTCAACTACCGGAGTTGTTACAGCCTTTATGGCATCATGTATGGCAATGGAAGTATGCGTATATGCTCCCGCATTGAGCACAATGCCATCGTATGTAAATCCGGTTTCATGTATTTTGTCTATAATAGCTCCTTCGTGATTGGACTGAAAATAAGATAATTCGCAATCTGGATAGTTTTGTTGCAATTGGGTAAAATAATTTTCGAAAGAAATGTTCCCGTAAACTTCCGGTTCACGTTTTCCCAACAGGTTCAAATTTGGTCCATTTAGTATCAATATCTTCATTATATCAGCTATTTAGCCCCAATTATTTGCGTTTCGCATAATCAGAGCACAAAAGTACTACTTTTTCTTTGAATGATATAATCTTATAACAATTAAAAATCAAGATTAGTTTTGTTTACCTAAAGCTTGCAATATGTCAGCTTTAAGGTCATCCGGATCTTCGAGACCTACAGAGAGGCGCATAAGATTACTTTCTATACCCATTATCTCCTTCATCTCGGGTGTAAATGTGCCATAGATGGTTGAGTCTGGGTGTATAATTAATGTTTTATTATCGAACAAGTTTGTTGCTCTGCGGATAATGCAAAGTTTATCCATGAAGTCGTAACAAGCTTTTTTGTCTTTCAGGCTAAATGTCAGCATAGCACCCGGATTACCAACAAACAGGGAATCCGATATATTTTTATATGCAGAGCCGGTTAATTTTGGATAACCTACTTTAACGACATCCGGCAGTTCTGAAAGGAATTGTGCCAATTCATATGCCGTTTCAGACATTTTTTCGAAACGTAATTCCAGCGTTTCCATACCTAGCGATTGTTGGTAGGCTGTATCTGGGTCCATTGCAGCCCCTATATTGCGGGCTATCTCACGTTTCAGCTTAAATGAGAACTGAGATACACCCTCGGTTTTTGCTACATTTGCTAAACGCTTGTTGTGCGTCCAGTCGAACGTACCGTAATCGAGGATTGCTCCTCCAATACTCGTAGCTCCACCTGATATATATTTTGTTGTAGAAACTACCTCAATATCTACACCTGCTTTTCTGGCATCGAAGCCACACCAAGGAATAATAGTGCTATCAACGATCATAGGTACATTTCTAGCTCTCAATATCTTTGATATTTCGGGGAGATTGGCTATCTCTAAATGCGGATTCGTTATTAATTCGCAAAAGAAGGCACATGTATTTTCGTCTATAGCTGACGCTATCTGTTCCAGATTGTCGGTGTTTACAAAGCGCACTTCAACTCCGAATGCTGCAAGGGTAAATTTAAATAGCGAAAATGTATTGCCAAACAAGTGAGGTGATGTTACAATGTTACTTCCGGCATAAGCAATGGTAAGGAAAGTATTCGAGATTGAGGCCATTCCTGATGCTACCATCATTACGTTTTCTGCACCTGATGCTGTTTTAATCTTTCGTTCCAGATTTTCTACAGACGGGTTCGTTATGCGTGTATATGTGTGTGAAGGGATCTCTTCTTTGTACTGAAAAGCAGCCGCTATACTTTCAGAGTCGGCAAACTCGAAGGCAGCATTGCGATAAATAGGCATAGATATTGCACCATGCACATCTTTTTTGAAAAATTTTTCACTGATAATGCGGGTGGAAAATTTCTTGTTTTTGGAGTCTTTTTCAACCATGAATTATGTTCTTTGATATTTTGAGTGTCAAAGGTATAAAAGACTTGTGAAAATCCTGTTAAGATGAAATTGAATTATGATTTCCTCACTAAATCTTTTCTTCTTATTATCGGAACATTTTTGTCGTTTATATATAACACCGGAAAATAACCCTCGCTTAAGCTCCATCCTGCATTCCGCTTGTTTATTTCTTTTTTAGGATAGGCTTTTACATATATATCACTGTCACTTTCTTCGTCACGTATAAGAATAGCTTCTTTTTTGAAAGACACTTCATGTTTAGCCAAGAGGTCGTGAAGAGATATTTCTTTTACCAGATTTGTGATATAGTATTTATCATGTCGGCGTGTATTGTTTGCAAATGCGGCATAAGTGTAGTCTCCTTTGTCTCCCAATGGTGTGGCAAGACAAATATGAAAAGCCCCTTCTGTAGTCATTGCAGCTTTCAATATGTGCCTTTTCAGGGCTTTTAGCCAAATAGTGCCAACAGTGAACAAAAAAAGATAAGGGATAATATACCACGATACGAGCATGTCACTATTGAACAAGTATATTATTCCTACAAGTCCAACAAACAAGAAACATATAGGTGGCACCATCAGTAGTGTTTTCCACCAGAATGTGTTATTAAAGTAATGCCTTTTGAAGTCATAATCTTTCTCGAGTTTAGCGTAATCGTTTGCCTTCATCTTAGCTTTATATAAATTGTTTTTTTGAAATCTATACCGTTTCTATTCTAGAGAAACAAGGTTGTTTATTTAACATAAGCAAAGTTAAAATGCTTTGATCATTAAAACGTCTGCTAAAAGCATAAAGTTTCTAAATATGAAAAAATTAAAACATCTGTTATAAAAAAGACGTGTCACTTTCAAAAAAGCGTTAATTTTACAAACGGATACGAGATTAATATGATTTATCTTTTCCTGTCTTTGTCAATTTAATTATATATACTCATATTTTGTAGAGAAAATGAATGACAATTTCCCCACATATAACGATAAAGGCCTGACTTATTCCAAATTCAAAAGATTGATGAGAGGGTTGGATTCTAATCTCACTCCTGATGAATTTGAGAAAATAAGGAAAGTCATAAAGAAGGCATTGGCTGATGGAGTCTATGCTAAAGATCAGAAGATTGGTAGTATTACAAATCTTACAGTGAGTTCATCTATTATTCTCATGGAAGAACTTGGGCTGAAAAGTGCTGCAATTTTGGCCTTACTTGTCTATCGTCCTGTAATGCATAAGTCTATATCGCTGGAAGAAGTATCTACGATATTTGGTAAAGATATAGCAAATATTGTGTCGGGGTTGATGAAGATCAATGCTTTGGAAATGAACGAATCGGCTATGGCTTCGGACAATTACATAAAGCTGTTGATAACACTCGCCGAGGATATGCGGGTAATTCTTATAAAAATAGCGAGCCGGCTCCATCGTATCCGAAATGCCGAAAAGTATAGCGAACAACATCGATTGCAATTGGCAGTAGAAGTTTCGTTTCTTTATACTCCATTGGCACACAAGTTGGGACTGTATAATATAAAAACGGAGTTCGAAGACCTTTATCTGAAATATACCGATAGAGAGTCTTATGACTATATTGTAGAAAAAATAAGTGAAAGTAAAGCTTCACGTGATAAATACATTGCCGAATTTATAGCACCGATAGATGCCAGATTGAAAGAGACCGGGCTGAAATATGATATAAAGGGGCGTGTGAAGTCTATATCATCCATTAATAATAAGCTGAAAAAGCAAAAGATAGATTTTGAGTCAATTTATGACTTGTTTGCTATTCGCATAGTCTTAAACTCCCCTTTAGATAAAGAAAAACCTGAGTGTTGGCAGGCGTATTCGATTGTAACCGATCTTTATACACCGAATCCCAAAAGGCTCAAAGATTGGCTTTCTATTCCCAAAAGCAATGGTTACGAGTCGTTGCATACCACGGTTATGGGGCATGAATCCCGTTGGGTAGAGGTGCAGATACGTACCCGTCGTATGGATGAGATTGCTGAGCGTGGATTGGCAGCACACTGGAAGTACAAAGGTGTGAAAAGTCAGTCGAAGATGGACGACTGGTTGACCGGGTTGCGTGAAATGCTCGAAAACAAAAGTCTTGATTCAGGTGAGAAATTAGAGAACTTTAAGCTCGACCTCTACGATGATGAGATCTATGTATTTACTCCAAAGGGAGACTTGCATAAACTGCCGAATGGGGCAACGGTGCTTGACTTTGCTTTTTCGATACACTCTCGCATTGGTTCTACCTGTGTTTCGGGTAAAGTGAATGGACGTAATGTTTCTATCCGCCATAAATTGTCGAACGGAGACCAAATAGAGATCCTCACTTCACCCAATCAGTCGCCAAAACAAGACTGGCTCAATTTTGTAACTACATCGAAAGCGAAGAATAAAATACGCCAAAGCCTCAAGGAAGAAGCGAATAAGCAGGTGGAGATTGCCAAGGAGCAACTCAAGCGTCGGGTAAAGAACAGGAAGATAGAGATCAACGAGTCGATAATGATGCGTCTGATCAAAAAGCTTGGTTTCAAGACAATCACCGACTTCTATATTAAGATAGCAGAAGAAAGTCTTGATGTCAATTCTGTTATAGATCAATATCTTGACCTAGAGAAAAAAGAAACAGAACAGCATGACAAACATGAGGCTATAAGTGCCGAGAATTACGTTGTATATACTCCTGAAACAAAGAAAGATTCTTCGAGCAAAGAGGAATTAATTATAGATCAAAACCTGACAGGAGTAGATTATAAGTTGGCAAAATGTTGTAATCCAATATATGGTGACGAGATATTTGGTTTTGTGTCATCGCAGGGAATAAAAATCCATCGAATAAATTGTCCGAATGCCCATGATATGTTTTCACGTTTTGCTTATCGTGTGATTCCTGCCAAGTGGTCGGGTAAATCGGGGTCTACCTATACTGTTACACTCAGGATAATAGGGAATGATGATATCGGCATAATTAATAACTTGACCTCTATTATAGCTAAAGAACAGGGTATAAACATGCGTTCTATCAGCATCGACTCGAATGATGGATTGTTTCAGGGTAATATGTCGGTGACGCTGAATAATACAGATATGCTCAACGGGCTGATAAAAAAACTAAAAACGGTGAAAGGGGTGAAGGAAGTAAGCCGCCTTGCGTGAGTTGACATTCTTCATTTGACAATATAGAGTAGCATGGATTTTATTCATGCTACTTTTGTTTTTTATTTATTGTAATTCGTTATATTTGAAGAAGGTAATCTGAATGGCTATGAAAAGAATGATGGTTGTTTTTTTATTTATTATTCCTTGTTTGTGTTTTGGTCAAGGGACGGTTAATGTGCAGCGAAATCTAGAGTTTGTTCGTCGTAATACAACATTAAATATTCCCCAAATATCAAATCCTTATTTTATTATAGATTCAGTTAAGAGAAAGTCTTTAGACTTGCCTGTTAATTTCGTTCATAAAAATACGATAAAAGGAAGCTTATACCCTCTTTATGTATTGAATGACTTACCTATGGATATAGATTTTGATAGTAATAGTATAGATATACAAACTATTGATTCGATAGATGTACTAAAAGATCAAATGGCAACAGCTATATATGGCTCACGAGGAGAAAAGGGGGGTATTTTCATATACACTAAAGATTATCTACAAAAGAAAAAAGAAGAGAGTGTCGTTTACGAAATAACAGTCCTTGATCCCGGTTATGAAACTTTCTTGCTTATGCAAAAGCCCAAAGAATTCTATTCTGCTTCTTCGTTAAAGATACAAAATGCAATGATGGTAAGCGAATGGAATTATCGTTATAGTCAGCCGCTGCACTACAATCCCGATATCTATGAAGTGAAAATTGATTATGAAGCAAATAGATATTATGGGTTAGAATTTGAATATCGCCTGTATATGTTTTTTAAGTTTATGGAAAAAGAACATCGGATTGCTATATTGAATGATTCGCAAACTACCGTTTTATAATAATCTTTGAATGGTTTCGTTCTTTAACTTTTCTCCTCAATACATACCAACACAAACTCTTTTTCGACCTTGTAATATGCTTTAAATTCGGTGTGTTGTGGCGACCGTGTTTCTTTGGTATTGAATGCTCCTTTCTCTTCAGGAGTAAACTTACTTACAAATAAATTTTTTCGGAAATCAACACCTTCGGTATCAAGGTACTTAAACATAGCTTCTTTTGCCGACCAGTGGAGTAGGAGGTGGATGAGTTCATTGTCCTTGTCAATATATTCCTTGTCCGAAATAAGACGACTCTGTACTCTTCTTATCTTTTCTGATATATACTCCACATCCAGCCCTATGGCTTTCTCTTTATTGATAGCTACAGCTACATAACCTTTGGTGTGGGACACGCTCATGTGATATGATTCATCGGCAAGGAATGGTCTCCCTGTAGTGTTGTAGCGCACTTCTTTTTCTTCTCCAGTAAGTGCTTTTATCAATATCCTCGTCGATAATATTTCGAGTACTCTCGATTCAGCCTTTACTGTATATATATTCTGAATCCATTCGTTATGGGCAAGTAGAGAAAACAGCTCTTCGCTGGTTTCCTCTATCTTCCATATTCCCAATAGGGTTGAGGCAGTTATATATTCTTTGTAATATAGCATAATTCTACTTCAAAGGTAGAACTTTTTTCATCAAATCGCTGAATATAGCAGCCATACGTTGTTGTATATACTTGTCTTCTCCGTTATACGGATGCCATCCATACTCTACACCATTTACTTTTTCGTTATTATGAGCATACAAAATGCTATATTGCTTTCCGGTAACAGGGTGTAAGTGATTTTTAGAGAACCCGATATATTTGTCGAATTCTACAACCGGAAAGCCCCATCTGTCAGCCAGCTTGCGTATTGCTGAATTGTATATTATGCGTGCGTCATGCCAGTGCGTGCATAGAACTATTGTTGCAGGTTTTCCGCTCGGGGTATTATAATACTTTGAATTTTTATCAAATTTCAAATTGTAACAATCTGTAATGTAATGCTTGATAACATAGTCGTATGCAGCTGCATAATTTGACCTGTCGAAGGGTGTCTTATAATCTTTATAGTTTTCTTTAAGACCGTTTTCACTGGCAACATCTTCATCGTGTACATGCATTATTACGAAAGTATCTATATCTTCTAGTTGCTGTTTTGTATAAAGCGTATCGGCTGCCATCTTATTCGCCGCATCAGCAATAGCTTCTCCCCCTATGGCCTTGTTTATGGGAGTAGCATCGAGCGTTTTGCAAGCTAACTCGAACCAACCGTTGTTTGATGAGGCAAATGATGCGCCTGTTAATAAGATCGTGTATTTGTTTTTTTCTGGAGATTGGGCGTAGATGTTTAATGCCCCCAACAAAATTGTAAATAATAATAGCTTTTTCATTTTTCCCTTTATTTTTCCGCGAAACTTTATTTCAAAATTTCGCCAAAGGTAAATGTTTTAGAGCTATTGTGATAATTTTATTGGGGGTTTAATATTGTTAAATAATACATAATGCCTTTTCTTCAATTTCAATTGGATATATGCAAAAAAAAGCATCATTATTAATGATGCTTTTTTATATATGAAATCAGATACTTTTAGTCTATATAAGCTAAAACCTGATTCTTTTGAACTTTTGCGCCTTGTTTTGTTTCTATTTGGATAATCTTTCCTGAAGTAAGAGCTTTTACTTCTTCGATACCATAATAAGTTTGAACAAAACATACAACATCACCTTCTTTTACAGATGTGCCAACAACAGGAGCAGTAGAAACGTCGTCTACATCAACTTGCCAAATAACCTGTCCGCTAACAGTAGCTTGAAGAGGTTTTGCTTCCGGATATTTAGCTTTAATCGCTTCCGCATCAAATGCAGGAACTTCTACTACCTGACGTGTTACGATGATTGGAGCTCCGGCTTTTTCCTTTTCTTTTTCAAGGTCTATATTGAAACGTTCTTTTGCCAGTCCTGATTTGTAGTCACGGTATTGACGGTCGTGCATTGCTAATTCAAACAATTCTTCGTCATCTTGTCCGTAATCCCAGCCGTTTTCATCCATTTCTTTGCGATATGAATCAAGAGCGTCAGGGTATTCATCCTGTGGATTGCCTGTATAGAATTCAAGTCCTTTTGCTTTAGCCAATTCAACGATTTCTTCATCCAGCTTGCCAGGAAGCGTACCTGTTTTACCAAGTATCATATTCCAGCTGTCTTTGTCGATGTTAGAGAAACGAGGTTGTCCCTGAGCCATCGAGAATATATTCATCAATGCGATATTTTTCACATATTGGCTGAATGGTGTTACGAGTGGCGGATAACCAAGTTTAGGCCATATATATTCTACTTCTTCGAATAATTGTACAACAAGGTCATTCAATGTAACTTCAGCCTTACCATTGTTGCGAAGAGCCATATTGATAGCAGAATGCATACCTCTAAGGTCGGCCATCATAGAGCCCATCATACCTCCCGGAAGACCGCAGCCTACAAGCAGAGATGTCATTATTTTGTTTGAAGGGTCGATCCAATATCCTAAGAAGTCGTCTATGAATGATTGCGTCAATGCGCGAGCTTCCATATAAGCGCTCATATTGATATCAGGTACGGAGAATCCTGCATTTTTGAGCATTGCCTGTATTGTGATAATATCAGGGTGCACCATTCCCCATGCTAAAGGTTCGATTGCTGTATCTACATAGTCAGCACCTGCACGTGCAACTTCGAGCATAGAAGCTACAGAGAAGCCCGGGCCTGTGTGTCCATGATACTGAATCGGAATATTTGGATGACGGTCTTTTAGAGCTTTCACTAATTTGCCGAGGAAAGCAGGACGTCCTACACCGGCCATATCTTTTAAGCATAATTCGTCAGCTCCAAACTCTACTAATTTGTCAGCAAAGTTTACATAGTATTCTACAGTATGGATAGGGGACGAAGTAATACAAAGAGCAGCCTGAGAAATCATGCCGGCTTCTTTTGCATATTTTACAGAAAGTTCAAGGTTGCGAGGGTCATTCAATCCATCAAACGAACGAGAGATATTAGTCCCTTGTGCATGTTTTACTTTAAACATCAATTGACGAACATCTTTTGGAACAGGGTACATGCGTAGAGCATTTAATCCACGTTCAAGCATGTGTGTTTGGATGCCAACTTTGTTGAAAGGAGCTGTCCATTCACGAACTGCTTTGTTTGGATTTTCTCCGTAAAGCAAATTTACTTGTTCAAAAGCGCCACCATTCGTTTCAACACGAGCAAAACATCCCATGTCAATAATAACCGGTGCAACTTGTGTCAATTGGTCAACACGCGGCTGGTACTTTCCCGATGACTGCCACATGTCACGATAAACGAGGCTGAATTTAATTTCTCTTCCCATAACTTTTTTTAGGTATTATACTGATAAGAGTAACATAAAATGCAGGCTATGTACACTCTAAATATATTAATTCATTAATTGTATATCAATCCTTTAATAGCCTCACAAATTTAGCTTTTTATATCCGAATAAATAAACAAAAACAATATTAAAATTGTCAATTTGTCATAAAAAAAACGTAATCTTTCTATTTTTTGTTCACTACTCATATGGGTTGCACAAAGAAGATAAAAGTGCGCAATCTTTTTGATTCTGAATGTAAAATTAACCCTTCTGGAGAAAGGATGTGATTCTATAATACTTATGCTGCGAATGGATTGAAAATCTTATCTGTATTTTTTGATAAAAAACGAAACCCCCATTGATTTTTATCAATGAGGGCTTACTTATATAAATAGATCTTTTTTTATCCTTTTAATGCTTTATCCATTGCTGCAGCAGCTTTACGTCCATCACCCATGGCGAGAATAACTGTTGCTCCCCCACGAACGATGTCACCGCCTGCATATACGTCTGATAGATCAGACTGCATTGTTTCCTGATTCACAATAATTGTTCCCCACTTAGAAACTTGAAGTCCTTTAAATGTTGAAGGGATTAATGGATTTGGAGATACTCCAACACTGACTATTACTTCATCTATGTCGAACCATTCAGTAGCTCCTTGGATTGCTATAGGCTTACGACGACCAGATGCGTCCGGTTCGCCAAGTTCCATTTTTTGTAGGAGCATCCGTTTTACATGACCTTTTTCATCACCTTCGTACTTAATTGGATTATGCAGCGTATAGAACTCAATACCTTCTTCTTTGGCATGTTTTACTTCCTCTATACGGGCCGGCATTTCCTCTTCCGATCGGCGATAAATAATATATGCTTTTTCTGCACCCAAACGTTTTGCTGTACGTATCGCATCCATAGCAGTGTTACCTGCACCTATAACAGCAACTTTCTTACCCATTTGCACAGGGGTGTCACTTTCCGGGTTTGATGCATCCATCAGGTTGACACGGGTAAGATATTCATTAGACGACATCACTCCAATCAGATTTTCTCCCGGAATATTCATGAAGTTAGGAAGCCCTGCTCCGCTTGCAGCAAAAATCCCCTTGAAGCCTTTTTCTCTCAGATCTTCGTGGGTAATCGTTTTTCCAACAATACAGTTCTTGACAAACTTAACCCCCATATCACGAAGCACATTTATTTCAACGTCTACTATTTCGTTTGGAAGACGGAACTCTGGTATACCATATTTAAGAACGCCCCCAATCTCATGTAGTGCCTCAAATACAGTTACGTCATATCCTCGTTTTGCCATATCTCCGGCAAAAGAAAGTCCGGCCGGGCCTGAGCCTACAGCTGCTATTTTTATGCCATTGGCAGGAGCCAGTTCGGGTATAGCTATTTGTCCGCTTTCACGCTCATAGTCTGCCGCAAAGCGCTCTAAGTATCCGATAGCTACGGGCTCTTTTTTCATCTTTTGTATATAGATACATTTCGCTTCACACTGCTTTTCTTGTGGGCATACACGTCCGCAGACAGCAGGCAAGGCGCTTGTTTCTTTCAGCACTTTAGCTGCTTCAAGAAATTCGCCACGCTCTATGTTTTTAATGAAGGTTGGTATTTGGATTCCCACCGGACAACCTTCCATACAAGTAGGGTTTGCGCAGTCGAGACATCGTGCCGCTTCTGCCATAGCTTGTTCGGCCGTAAGTCCTAAATTAACTTCTTCTTTCAGGGAGTGGCTTCTGTATTCAGCATCCAACTCGGGCATGTGTACACGAGATTTTTCTCCTCGTTCTTTAGCCTTCATGGTTTTACGCAGTTCCTCTCTCCATGGTTCGCTTCGGCGTGCTTGTATATATTCTTGTTCTGTCATTTTTAGTCGTAAGTTGTAAGTAATTAGTTATAGATAATAAGACTGAGCTGATATTTTTAATTTTACTCAATAATTAATTTAACTATAAGCTCTTAGCCTCATTAGCATTTCGTCGAAATCTACTTCGTGAGCATTAAACTCGGGACCATCAACACATACAAATTTAGTTTTTCCTCCTACCGATACACGACAAGCACCGCACATGCCTGTGCCGTCTACCATAATGGTATTTAATGAAGCCATTGTAGGAATATTGTATTTCTGAGTCAGTAAAGAAACGAATTTCATCATAATAGCAGGGCCTATGGTTACACATAAGTCTACCTTTTCACGATTAATTACCATCTCAACACCATTTGTAATCAATCCTTTGTGTCCGTACGAACCATCGTCTGTCATAACTATTACTTCGTCCGAGTATTCGGCTACTTGTTTTTCGAGTATCACAAGATCTTTGGTGCGTGCTGCCAAGACAGAAATAACTTTATTTCCGGCTCTTTTCATCGCTTCTATAATTGGAAGCATTGGCGCAATACCTACTCCACCTCCGGCACAGATAACCGTTCCGTAGTTTTCGATATGGGTTGCTTGTCCTAGCGGGCCAACAATATCGGTTATGTAATCGCCCACATTTAGTTCGCAAATCTTTTTTGAAGAGGCTCCTACAGCCTGAATAACAATAGTGATAGTTCCTTTGTTAAGGTCAGATGCTGCAATGGTTAAAGGTATACGCTCGCCTTTCTCGCCAACACGTACAATGACAAAGTGGCCGGCCTTACGGCTTTTAGCGATAAGAGGTGCTTCAACCTCAAACTTAACTACGTTTTCTGAGAAATACTCTTTGTCTACAATTTTGTTCATTAAAACATTAGTTTAATCCAGTATAAAGATAATACAGCTATTACAAACCAAAGAAGAATGCCTAGAAGAAAGGTGTTTACGCCTGTTTTTTTTACTTCTTCCAGATTAATAGAGGCTCCGATGAAGAATAAAGAAATCATCATTCCTTTTTTTCCAAGCCAGCTGAGATGCTCGTTTGTTTCTGTCATTCCGGGAATATAGTTTCCTATAATGATAGCAACAACAAACAGAAATATAAACCAAGGGATTGTTATTTTCGAGGTTTTATTTTTATTAAAGAACGCGATGCATAGTGCAAGCGGTATAATCCAGAGTGTACGTGTTAGTTTTACCGTTGTACCTACTTGCAGGGCCTGCTCTCCGTATGCCGAACAAGCTCCTACTACCGAGCTGGTGTCGTGTATAGCTATGGCAGCCCAATATCCGAAATGGGTCTGATCCATTTGAAGCAGATGTCCGATAGCTGGGAAAATAAATAACCCTACAGCATTTAATACGAAAACAACAGCAAGTGAAAAACTTATCTCGTTGTTTTTTGCCCCCAAAACCGGGGCAACGGCAGCAATGGCACTCCCTCCACAAATAGCTGTTCCGCTAGATATAAGTAATGTTGTGTTTTTTCCTACTTTCAGTAATAATCCAAGTCCGATACCCGCTAAAACTGTTATAAGAACAGAGCCTACAGTGATCATAAAACCTGTTTTCCCTGTTTGGATAACCTCATGCATCGACATCGAAAAACCCATGCATACAATAGATGCTTGCAGGAGATATTTTGTTAGCTTTCCTGTTTTAACTACTTCCTCCCCTTTATAGAAAAAAGCGAGTATTATACCGAGAAATAAAGCCAACGGTGCTGAGAAGAACGGGAAGAAACAGCAGATTGGTACGATATAATATAATTTGCTCAGAAGTTTTTGCACGATTGTCTATGCCTCCAATATTTTTAATGCTTTGTTTTCGCATTCAGTCATATATTCTCTTTCTCCGGGCCCCTTGTCGTTGATCCCACACAGATGTAGTATTCCGTGTATTATAATACGGTTAAGCTCCTCATCGTAATTCGTTCCGAACGTTTCAGAGTTGCTTTTGACTGTATCTACACTGATGAAGATGTCCCCCGATATTATATCATCTTCACTGTAGTCGAATGTAATAATATCAGTATAATAGTCGTGTTGCAAATACTGGTTATTTACTTCAAGTATTTTTTTGTCGGAGCAAAAAATAAATGAAATATCTCCAATCTGTTTACCATAAGATGTGGCAACCAGTTTTATCCAGTCTGTAGTTTTACGTTTCTTTATAGACGGAAGTTTTACTTCCTCTGCTTGATAGAGTATAGACATGGTAACTGTATGATAGTTTTATGTATAGCGATTTATTAAAAAATGCTATTAAAAATAGAATTTTAATAACTGCGCGATAAAGGTACAAAAATACAATGTACATTTACTGTATTCCATACTAAAATATATGAATTTGTTTTCGTTAAATGTTTTTTACTGTCTGTTTGCTGTGTAAATATATGATTCGATTGAAAATCGCGTTTTTATAAATAGGGTGCCATTTATGCATAACTTACTCAAAACTTTTATATGAGAAAATGTCTTTTTCTAGTCTTATTGACCTTTATCGGTACCCATCTTTTTGCACAAACTTTAATTCAAGGAACAGTGATCGATAAAGATAGCAACAAACCTATAGCGGATGTAATAGTACAGTATGGAGCCACTTCGAGAGGCTATGTTAATACAGATACTAAAGGAAGATATACTATTCCGACTGTAAGCGAAGATGTTATTCACTTCCAATGTATTGGTTACAAAGTGAAATCTGTTGCTAAAAGTTCACTTTTGATAAACCCTGTTGTTCGCATGGAGTTGAATCCTGTATATCTTAACCCCATTGTTATTAGCCCGGGAGATGCAGATGCTCTGTTGGATGAAGCAATGCAAAACACGAAGAAGAAGCTCCTGCTCGATCTTCATCTGGGATACTTGTTGCACTTTCAGCAGACAAAAAAGTCGGATACATTGCAGAACGAAATATATATGAAGTATGCAACAACACTGAAAGAGAAGGATCTGAAGAAAAATATGAAAAGGGAGAGAGTCCCTTATATGCTCAATATTATTGATATAAGGCGTGTGCAACGAACAGTGACTCCTACTTCGGAATTGTACGGGGCAGAATATCATGCTTCACATCTATTTACCTTTGGCAAAAGTGAGAATAACGAAACTACACGTTCTTTTACATCAGATAGTTCATATATCGTTTTGCAGATAGAGCCTCTTCAAGGCAAGGATGGTTGGGCAAGAGGTGAGATACTTATTAATAAAGATGATATGACTATTGCTTCTATGGAGATAGAGTCTATCGACTCTGTTTTGGCTAGTCAGCCGTATAAGCGGTATATGGGAAACCGAGTTAAAATAAAGAGAAAGGTCGGTCGTTTCTCTTTCAAAAAGATAGGAGATAAATATTATATGTCTGATTGCTATACTTACTATCGTTTTCAGACCCTAGACGAATTTGGCAAGGAGGATGAGATCACTTACTTTTGTGATGTTGAGTTTAAAGGTGTCATAGAAAAAAAGCAGATGCGCAATCGGCGTTTGTCCGGTTTCTGTCAAGAGTTGTTTTATTTTCCCGACTCTACCACCCGTGAATTCTGGGATGAAAATTTTGCTCAGGATCTGGAGACGTATTATCAAGGATCGGGGATAGCTCCATCAAGGCAGGTGCCAATGAGTAAAAAAATATTTAATGTAGTTAAGTTTGTTGTTCCTGCCGTGGCAATAGCTCTTTTGGTAAAATGATATGAATAGCCTGAAGATAAAGAATGGTTGGAATTTTATAAATTATCAAAAATAGATGATCAAATCACGCCTTACTTTGTTACATAAATAAGTTAATACACAAAAAATAGATAATATGGAAAATCATGAATGTGACTTGTTGAATGAAAAGCAAATGCAAGAGTTAAAAGCTCTGAAACGCAAAAATAGGAGGAGAAATGCATTCTGGCTCTTAATGGGATTGCAGGTTGGTTCGCTTGTCGTATCTTATTATTTAGGACGTTCGCATAAATAATAGATTGATTCTCGAACTAAACTAGAAATGCACCTTTTGCGAAAACAAAGGTTTATCGAATTAGTTTGTCGCTTCTCTTTTCTCCCTCTTTATCGCTTTCTTTATCATTATCATGCGTTCCAGCTCTTGTAATAAAGAACTGTCCTCAACTCTGATTAGCATCCATTTACCATCATGTAGCTGAGGTGTTTGATCGAATATCGTTGTGAAGATATTGCTGAAGGACTCCCTGTACGCATTAAACGTTATAACTTCTTTCTTACCATATATAAGGATTACTGAGAATGCACCTTTTTCGGGAAGTATGGATACTAGTGTTTTACCATTCTTGCGGTAGCGAATAATTACTCCATAATTTTTCCCTCCAAAAGAAATCTCTTGTTCGAAGTTATAGTTTTCATTCAGAAAGTCAAGTAACGAATCAAAGGCTTGCACTGCTTCTTTCTGTGCAATAAACTCTCTTATCTCATCCATATTGGGCAATGGATCTTCCCTATAAATTCGTTCAGGTAATGGTGTATTCATAAACATCTTATTTCTGATAGTTGTAAAGATAACTATTTTTCGTTGAATTTTGGTTTTCTGCTTATAATTAAATGTACGACAAGGCATAAGCTTACAAAAAAGGCTCCTGTAAATACAACGCCATTCCATCCATAAGCTCCCCAGGCCTTACCTCCTACGAATGTACCGATAGAACCTCCTATGAAATAAGAGACCATGTATACCGTATTCAAACGATTGGCAGCTTCTGGCTGGGATGATAGTACAATTGTTTGATTGGTGACATGCATTGCTTGCAGCCCCATATCTAAAAGAATAATACCCACAATGATTCCTATATAAGTACTATCGGCCATCCCAAACACTCCCCACGAAACGATCATAATGAAGGTCGCTATGGCTATAAGCTTGTTTTTGTTTACTTTGCCCGATGCTTGTCCTACAAGGGTAGCCGCCAGCGCGCCTGCTATTCCGAATAAGCCCAAAGATCCCGCCACATCGCTTCCCTGAAAGTAGGGAGCTTCTTGAAGTCTGAAAGTGAGGGTAGTCCAAAATGCAGAGAAAGAGGCAAACCCCAAAGCTCCCCTTAATGAAGCTAATTGTAAGCTCGGAATGCTTCTAGCATATCGTATAACAGATCCCATCAGTTGTCCGTAAGTGCCCTTAAAGGTTGGTTGCATATTTGGTAACATCCATGCGATGAGTACGGCAAGTATAATCATGAGTCCTGCAGTAATGAGGAATACATTCCGCCAGCCGAGATATTCTCCTACAACACCACTGAAAACACGTGAGCCTAAAATACCG
This sequence comes from Dysgonomonas sp. Marseille-Q5470, assembly GCF_951230145.1. Taxonomy (NCBI): domain Bacteria; kingdom Pseudomonadati; phylum Bacteroidota; class Bacteroidia; order Bacteroidales; family Dysgonomonadaceae; genus Dysgonomonas; species Dysgonomonas sp. Marseille-Q5470. Next base: position 101,335 of record NZ_CATNVE010000009.1, on the reverse strand, counting down.
ATCAGCAATCCACTCATAACGATACCTACATTTCGTCCCTTCTCTTCGGGACGGGATAATTGGGCTGCTATGGGCACAAATATCTGAGGAACAACAGATGTAAGACCGATACAAAAGCTCGCTGCGAGCATGACTATTAAGGACTTACTCAAAGCGAAAACGACTAATGACAGGATTATGAAAAAGAAATCGATAAGGATAATCTTTTTTCGTCTAAACATGTCACCAAGTGGAATTATAAGTAATAATCCGGCAGCATATCCCATCTGGGTAAACATTGCGACCTTACTTGTTGCTGACTCAGATTCACCCAGTTCTTTGGCTATAACGCCCAGTAGGGGCTGATTGTAGTAATTGTTGGCTACTACAAGGCCTGCACCTATTGCCATCAGCCAAAGGATGCTTTTTGATAAAAACAATTCGTTTTCTTTTTCTGGCATTGTTGTCAAATTTACTTTTATTTAGCTTAAAGCCTTTTATCGTTTTTACACCGTAGTCGTAGACTTTACGGTGATTTATTTAAAATATTATGAAATGCTTAAGTTGCATATAAAGAGATCCTTATTGTCAAAAAGGTGACAAAAGTGACACTTTATTTGCTGTTTTTAATTGTTACCTTTTTTCTGTTTCTAGTTTTATCAAAGACTAAAAACAATATATAATATCCGCTATTGCTTTCTACTTAATAGATAATTTTATACTTATAAGATACTCTTTTTATGGGCTCGGTTTCGCCGGTTTTGGAGAACCGGCAGAACTAAAAAACATTTCTCAACGAAGTGAAATCTTTTATAGGAAAAGATATTCTTATCTTGAGATTACAAACAGAAGTCTGTCTACAAGGCTGTTCTTATTATCTCTACTAAGGATCCTTGTATTATATAACTATCCAAGTTATATGTACGAATGAATAATATGAAGCCTACAAATGTATACCTATATTAATCGATAAAACGCTTTGTAATATCACCGAATGCATCTATACGTCTGTCTCGGAAGAATGGCCACCAACGTCGTACCTGCTCAGAGCGCTTCATATCTACCTCTACTATTTGTACTTCTTCTTTGTCGTTGGATGCCTGCCATAGAATTTCGCCTTGAGGGCCTGCAACGAAGCTGTTTCCCCAGAAAGTGATTCCATTGGTTTGTCCCGATGGGTCGGGTTCATATCCTGTGCGATTTACAGATACAACGTGCAGTCCGTTAGCAACTGCGTGTCCTCGTTGAGAGATCACCCAAGCGCCAAGCTGGCGGTTTTTTTCGTCTTCTGTATCGGTCGATTCCCAGCCTATAGCTGTAGGGTAAATAAGAATATCAGCCCCAGCCATTGCCATCAGGCGTGCAGCTTCGGGGTACCACTGATCCCAACATACCAAAACTCCAAGTTTGCCTAATGATGTTTCGATGGGCTTAAAGCCAAGATCTCCGGGAGTGAAATAAAATTTTTCGTAATAAGCAGGATCGTCAGGAATATGCATCTTGCGGTATTTACCTGCAATAGTTCCGTCTTTTTCTATTACTACAGCTGTATTGTGATACAGTCCGGGAGCACGACGTTCGAATAGGGAAAGTACAATGACAACTCCTAGCTCTTTAGCCAGAGTCCCAAAGTCGTCGGTAGACGGTCCGGGTATTGTCTCGGCCAGATCAAAAATATTTGTATCCTCTACTTGACAGAAATAAAGCGAATTGTGCAGCTCTTGCAAAACAATAAGTTGTGCACCTTCGTTTGCTGCCTTACGGATTTTATCTTTTAGTCCTGCTATATTTTTTTGTATATCAGGAGTATTTGCCTGTTGTATGATTCCTATTTTCATAATCCTCTAATCTGGTAATTTAATTGTATTGGGAGACATTTGTATATGTTTCTCAAACTCATCAATCCTTAACTGAATGTCATCCAGAAATTCTTGCGTGCACCCGCCCTTTTTGGCATCCAGATAATATTGTTTAAGTAAAGGTAAAAATAATATGTCGTTTCCCGAAAATACCATCGCCGGAACATCATTTTTTATACACCTTAATAATAATGCTTTTTGATCTTTCATAAACGCTTGGGTATTATACAAAATTATCGGGATATTGCATCGTTATGCAGTGCAACGAACCATGTTGACGTATCAAGGAAGAACAATCTATTCCTATGATTTCTCTTGTTGGAAAAGCTATTTCTAATTTTTCTTTAGCCTCTGTATCTCTTTCCTGATCGTTGTAGAATGGAAGTAGTACAACATCGTTCATTATAAGAAAATTGGCGTAAGTCGCCGGAAGCCTTTCATTGTCTTCGTCGTATACGGCTTTTGCCATAGGCAGCGAGATTAACTTATAAGGATTGCCTTGATAATCGGTGAAGGTTTTTAATTGTTCCTCCATCTTGGCCAGAGCCTCATAGTGTTCGTCTTTTTTATCTTCACATTTTACATATACAATTGTGTGCTCGTCGCAATAACGAGCTAATGTGTCTATATGGCTATCAGTATCATCTCCACTTAGGTAACCATGATCTAACCATAATATCTTATTTAGTCCGAAGGCTTCTTTTAGATACTTTTCTATTTCATCTTTCGACATGAAGGAATTTCTGTTCGCAGAAAGCAAGCATTCGGATGTAGTCAAAAGTGTGCCTTTTCCGTCCGATTCCAATGCGCCTCCTTCGAGGGCAAAATCCTTCTTGTTGATTAACTCTACATCACTTTTAAATATACCGTTTTTGAACAAGCCTCTGCTTATTTGATTGTCGTAGTTCGATGCAAACTTTAATCCCCATCCATTGAATGTGAAATCATACACCTGTTTTTTTCCATTATTGATAACAGATATCCCGCTGTGATCACGTGCCCATGTATCATTGGTTGGCAATTCTACCAATGTGAGGTTTGGGAATAAGTCTTTATGCTCTTTCAACTCATATTTCACGGTTTCTGCATTGTGACAAACAACAATTAATTTTTGCCTTTTCAGTATTTCTACTGCTATATTCACATAGCATGCAGTAACTTCTTCGAGCATATAATCCCAATCGGTATCAGGATGAGGCCATGTTAACTGTATTGCACTTTGCGGATACCATTCGGGTGGAAAAAATATATGATTCATTATCAACGGTCTTTTTATTGTTTGTTTGCTACACAAAAGTACAAAATTTTACTTCAATACACCTCCTGTTAATATCCGCCCCGAATTGATTGTCTGTCTTCGGGCAGAGAAGAAAAGTTCGGGATGAGAATAAGTGCATAAGTTCGCAGTCTCTATATTCTTGTTGTCGATGCCGGCTTCAATTAACAGCAATTTATTAGCCAATTCAAGATTTATGTGCATTTTTCCGCTCTCAGTATTGCGATATGCTATATCAGTGATGGAAAATCCTGTCTGAATAAAAGCATCCACAACTTCATCTCCTACTTCAAAGTGTTTCTGTGAGATGCAAGGGCCTATTCCTGCCACTAGATCTTGAGGTTTGCTGTCGAAGTGCTCTGTCATCTTTTCTATTGTTTTCTCTGCAATTCGGGCTACAGTACCTTTCCATCCGGCATGTATTGCAGCAAGCACATGTTGTACAGGATCAAATATAAGAATGGGCACACAATCGGCAGTCGTAACTCCTATGCAAATATCTTTTTGATTGGTGATTAAAGCATCAATCCCATTCAGTGATTTTGCTTTTTCCAAATCACTTTTGTTCAGAAAGTCATTGTCAATGATTCCTATCTGATCGTTATGAGTCTGATAGGGGATGTATAGGTTTTCTATGGATACATTTATTTCATCAGCAAGAAGTTCCTGATTTTTACTAACACAATCCGCATCATCTCCCGAATAGGGGCTGAGATTTAGAGAAGCGTATGCTCCTGTGCTAATTCCTCCTTGGATGGTAGTTGTGAAAACAGATACGCTCTTTGTTGGAAAAGAGGGAAATGTAAGTAGATTCAGTCTGTTGCTTCGAATTGTATTCATATTCCTAATTTTAAGAAATGCCCTCGATCTCTGTTGATAAAGGGCATTTGCTTTTCTTATTTATTTTCTTCTTCAGTATCTTCTCCGTAATAAAAATCCGGATCGAAATCTTCATCCTCTTCCTCATCCCAGTCTTCTTCCTCGTAGTCATCTTCAGGGATAGATTCGTCATCATCATCGAATTCCACAACTTTTATGTCGAGGTTGCGATGGGTGATGCTTTCAAATGATTTTTTGTATTCACCGTCTGCATTTAGTTCACGCCATAGCATATCTTTTAGGGCTGTAATATTATAGCCTGTAATGGATGAAATAAATATATGAGGTATTTCGGGTAGATCAGCTTCCAGCGCTTCCATTAGTTCATCGTCGAGCATATCAGCTTTCGAGATCGCTAATATTCTTCGCTTATCTAACAATTCGGGATTGTACTGAGCCAATTCATTCAATAAAACTCTGTATTCTTGATGGATATCGTCAGCATCGGCAGGTACCATAAACAGTAAAAGCGAGTTACGCTCAATATGTCGTAGGAAACGCAATCCTAGTCCTTTCCCTTCGCTTGCACCCTCTATAATACCCGGTATGTCAGCCATTACAAATGATTTGTAATCACGATAACTTACGATCCCGATTTTAGGTTCAAGGGTAGTAAACGGATAATTTGCTATTTTGGGTTTTGCTGCACTAACTACCGATAGAAGTGTTGATTTTCCTGCATTCGGAAAACCTACAAGCCCTACATCGGCAAGAACTTTTAGTTCCAGTATGACCCTGCGCTCTTGAAATGGTTCGCCGGGCTGTGCATAGCGGGGAGCCTGATTTGTTGAGGTTTTGAAGTGGTTGTTTCCTTTTCCCCCTCTTCCTCCTTTCAATAGAACTACCTCTTTTCCGTCTTCAGTAACGTCGCAAAGATATTCTCCTGTTTCGGCATCATAGGCTACTGTTCCGCAAGGAACATCTATGATTTTAGAATCACCACTTTTACCTGTACTCAATCTGCCCGATCCGCTTTCTCCATGTCCTGCAAGAACATGTCGTTGGTATTTCAGGTGGAGCAGTGTCCACATGTTTCGGTTGGCTCGGAGAATAATATCACCTCCGTCACCTCCGTCACCTCCGTCAGGGCCACCTTTCGGTATATACTTTTCCCTGCGGAAATGGGTTGAACCTCTACCACCTTTACCCGATCGGCAGTATATCTTGACGTAATCTATGAAATTTGATTCTGCCATATTTTTATTTATTCTATTTAGATAACAAAGGAAGTTATAATACCGTTCACGGTTTATAACTTCCCTGTATATATAAATAATTCAATTATTTAACTTTGTCCACGGCTTCGGCTATAAGATCAAATATCTGATCTATGGTGCCAACTCCTTTTATTGTGGCCAATTTCCCCGAATTCATATAATGATCTTTCAGTGGGGAAGTTTGATTTTTATATACATCAAGGCGGGATTTTATAGTCTCCAGATTATCATCTGAGCGTCCCGATTGTTGTCCGCGTTTAATAAGTCTGTCTATCAATTCAGGTTCTTCTACATCGAGATTGATAACGATAGAAATTTCTTCTCCGCGTTCTTTTAATATTTTTTCAAGAGCTTCGCCCTGAGCGATTGTTCTTGGAAAACCATCGAATATAACGCCTGCTTTATCTTTTTTACTATCCAAAACATTTGCCAGCATCCCGATAACTACATCGTCCGGTACAAGCTGACCTTTAGAGATATATTCTTCGGCCAATTTGCCTAGTTCGGTTCCGTTTTTTATCTCAGCGCGTAGCACATCTCCTGTCGAAATGTGAGCGAGATTATATCTTGTGATGAGATTTTCACTTTGAGTTCCTTTTCCTGAGCCCGGAGCTCCAAAAATTATAATATTCAGCATACTGTTAGAATTACGAGTTACAAGTTACGGGTTGCAAACAGCAAGGCGTAAATCGTAAATATTATTGTTAAGAGTTTTTTATTTTGTATATGTCAGCAAGATTGCGGCCATAACCATCATAATCAAGTCCGTATCCGACAATAAAGTCGCTAGGAATTTCTAATGCCACATAGTCTAGCTGTACTTTATGCTTTAAGGCATCAGGTTTAAGAAGGAGTGTAGTTACAAGTATTTCTTTCGGGCTATCGCATGCTAATTGTTCGAGCATCAAAGACATCGTATAGCCTGTGTCTACTATATCTTCAACAATAACTATTGTACGATCTGTGATATCTTCTTCAAGTCCGTATATTTCTTTCAATTTACCTGACGATGACGTACCTTGATAAGATGACATTTTCACGAAAGATACTTCGCTTGGAACAGTAACACGCTTCATCAGTTCCGAAGCGTACATAAAAGAACCGTTCAGAACACAGATAAATAAAGGATCCTTACCTGCTAAATCTTTGTTCAGTTTTTCTGCGATATCATCTATTGCTTTTTCAATTACCTCCTGTGTCAGAAATAGTTCGAATTCTTTATCTTTGATTTTTACTGTCTTCATAGAAGCTCTTCTCCTTAAATATTTATTAAAGTGCAAAAGTAGTACATTTAGCTTAAAAACACATAACGAATTATGTTTTTTAATAAATAGAAATGAATAATTCGGGTGAAAAAGAAAAAAGGTATTCTGAATGAATACCTTTTATATATAAAGAACTTTACTTATTATTGAGGTGCGCCGTACACTTCTTCACACGGCTGTACAATTACCCAACCTTCACCTTCAAACATCATCTGGAAGCTTTCGCCGCTACCACGTCCGATGAATGTCTTCAGAGATATATCTGTTTTTATAGTTGGAGTCAGATTGCCCGACCATGCAACAGTGGCGTTAGGGTCGGTAAATATCGGTTGTCCCGGCTTCACCAATAACGTCATTGGTTTACCGTGAGTAGTGATAGCAACATGTCCTGTTCCTGCCAGACGTACTTGAAAGAGTCCGCCGCCCATAATGCCGGCAATGCTTTTCATCATTTTTACATCTGATTGTATCGAATTTTCATGAGCAAGGATGTCATTCCCATTTACATTGATAGCCTCGTTTTCGAGATATAAGATTCTTACTCTTTTTTCGAAATCAGCCGCATATACACGTCCGGTTCCGGAAGTTCTCATCATTGTGGTTCCTTCTCCCGACATTGTTTTCTTTAGTAGGTTTCCGATGCCTTTGCTCAGCATACCCTCTCTTTCAAACTTTATGTTTCCTGTATAAGCGACCATTGCTCCTTTTTTTAACATGACCGTTTGGTTGTTGATGTTAAGCTCAAGCATATGAGTGCTCTCCAATTGGAAAAAGTCGTTTTTTGACTCGTCTTGTGCAGTTTCTTCGATGAAAGATCTAATAGAATATTTGTTCATACACGTAAAGTTGTTGATAATGATTAATAAAAATTGACTATAATTCAACAAAAGTAATAAAAATAGGGTATAAATAAAAAGAACAGCTTTTAGAGCCTGATTCCAATATTTAAACAGAGTGAAACATTTTATCTCATTGAGATTATTTGTTTCACTCTGTATATCATAAAAACCGAAGTGTGTATTGACCGTTTTTTATGTTTGGTTGCAGAACCTCATTTTATTCTTCAACCAGCGCAAAATCGAGTTGTTTCCGTTCCAGATTGGCTCGGGCAACTTTAATTTTCAGCGGGTCGCCAAGGCTGTAAGTGCGTTTTTTGCGACGACCTCGTAAACAGTAATTCTTTTCGTCAAATTCGTAGAAGTCATCATCCAAATCTCGGATCGGAATCATACCCTCACACTTGTTTTCATTTATTTCTGCATAAACACCCCATTCTGTTATACCGGAGATTACAGCATCGAAGACCTGTCCGAGTTTATCAGACATATATTCTACTTGTTTGTACTTGATAGATGCTCTTTCTGCATTAGCCGCTAGCTGTTCCATTTCAGAGCTGTGTTCACATTTACCTTCGTATAGATGCTTGTTTACACTGCGTCCTCCATCCAGATACCTGGTGAGTAATCTGTGCACCATCATGTCGGGATAGCGACGTATAGGGGACGTGAAATGTGTATAGTATTCGAATGCCAGCCCGTAGTGACCGATGTTGACTGTGGAATATATTGCTTTTGCCATCGCACGTATAGCGATCGTAGAAATAAGATTCTCTTCAGGTTTTCCGCTCACTTCGTCCAGTAGGTGATTGATAGCTTTCGATACATTTGTCTTTGTTCCATCTACTTTGATTTTGTAGCCAAAACGACGGATAAACTCAGAGAGGTTTTCCATCTTTTCGGTATTTGGTATATCGTGGATACGATAAACAAATGTTTTCGCACTTTTATTTTTCGGAACATTTCCTACAAACTCTGCTACAGTTTTGTTTGCCAGAAGCATAAACTCTTCTATCAGTTTATTCGAATCTTTGGCGTATTTAAAATATACACTCAGGGGTTTTCCCTTCTCATCGATCTCGAATCTCACTTCGTGACGATCGAACGCGATAGCTCCGTTGTCGAAACGTTTAGCCCGCAATTTTTTTGCCAGATCGTTTAGTTGTGAGATTTCTTCCTTAAAGTCTCCCTCGGCCCCTTCTATTATATCTTGAGCTTCCTCGTACGTAAATCGTCTGTCGGAATGGATAACAGTGCGGGTAATTCTATGCTTTTTTATATTTGCTTCATCATCTAGCTCGAAGATAACAGAGTAGCATAATTTATCTTCATGAGGGCGTAGTGAACATAGGTTATTGCTTAGTCTTTCGGGTAGCATCGGGATGGTGCGGTCTACAAGATAGATGGATGTAGCTCTACTTTCACCTTCTTTATCTATCGTGTCTCCCTCTTGTACATAATGGGTTACATCAGCTATGTGCACACCTACTTCCCAACGTCCGTTTTTTAATTGTTTGATAGATAATGCATCGTCGAAGTCTTTTGCATCTCGCGGGTCGATGGTAAATGTAGTTGTACTACGCATGTCTTCGCGCTTGGCTATCTCTTCGGCGGTGATGTCATCCGGTATTTTATTTGCTGCCGCTTCTACCTTTTCAGGATATTTGTATGGTAATCCAAATTCGGCAAGGATCGCATTCATCTCGGTGTTGTTTTCTCCTGCCTTTCCCAGTATGTCTATAACTTTTCCTATCGGGTTCTTCGCTTTCTGGGGCCATTCTACGACCTCTACCAATGCTTTGTCTCCGTCATTTCCTCCTTTGAGGTTGTCTTTCGGGATGAATATGTCATTCGCAAGTATCTTGCTATCCATTACCAAGAAAGCAAATTGCTTTTGTACATCGAGTGTGCCAACAAATGTTGTTTGTTTCCGTTCCAGTATTTCTAATACTTCTCCTTCCGGGTCACGCCCTTTTCGCTTTGCCAGCATTTGTATTTTCACACGGTCGCCATTCATTGCGTGAGCCGAATTGCGTTCGGCAATAAATATATGAGCCGAATCACTTTCTCCATCCGGTACGAAAAAGTTTTTGCCATTGCTTCTTCGTTCGAATACTCCTTCAACAAAGATTCCTCTATTGTTCGACTTATATTTTCCCTTTCCGGTTTCTATTATAAAATCATCTTCTTGGAGGTCGTATAGTATATTGCTTATTAGTTGTTTCTCTGCAGGTTTTTTGAATCCTAATTTTTCGGCTACCTGTTTAATGCCAAATGATTCGGAAGAATTCTTGTTGAAAAAGTTTACAACGGAATTTGTAATGTCGCTTTTAGTCTTCCTTTTGTCTTTTTTATGAGGAGCTTTATTCTTACTCATATTTCTCTTATTAAATTATTTCTTAATATCTATAACAACCGTTTGTTGTTAATTTTTATCTGTATATCTGTTAAAACTACTCAAATGTACAAAAAAGTATGGATATTAGATATTAGATAAAGTATGAATAAAATTTAATTATCAAGATTTTGTGTAATTTTACGTCCTGTAAAAATGAAAACATAATGTCTTGTATTTTAAGTATAGAAACTTCTACAGAAGTATGCTCAGTAGCTGTCTCTAACCGAGGTGAAATAATATTTGAAAAAGAAAATATAGAAGGTCCTTCCCACGCTGTTCTCCTCGGAGAATATGTAAATGAAGCAATCCAATTTTTGAGATTGGAGCAGATGTCGTTAGATGCCGTTGCTGTCAGTTGCGGACCGGGCTCTTATACGGGGCTTCGTATCGGAGTGTCTGAGGCAAAAGGTCTTTGCTATGGATTGAATATTCCTCTGATTGCAATTAATACATTAGAATTGATGGCTTATGGGGTTGTAAAATCGAACGTGATTGATCGGTCAATTCTTCTTTGTCCGATGATAGATGCCCGTAGAATGGAGGTTTATGATGCCTTGTTTGACTTTGACTTAAACTTGAAAAAAGAAATATCTGCTGATATTATAGACGAAAATTCTTTTGCTGACATTCTGAATGAAAATAAGATAGCTTTTTTCGGCAATGGCGCAGACAAATGCAAAAACGTCTTGTCGCATGCGAATGTTCAATTTATAGATAACGTATATCCGAAGGCCGCAAATATGGTGACATTAGGAGAAAAAGCCTATGAGGAAAAATCATTTGTAGACGTTGCTTATTTTGAGCCATTCTATCTCAAAGAATTTGTAGCAACTACACCTAAAAACAAGGTTTTGTCGGGGAAATAATATTTTAGTCGAATACAAAAATATCTTCGATCGGGGTCTTCAATGTTCTTGATATATCAATAGCTAATTTTAGAGAAGGATTGTATTTTCCTGCTTCTAAACGGATAATTGTTTCCCTGCGTACTTTTACTATTTCCGCCAGTTCTTCTTGTGTCAGCCCGGCTTTTAATCTATAGTCTTTTAGGTATGATTTAAATTCAGACATATATAAACTATTCTCTTTCGTAATAGAAAAAAGCACAAACCTGAGTTACTATTGCGCAAAAGAATCCTATTGCTGCTGTTCCAATAAAAAAAGATGGTGAATATGCTAAACCAAAAGAATGATACAGTATGTTTGGTATTATACCTAGTATAAGTAGTGTGCCGACAGCTATTATTGCTGCTATACGATTAGATTTAGCTATATTTTCTTCTGTTCTCTCGTCTACTCCTTTTTTTAATTCTCTATATAGCGGGATGTAGGCTAAAAATGCTAGATATGACAGGTTGAATAAGTTTTGCAGATCATAATCTATGAAATAGTTTAATCCAGACAGCCCAAAAATCCCTAAGAATGATAGATTCTTATATGTCCTAATTTGCTTCTCGGTCATAATATTTAATTTAAGTCATAAAAATAATATTTACGTGACAAATATATCACTTTTATTTATGGTGACAAATATATCACATGAAAAATAAATGATAAATATTTGTATTATAAAAAATAACATCTATATTTACGAAAAAATAGTAGATTTACGTAAAATTTATAATAATGGAAAAGTTAACCCATCAGGAGGAAGCGGTAATGCTTCATATTTGGCAATTAAAAGAGTGTGTAGTAAAAGACATTCTAAATGAAATGGATGATCCAAAGCCGCCTTACACTACTGTTGCTTCTATTGTTCGTAATCTGGAGCAAAAGGATTATTTGAACTCTAAGAAATATGGAAATGTGTGGGTTTATACTCCGAAAGTAGCCGAAGATGATTATAAGAAGGCTTTTATGTCGAATGTGGTGAAGAGTTATTTCGAAAACTCGTATAAAGAGTTGGTCTCGTTCTTTGTGAAAGAAGAAAAGATATCTCCTGAAGAGTTGCAAGAAATAGTGAAAATGATAGAAAAAGGAAAAGAGTAAATTACTTAATTGTTAACGCCATGGAACACACAATTATACCTTATTTGATTAAAGCTTCTATATCATTGGCTTTATTTTATGGCTTATATATGTTGTTGCTCAGAAAGGATACTTTTTTCCGCCTGAGGAGATTTTATTTCCTTTTTTCAATTGCTTTTTCATTACTATTTCCTTTTTTGATGATTGAACTGACGACTAAGGAAGAAGTTCCTGTTCAGATACCGGTATATTGGCTTTCGCAAATAGAGGTATCGGCAATGCCCGCACAACAGGTTTCGGTGATTGATTGGAAACTGATTGCTTTATTTGCAATAGGAGCAGTATCTCTGATTTATGCACTAAGATTTATAATGCAATTATTTTGTATCCTAAAGTTGAAGGTCAGTCATGATTCTGAAAAATTGGATACATGTTGTATTGTAAAAATAAAAGACAGGAACGTTTCGCCATTCTCATTTTTTAGATGGATTTTTATCGGCTCCCAAATTGATGGAGAGGAAAAGTTAAAAGAAATTATAGCTCATGAAATGGTTCATGTCAGACAATTACACTCTGTAGATGTATTACTAGCCGAAATCGTGTGTATATTATTCTGGTGGAATCCTTTTGTCTGGCTTTTGAAAAAGGAAATAAAAATAAATCTTGAATATCTAGCGGATGAGGGGGTCTTGAAAGAAGGATTCAGTCCCAAAGAATATCAATATATATTATTGCAAGTATCAAGCGTAAATACCGGTATACCAATTATAAACAATTTTAATGTATCACAATTAAAAAAACGAATTACTATGATGAATAAAAATAGGACATCGCTAGGTAAAGCAACGAAATATTTATTGCTTGTTCCGGTTGTTTTTGTTTTGCTATTAGGAAATGCTGTGCAGGCTTCGCCGGATATAGCAGATATGATAACGATACCTTTTGTTAATGACGGACAGCAAGTGCCTCAGAAAAAAGGGGATGTATATGTGACTGTAGACAAAATGCCTGAATTTCCGGAAGGACTGAATGCTCAGCAAAGGTTTATTGGGCAAAATTTGAAGTATCCTGTTGAAGCTCAAGAAAAAGGCATTGAAGGGCGTGTTACTGTACGTTATGTAGTGAAAAGCACCGGAGATATATCAGATGTAGTGGTTATAAGAGGTGTTCATCCTTCTTTGGATAAAGAAGCTGTTCGTGTAGTGAAAGCTATGCCTAAATGGATTCCCGGAAAGCAAAATGGAAAAGCTGTTGATGTGTACTATACATTACCTTTGATATTCAAAATATCAGGCAGTAAGAAAAATTTTTCGGAGGGAGAAAAAGATAAAGATGTTATGGTTGCCGTCGGATATGGAACTCCTAAAAAAGAAGGCATTACATTGAAAGAAGGTGGTTCTGAGTCATCACTAGATCACCCTTTCATTACCGTAGAGGATATGCCGGTGTTTCCCGGAGGGGAGTCGGCAATGCAGAAGTTTGTAGCAGATAATCTGAAATATCCTGAATCTGCACAAAAAGCAGGTGTACAGGGGCGTGTAACTGTTCGCTTTATAGTGGGCAAAACAGGAGAGATCTCAGATGTAAGAGTTATTAGAGGTATCGACTCCGAATGTGACGCAGAGGCAGTGAGAATGATACAATCTATGCCAAAATGGACTCCCGGCAAGCAGAATGGAATAGCTGTACCTGTGTATTTCACATTGCCGATTGTATATAGACTTAAAAAAGATACTGTAATAAATACAACAAAGAAATAGCAGATTTTTTTCTCAAGATTATATAGAGGCTAGGTGATATATAGCCTACCTCTATTAATCTTGAATTGCAAAAGATAATCTATGAAAAAGACCTTGATGCTCCTTTCTTTTTTAATTGTGCATTCTGTTTTGTTTGCTCAAACTGTAGAAAGTGAGCTGGAAACTTACATTCAAAATTTTCAATACCAAAAAGCGTTGGAGTATATTTCCGATAAAGAACCTTCGGCGTATCTACAGTTTCAGGAAGCGATGTGTCATAAAGCTTTGGGTAATTATTTGAAATCGATCGATATTTTACAAAGACTATCTACCGATAATCCCGAAAATGTTCGGGTTAAATCTGAATTGGAAAATTGCTTTGCGATAACAGGACGGAGGCAGGCTGGGATAGATTGTTATGATGATCTGATTCGTTTGGATTCAACGAACTTATATTATAAGATACAAAAGGCTGAGCTGCTATTCCAGCAGACGAAGTATGAAAAAGCGTTGTGCTTGTTTAAAGAGATATACGGTCGCAATAATTCTCCCAACACTTTAACTCAGATAGCTCAGTGTTTTGAGAAGATGAATCAAGCTGATAGTGCTATGGTTTACTTCAAAGCGGCATGGGATACTAATCCCTCTGATAGTTATTCTGCGGCAAGTCTTGTTAACCTATGTTTAAAGGCTGGGCGTAGCCTAGAGGCTTTAGCTCACTCTACAACATATCTTGAAAAAGACAGCACCGATCAGCAGATGAATTTGCTGAATGCGTTGACGTATTATGTGATGGATAATTATGAGGAAGCGATCTCCCGATTTAAGAAGTGTTATGAAGCCGGTGATTCCTCGCTTATTGTTAATCGTAGTCTTGGAATTTCTTACTATTCATTGAGGGAGAATTACGAAGCTGAGATTTTTTTAGACAAAGCATTTCGCCAGGATACTACAAATAATAATGTGCTCTATTGCCTTGCTGTAAGTTCGAACGAATTGGCAGATCATAAAAAGGCAATTCCCTTGTTTCGGAAATTGTTGGATAGGACAATTCCGTCTGATCTGACTTTATATCTTTATTATAAAGGATTGGCATCGGCTTATGATAAGGGCTCTCTTTTCGAAGATGCTGTAGAGGCATATAAAAAGGCATTGATATATGCCGGTACAAATCAGAAAATGACAATAAATTTTGCGATAGGTCAATTGTACGAAAATCAAGTAAAAGATAGTTCGAACGCTCTTGTATACTATCAGAATTATAGAAAGGATTTGAACGAATACCTAGAAGGTCTGATAAGAAAAAATGAAACGGATGAAAATATTGATGATACGAAGAAGCGACTGAAATACTTAGATGAACATATCAAAGAATTAACAAAAGAGATGTCTGTTAATTAGCTGATCAAGCCCCAGTTGTACTTGTTGCCACCTAGTTTGCGTAATTGTCTCTTTAGTAATAAGCTGTCAGGTTTTTCCATTTGCGGATCTTCATCCAGTACTTTCTGGGCTATTTCGCGTGCATATTGCAATATCTCTCCGTCTCGTACAAGATTTGCTATCCGCAGATTGAAAGGGATGCCGCTCTGCTGAGTTCCTTCCAGATCGCCCGGGCCTCTTAGCTTTAGGTCGGCTTCGGCTATTTCAAAGCCGTCATTGCTTTCTACCATTATGTCGATGCGCTTCCGTGTGTCGGCTGATAGCTCGTAAGGCGTCACCAGAATACAATATGATTGGTCTGCTCCACGACCAACACGCCCTCGTAATTGGTGTAGCTGCGATAGCCCGAAGCGCTGAGCCGACTCTATCACCATAACGGATGCGTTTGGTACATTTACACCTACTTCAATAACGGTAGTAGCTACCATTATTTGAGCCTCATTGGTTACAAAGCGTTGCATTTCTGCATCTTTTTCTTTGGGTTTCATTTTGCCATGAACCTTGCAGACCGTATACTCGGGGAAGATTTCTTTTATATGCTCAAATCCCTCTTCAAGATTCTTGAGGTCGAGCTTCTCGCTTTCTTCTATCAGTGGATACACTATGTATACCTGTCTTCCCTCTTGCAATTGTCTGCGAATGGACTCGTATAAAGCCCCTCGCTTTTTGTCATACTGATGAATTGTTTGTATGGGCTTGCGTCCCGGTGGAAGCTCGTCTATTACCGATACGTCCAAATCGCCATATATGGTCATTGCCAGCGTGCGGGGAATAGGGGTGGCAGTCATTACTAAGATATGTGGCGGGTTTACATTTTTCGACCACAACTTGGCTCGTTGTGCTACACCAAAGCGATGTTGCTCGTCAATAACCACTAAACCTAAGTTTGAAAACTGTACGGTGTCTTCTATAAGGGCATGTGTGCCAATTAATATTTGAAGGTCTCCCGTCAATAGAGCATTGTGTATGCGTTCTCTATCTGATTTTTTTGTTGAGCCTGTTAGTAATTCTACATTTACATCAAGCCCTGCTAATGCTTCTGTGATTGTTTGGTAATGCTGAGTTGCCAATATTTCCGTTGGAGCCATCAGAGCTGCTTGGAAGTTGTTGTCCAACGCAATTAACATGAGCATAAGTGCTACAAGCGTCTTTCCGCTACCAACATCTCCTTGCAGTAAGCGATTCATTTGTTCGCCGGTAGCCATATCTTGCCTGATTTCTTTTATGATTCGTTTTTGTGCATTGGTCAAGGGAAAGGGTAGATTCTCATCATAAAACCTGTTGAGGTAATCGCCTACCTTAGAAAAAACGAATCCTTTTAACTTTGACTTTCTATCGGCGGTATATCTTAGAATGTTTAGCTGAATATAGAATAATTCCTCAAATTTCAATCTGTATTGTGCTTCTCGTAACAATGTTGTACTTTCCGGAAAATGGATGTTGCGCATAGCACTTTTTAACCCCATCAAGCGAGCTTCGTTGATGATGCTGTCCGGTAGCGTTTCGGGTAAGCTTCTTACAACTGAAGAAAATGCGGCTGCCATTATTTTCTGAATTGCTTTTGAGTTCAGATAATGGTTTTTCATTTTCTCTGTTGTGTTATAATAAGGCATCAAGCCTGTAGGGCGTTGTTCTTCGCTGATATATGGGTCAATATCGGGATGTGGAATATTAAATTTGTCTCCAAAAAGAGTAGGTTTCCCAAAAACAATATAGGGTAAGTTCACTTTATATTTATCCGTAATGAACTTTGCTCCTTGAAACCATACCAGATCAATAAATCCTGTGCCATCCGTAAAATGTGCTACGAGTCTTTTTTTTCTGCCTTCACCGAATGTCTCAAAAGCGGTAATTCTTCCTCTTATTTGTATATATGGCATATTACCGTCTATCTCATGTATAAAATAGATACGGCTGCGGTCTATATATTTGTAGGGAAAATAATATAGTAAGTCTTCAACCGAAAATACATTTATTTCCTTGTTGAGTATTTCGGCCTTCTTGGGGCCTACTCCTGCCAGATATTTTATGTCAGTCTGAAAAGAATCTGTCATCTTTCGGTTTAATGCCTAAATTCAAATAAAGTTAGCTTTCTGTTATTTTTGTTCTACGAAGATAATAAATAAAAATGTTTTGCGATCAATAGGAGGTTGTTATTGCCTGTTGGGAGGATAATGTTTAATGTGTCTTGTTTTAATAAAGGATGAAGTTTTTATTAAAAAAATTAAATTAAAAGGAGTGAAGGTTAAAATCGCAAAGCTTATTCGTTTATTTTTAGTCTCATATGATGTCATATTTAAATAATAACGAAAGTAAATGTTAATTAACATTTGTGCTGATGGATATTCTTAGAATGCTCTGTATATTTGTATTACCTGACGATTTATTATGAAAAATGAGTAAAATAAGGATGTCCGGCAGCTTTGGCGATGATCACATGAATGAACATTAATTGTGTAATTGCATTATAATAACATAACAGGCGCATGTAGTTTATTATGAGAATCGGAATAGATATAGGTGGATCAAAAATCCGTATGGCAGTGGTTGATGGCGGGCAGATATATAAAAAAATAGAAGCTCCTACGAATGCTGCTGAGTCAGAAGAAGCGATCCTTGCTAACTTGTGTGATATGATCCGCAAGATAATGAACTCAAATATTAGAGGGATTGGCATTGGAGTTCCATCCGTTGTTGATGCAGAACAGGGAATTGTATATAATGCTGTGAATATTCCATCTTGGAAAAGAGTCTACCTAAAAGATATTCTGGAAAAAGAATTCAGAATTCCTGTTTTTGTAAATAACGAGTCTAACTGTTTTGCTTTCGGCGAGCGTTATTATGGAGAAGGCACAGCTTACCGGAATATTGTTTGTGTGACTCTTGGTACCGGGGTAGGGGCAGGAATTATCATCAATGACGTATTGTATAACGGAAATAATACCGGCGCCGGAGAAATAGGCAGTCTTCCTTATCTCGATGCCGATTATGAATATTATTGTAGTCGCAAATTTTTTGATCGTAATAATATTTCCGGTCGTGATGCTTTAAACATGGCTTTGGTTGGAGATACACAGATGATTTTACTGTGGGAAGAATTTGGTAAGCATATCGGCAAACTGATAAATGCTATCTTGTTTACTTACGATCCACAAGCTATAATACTAGGGGGTGGGCTCTCGGCAGGATATCAGCTGTTTTCGGAGAAAATGTTTGATGTGATTACGACCTTTCCTTATCCTGAGACAATAAAGAGAATGAAGATACTACTATCTCGTAAAGAAGATATATACCTACTTGGAGCAGCTGCTTTAGTTGTTTGATTTTTTATAATAAATATTTACAATAGAACCATTAATAAATTTTTAATATGAGATTGGATTTAAGTTCGCAAATCGTATTAGATCGGGTGTCACCACGATATTATCGTCCCGAAAATGAATTTGAGCTTTCTGCTTTAACTCGTTTCGAGAAAGTACCCACCCAAATATATGAATCTTCAGTAGAGGCTTCACTAAGCATCGCTAGAGATATTGCGCGTAAGATTAAAAACAAAACTATTGCCGGACAAAAATTTGTTTTGGCACTTCCCGGAGGACATTCACCTCAAACTATTTATCAAGAGCTGATACGTTTGCATAAAGAAGATGGACTAAGCTTCAAAGATGTTGTAATATTCAATATCTACGAGTTTTATCCCCTTGCACCTCAGTCTAGTGGTAATCTCAAACTACTGAAAGAGTCTTTCTTGGATTATATAGATATTGATCTGAACAATGTATATTCTCCTGATGGACAAGTACGCAAAGAAGAAATATTGAACTATTGTAAAGCCTACGAACAGACTATACAAAACGTTGGAGGAATTGATTATTTGTTATTGGGATTAGGTCGTGCCGGTAATATCGGAATTAACATTGCCGGATCGAGTATGAATTCAAATACTCGCTTAGTCCTGTTGGATCAGCAGTCGAGAAAAGAAGCTATAAACACATTCGGATCTTTAGAGCAGGTTCCACCTAGTGCAGTAACGATGGGGATATCTACTATTATGAGAGCTCGTGAGA
The DNA here is from genome assembly GCF_951230145.1 of Dysgonomonas sp. Marseille-Q5470. Taxonomy (NCBI): domain Bacteria; kingdom Pseudomonadati; phylum Bacteroidota; class Bacteroidia; order Bacteroidales; family Dysgonomonadaceae; genus Dysgonomonas; species Dysgonomonas sp. Marseille-Q5470. The sequence continues at coordinate 82,412 of NZ_CATNVE010000009.1, read as the reverse complement.
TAGCTCTTATCGCTTGGGGTGAGGATAAAGCAAAAAGTATAAAAGATGTGGTAGAGGGTCCGGTTTCTGAGTCTGTTCCTGCTTCATGCTTGCAAGCTCATCCAAATACAACTGTGCATATCGACCTGAATGCGGCATTTAGTCTGACTCGTATAAACCAACCATGGTTGGTAACAAGCTGCGAGTGGACTAGCAAAATGATTCGCAGAGCTATTGTTTGGCTTTGTTTCAAAGTGAATAAACCGATCTTGAAATTAACCAATAAAGATTATCAAGATAATAGCCTCGAAGAGTTGTTAGCACTATACGGTTCTGCTTACAATGTAAATATCAAGATATTTAACGATCTTCAACATACAATTACCGGTTGGCCCGGAGGTAAACCAAATGCTGACGATACTAATCGTCCTGAACGAGCAACTCCGTATCCAAAAAAAGTAATCGTTTTCAGCCCGCATCCCGATGATGATGTAATCTCTATGGGAGGAACATTCAAGCGTCTTGTTGACCAGAAGCACGATGTGCATGTGGCATACCAGACATCAGGTAATATTGCGGTAGGCGATGAAGAGGTAGTTCGTTATGTTTCTTTCTTAGAAGATGTGAGAAATAAATACGATGCCAATAATGAGGTATTGAAGAAAAAATATGCTGATGTTTTGCAGTTTTTATTGCAAGATAAAAAAGAAGGTGATGTTGATACCGCAGACATTCTTTTCATGAAAGGGCATATTCGCCGTCAAGAAGCTACAACAGCTTGTCGCTATGTAGGAGTGCAACCTGAAAACGTTACATTCTTAGATCTTCCATTTTATGAAACCGGCCGTGTGAAGAAAAATCCGATTTCAGAAGCAGATGTAGAAATCGTGAAAAACTATTTGGTAAGCGTACAACCTCATCAGATATTTGTTGCAGGTGACTTGGCTGACCCACATGGAACTCACAAAGTGTGTCTTGATGCTATACTTGCTGCTATTGACGAGCTAAAGGGTGCAGAGTGGCTCAAAGAATGTCGTATATGGATGTATCGTGGTGCTTGGGCTGAGTGGGAAATTGACCATATTGAAATGGCTGTGCCTATCTCTCCTGAAGAACTTCGTAAGAAAAGAAATGCAATATTGAAACATCAATCGCAAATGGAGAGTGCTCCGTTCTTGGGCAACGATGAGCGTCTCTTCTGGCAACGTTCCGAAGACAGAAACCGTGCTACAGCCGAATTGTACCGACAATTAGGATTGGCATCTTACGAAGCTATTGAAGCATTTGTAGAATATCATCCTTTATAATATCATTACGAAGACAAACCTTTTAGTATATTGTACTAAAGGGTTTGCTTTGTTTTTTATAAACTAACATATTTAAGATTTAATAATCATGAGATTAATTATTCAACCAGATTACGATTTACTTTCGCAATGGGCGGCAAACTATGTAGTTTCTAAGATTAAGGCTGCAAATCCAACTGCTGAAAAACCTTTTGTGTTAGGATTGCCTACCGGTTCTTCGCCTATGGGTATGTATAAAGCGTTGATAAAGCATTATCAGGAAAAGAGAGTTTCCTTTCAGCATATTGTCACTTTCAACATGGATGAGTATGTGGGTTTACCGAAAGATCATCCGCAGAGTTACCATACTTTTATGTGGAGTAATTTTTTTAGCCATATAGATATCAATCCGGCAAATGTAAACATGCTGAATGGTAATGCATCAGACCTAGAGGCTGAGTGTGCGGCTTACGAAGCTAAAATGAAGGCTGTAGGCGGTGTTGATTTGTTTTTGGGAGGGATTGGTGCAGATGGTCATATTGCTTTTAACGAGCCGGGATCTTCGTTGTCTTCTCGTACTCGTATAAAAACGCTGACACAGGATACTATAATTGCGAACTCACGCTTTTTTGATAACGATGTAAACAAGGTGCCAAAAACATCAGTCACTGTTGGCGTTGGAACAATTCTTGATGCTAAAGAAGTGCTAATCATGGTGAATGGTCATAACAAAGCCCGTGCTTTGGCTCAGGTGGTAGAAGGTTCTATCAATCAGATGTGGACTATCACAGCTTTGCAATTACATCCTAAAGGAATTATTGTTTGCGACGAGATGGCAACTTATGAACTAAAAGTAGGAACATACAATTACTTTAAAGATATTGAAGCTGTAAACTTAAATCCGGATAGCCTCCTTTAATTTTTGCAGTATTAACGATATGTAAGCTGTGTACATTTTTGTATGCAGCTTTTTTTATTGAATAAGCTTTTGATATTTATTCAAAATTTATATATTTATCCTTATATATGGATTGAATCTATATATATGTATTATTTATTGTTTTTGTGTATAAATATAGATTGAATGGAAAATAGGAATGTATCGATGATAACCAAGTCGATGGAGTTGCTTGAGCTTTTGTCGGAGCATCCTCAAGGACTGACTTTGCAAGAAATTGTTGGGCTTCTCGATTATCCAAAATCATCCATTTATAAAATAGCGACAAATCTTCTCGAGATCGGTTATATAGGGCGAGAACCCGGTAACTTTCGTTATTTCCTTTCCCGAAAATTACTTTTGCTCGGACTTAAAGCTGTAAGTAGCTACGATATCATTGAGATGTCGGAAGAATATATGAAGCGTTTGCGTGATAATGTCGGAGAATCGGTCATGATAGGAACACTTGTTGATGCAGAAGTGGTTTTATTGAAGCAAGTGCAGGGGAATCTAGACTTTGTGTTCATCTTACAGCAAGGGATGCGCTTCAATCTTCATTCTACTGCTCCGGGGAAAGTATTACTGGCTTTTATGTCGGGGAAGAAACAAAAGGAAAAACTTTCGGAGATACGCTTTGAAGCTCTGAATGAATACACGATAACAGATAAAGAGCAACTGGAGAAAGAGTTGAATAAGATAATTCAGGACGGATATGCAATAGATCTGAATGAGACTGTTGAAGGTGTGCATTGCATTGCAGCCCCCATATTTGATGAAAAAGGAAATGCAATAGCCTGTATTTGGACTTCGGGTCCGGCAGGACGCTTACCAAAAGAAATAGTGAAAAACATAGGACTCCAGATTAGGGATACAGGATTGGAGATATCTCGTAATATCGGATATAATCGTAAATTAAAAACAAGATAGAAAAATGAAAAAAATCGCAGTTAGTTTATTTGCTGTAGTATTAGCCCAATTTGCTTCAGCACAGAGTTTAGAAAAAATGCAATGGTTTAATGAACCTGAAAAATGGGAAGTGAAAAATAAAACATTAAGTATGTTTGTAACACCTCAGAGTGATTATTGGCGTATATCTCACTATGGGTTTACTGTCGATGATGCTCCTTTTTATTATACGACATATGGAGGAGAGTTTGAGGTGAAAGTAAAAATTACAGGAGATTACAAAGCTCGTTTCGATCAAATGGGCTTGATGCTTCGTATAGATCACGAAAACTACATCAAGACAGGGATCGAATTTGTAGATGGAAAGTATAATTTAAGTACTGTGGTAACTCATAAGACCAGCGACTGGAGCGTTATTGAATTGGATAAAAAGATATCTTATGTATGGATCAAGGCTGTAAGACGTATTGATGCAGTGGAAGTTTTTTATTCTTTCGATGATAAGACATATACTATGATGCGTAATGCTTATCTGCAAGATAATACTCCGGTAATGGTAGGTTTGATGGCCGCCAGTCCCGATGGTAATGGTTTTGAGGCTAAATTCGAAAACTTTAAGGTGACTCACTTGCCTGATCAAAGGAGACTGAAATGGCTGGAAAATAATAAATAACCGTCAGTAAAAGTAGAATACACGATATGAGAGGCTATCCTTCAGGGATAGTCTCTTTTTTATATTCTGTTCGTTATCAGGTATAAAGTTGATTGCTGACATTTTGTCACTATTGTTGTTTGGCAAGTAATTTGAACTATAGAATATAAATACTATAAATAACGAAATAAAGAAACTAAAAATATGAATTTCAACAATTTTACAATCAAATCTCAAGAGGCTGTTCAAAAAGCAATTGAGATAACGAAAGAGAAAGGACAGCAAGCTATCGAGCCTGCTCATATTCTACTTGGAGTGATTATGAGTGGTGAGAATGTTGTGAATTTTCTTTTTCAAAAGCTTGGAGCTAATCCGGCGTATATTACTTCTGTGCTTAATAAAGAAATAGACTCTTTTCCGAAAGTATCGGGTGGGGGCGAAGCATACTTAAGCCGCGAAAGTAATTCAGCTTTGGACAAAGCAATGGATTATGCTAAGAAAATGGGAGATCAATATGTATCTATCGAGCATTTGCTGTTAGGTATTTTGGCTAGTAAAAGTTCGGCTTCGCAGATATTGAAAGATGCGGGAGTTTCAGAAAATGAGTTGCAGCAAGCTATAAGTGAGCTGCGTAAAGGTAGTAACGTAAATAGCCAAAGTGCAGAAGATACATATCAGTCTTTGGAAAAATATGCTATCAATCTGACTCAAAGAGCAAAAGACGGGAAACTTGATCCCGTGATTGGTCGTGATGAAGAAATTCGTCGGGTACTTCAGATTCTGAGTCGTAGGACAAAGAATAACCCGATACTTATCGGTGAACCCGGTACAGGAAAAACAGCTATTGCAGAAGGTCTTGCTCATCGTATTGTTCGTGGTGATGTGCCCGAAAATTTAAAAAGCAAACAAATCTATTCTTTGGATATGGGTGCTCTGATTGCAGGAGCTAAGTACAAAGGAGAATTCGAAGAGCGTCTCAAATCGGTAGTAAACGAAGTGACAAAATCGGAAGGGGAGATTATTCTTTTCATCGACGAAATACATACTCTGGTGGGCGCCGGTAAGAGCGAAGGTGCTATGGACGCAGCCAATATTTTGAAGCCTGCCTTAGCTCGTGGAGAACTGCGCTCGATAGGAGCTACCACTTTGGACGAATATCAGAAATATTTTGAGAAAGATAAAGCACTCGAACGCCGTTTCCAGATAGTGATGGTAGATGAGCCAAGCGAAGTGGATGCAATATCTATCCTGCGTGGCTTGAAAGAGAAATATGAAAACCACCATAAGGTACGTATCAAAGATGAGGCTATTGTTGCTGCTGTCCAGCTATCGAGCCGTTACATTACAGATCGTTTCTTACCCGATAAGGCAATTGACCTGATGGATGAGGCTGCTGCCAAATTGCGAATGGAAGTGGATTCTGTTCCCGAAGAACTTGACGAAAAGAGCCGTCGTATCAAGCAACTAGAGATTGAACGAGAAGCTATCCGTCGAGAAAATGACAATCAGAAAGAAGCTGAACTGACTAAAGAAATCAGTAAACTCAAAGAAGAGGAAACAGAACTTAAAGCAAAATGGCAATCAGAAAAAGACGTCATTAATAAGATACAGCAGAATAAGATAGATATTGAGAATGCTAAGTTTGAAGCTGAAAAAGCAGAGCGTGAAGGTGACTATGGTAAAGTCGCAGAATTGCGTTACGGCAAAATAAAAGAACTGGAAACAGGCATTGCTCAACTCCAATCTCAATTGCATGACATGCAAGGCAATCAGGCAATGGTAAAGGAAGAGGTCGATTCTTTTGATATTGCAGATGTTGTTTCTCGCTGGACAGGTATACCTGTGAACAAGATGCTTCAAAGTGAAAAGGATAAGTTGTTAAACTTGGAAGAGGAACTGCACCGAAGGGTTGTTGGCCAGGATGAGGCTATCTCTGCCGTATCCAATGCTATTCGCCGTAGTCGTGCCGGGTTGCAAGACCCGAAACGTCCGATAGGTTCGTTTATATTCTTGGGTACAACAGGTGTCGGTAAAACTGAACTGGCAAAAGCCTTAGCGGAGTTCTTGTTCGATGATGAGAATATGATGACACGTATAGACATGAGCGAATATCAGGAGAAATTCAGTGCTACTCGTCTTATAGGAGCACCTCCGGGATATGTAGGTTATGACGAAGGAGGACAACTTACCGAGGCTATCCGCCGTAAACCCTATTCAGTCGTTCTTTTCGATGAGATAGAAAAAGCGCATCCCGACGTGTTTAATATTCTGTTGCAAGTGCTTGATGATGGACGATTGACAGATAATAAAGGACGAGTGGTAAACTTTAAGAATACGATTATCATTATGACATCCAATATGGGATCTCCACTGATTCGTGAAAACTTTGCAGGTATTACGCCAAAGAATCATGATGAGGTAGTAGAAAGAACCAAGAAGGAAGTTCTCAATATGTTGAAAGTTAATATTCGTCCTGAATTTCTGAATCGTATTGATGAGATAATCATGTTCGAGCCATTAACTTTGAAAGAGATAGAGCAGGTTGTTCGTATTCAGCTCGATGGCGTTGTCCGCATGCTGAAAGGAAACGGTGTCGATCTTAAATTCGAAGATGAAGCAGTCAATTGGATTTCTCAAATGGGATTCGACCCAGAGTTTGGCGCACGTCCTGTAAAAAGGGTTATTCAGCGAATGGTGTTAGATCCGCTATCGAGACAGTTGCTTGCCGGTACTATAGATAAATCGAAGTCTATTATAATTGATATGAGAGATGGAGAGTTAGATTTTAAGAATTAAGTATAGTGGATATATATAATAATAAAGGCTGCAAAAACGCAGCCTTTATTATTATATATATGCTTAACGAAACTTATTCTTTATAATAAATATGTTTTACCCTGCTAGAGATAGACGTTAGTATCTCATAAGGGATTGTATTTATTTCCTTAGCCAAATCTACGACAGATGGATTTTCGCCAAAGATGACTACCGAGTCTCCTTCTTTCACATCTACTCCGGTAACATCGATCATTGATAAATCCATACAAATATTTCCAACAATAGGTACCATGTGCCCATTCACCAATACCTTACCAACTCCATTACCAAACTGACGACTAAGCCCATCGGCATATCCGATACGGATAGTTGCTATTGTGGCATCTTTATCGAAATGACCTTTACGCCCATAACCAACAGTTTCTCCGGCCTTGATGTATTTGATCTGCAGGATGGTGGTCTTCAAGGTACATACGTTACGAAGTCCGTTCAAACCACTTGCACTTACTCCATAAAGACTTATACCCAGCCTCACCATGTCCATTTGCTCGTTGGGGAAACGTTCTATCCCTGCCGAATTAAGGATATGTTTCATTACCTGATAGTGGCAGTTCTTCTCTATTTCTTTCGTTATTTTCTTAAAGGTTTTGATCTGATCAACTGTAAAATTATCAAAGTTCCAACTTTCACTTGCCGCTAAATGAGAGAAGACAGATTGGATACGTACTCCTGTTTGCGACTTAATACGCTCCATCAGTTCAGGAATATCTTCTTCTGTAAATCCTAACCGATGCATTCCTGTATCTATTTTGATATGTATCGGATAATTTGTAATCCCCTGCAATTTGGCTTCCTTTATAAAAGCATCCAATATTCTGAAATTATACACTTCGGGTTCGAGTGCATACATCGCCAACTCTTCAAATCCCCCTACTTCGGAGTTGAGAACAATGATAGGAACTTTTATTCCTTGTTTTCTCAAGAAAACGCCTTCTTCTGCAACGGCAACGGCCAGATAATCGCACTTATGATACTGCAACGTTTTTGCTACCTCTGTCGCTCCTGTACCATAGCCATCGGCCTTAACCATACATACCATTTTGGTTTTAGGGTTCAGTCTTGATCTATAAAAGTTATAATTGTGAACGATTGCATCTAAATCTATATCGAGCACTGTTTCGTGCGTTTTCACCTCCAGCAGTTTATTTATACTCTCGAAAGAGAAACTACGTGCCCCTTTCAGCAAAATAAACATATCATGGAAATCGCTCCATATATTCGAATGGATAAAGTCATTGGTCGTATTGAAGAAATGCATTTCACCATTCTTAAACAATTCCTTATATGTAGAAATTTCTTTACCGATACCGATAAGTACATCTATTTTTTTATTCAACACCAGATTCGATGCCAAATAATACAGTTCTTTAGGTACTAACCCCGACTGTGGAATATCTGATATTATAAGCACCTTTCGCTTTTGGCTATCCGTTGCCCTTTGAGCCAGAAAGTCAAGAGCAATTCCCAAAGAGTTTATATCAGAATTATATGTATCATTTATCAGTATTGTATTATTTTTCCCTTGACGTACATCAAGACGCATTGCAACAGGCTCAAGACCGGCCATACGCTGATTTATATCGGGTAAAGACAAGTGCAAATAAATGGCAGTAGCCAATACATGGATAGCATTTTCGATAGCTGCATTATCAGCAAAAGGAATCGTAAACTGAGAGGCCATTCCCAGAATAGAATAATGAATGGTCGTACAATTTCCGAGCTTCTCAACTTTCATTATATGCAATGGGCTTTTGTTAGATCCCTTGCGAGACCATGTCAGGCGTTTGTGAGAAAGACAGGCTATCTCCATACATTCGTCTACAAGCTCATTCTCTTCTTCACAAATAATGACATCGCAGTTTATAAAAAGCTCCAGTTTCTCGAGACATTTTTGTTTCATAGATTTGAAACCTTCCTGATGAGCCTGTCCGATATTGGTAAATATACCAATAGTAGGATTTATAATCGCCTCGAGCTTTGCCATCTCTTCAGGTTGAGATACCCCTGCTTCAAATATGCCCAACTGCGTATGAGTATTCATCTGCCAAACAGAAAGAGGTACACCAATTTGAGAATTATAGCTCCGAGGAGAATGCGTAATATTAAAATCATGATGAAGTACTTGATAAAGCCACTCCTTCACCACTGTTTTACCGTTACTTCCTGTAATACCAATAACAGGCACATTAAACTGATTGCGATGATATGCTGCTAGACGTTGAAGAGCAAATAGCGTATTTACCACTACAAGAAAGTTTGCATCTTCATATTCTTCCCACTCGGGTTGTAAATCAGATACTACAAAGTTACGAACGCCCAGCTCATACAGCTCGGAAATATACCGATGTCCATCATTATTCTTAGTCTTAAGGGCAAAGAATAATGTTTCGTCGGGAAAAAAGACCTGACGGCTGTCAGTAAGTAGAATACTAATGGCAGTTTCGTTCAGATCGGTTGGCATAGCATCAATTATCTTAGCTACCTGATATATAGAATATTTCATTCTTCTTTTTTAATTAAGATCTGTTTTCCAAATCCACAATTTCTTGTTCGCAACAAATGTATGGATATTTCTTATTGAAGGCTTTCAACTTTAACAAAGTTTGCCTTAAAAAATGCTTATAATCATCACTTTGGTTATTTATAGGTCTATGATTTAGAGCCTGGTATATTTTTTGCCATTCTTTTATTATAGGGGGAGCTTCTTCATCAAAATGTGTCTCTGACAATCGTTGCCAGATATATTTAATTGCTATTTGATTTGGATGAGTCATGTCTTCATCATAGAATCGATAATCACGTAATTCATCCAAAACAATTTCATAAGAAGGGAAATAATGCAAACCTTCTACCATGCTACAAATTTTATCTACAGCCAAAAGCAAAGTAGATTTGCTCAACTGGTTATCATGGGCTCCATCTTTGAGGTGACGAACAGGACTTACCGTGAACACTATTCGCAACGATGGATTTATTTTTCTCAAATCCTTTACCAAACCTTCCCACTCTGCTAAAATATCTTCAACAGAAAGACGAAAACGTTCGAATTCAGCAGCAGGCAGCTTATGGCAATTACCAACTACCATATTCTCTTTCAAAGAACGAAAGACATACGCTGTTCCAAATGTAACAAAAAGAACATCGGCCTTGCGAATATCGTTTGATCCATTCATCAAACTATGGTTTATCCCTTGCAGGCATTTATCCTTATCTACATCTGAAAAAGACCCATGATGCCAAAAACTTTGATAAAGTCCTTTGTATTCAAAAATTTCTTTTTCTGTAAATACCTTTTGATCGATAAGCAGCCTCAAAGTCTGACTAATGGATAAGGGATTGTAGAGAATCCCGAAAGGATTGAGATTTGTATTGAATTTATTTTCCAAAAACAACCTTCCCATATTCTCAGAAAAACAAGAGCCAAATATCATGATATGACTCTTATGAGATATCTTAAAGTCTGACGTTGGAATTTCTATTTTTGTTCTGAAGTCCATATTTTACAAACACTACTAAACACAAGTAAAGGTAAAAAGATTGCATGGAATTATTCGAAACTTTATCTTAAAGTTTTATCGTATTTTTTAATTCATACATTTACAGACAAAAAAAATTACAAGCAACATATACCTGTAATTTTTCCTTCTTCAATCTCTCGTCATACAGACGATAAAATATACTATTCTTATATCAGATAACTCCCCGCATACGGTCTTCGAATGCCGAAAGGGAAGCCTTCGCTCCTTCGCCCATTGCTATTATAATTTGTTTAAATGGCACAGTTGTGACATCTCCTGCTGCATAAACGCCGGGTATGCTCGTACGGCAATGAGTATCGATGGCTATTTCTCCAAAACGATTCACGTCCACTAAGTCTCTAAAAACAGAACTATTAGGAGCCAATCCGATCTGCACAAATATGCCGTTCAGATTGACGATGCGTTCGTCACCGGTAGTACGGTCTTTGACTTTTATTCCGGTAACCTTCTCGTCACCGATTACCTCTGTTGTTTGGGTATTCAGTATGATCTCTACATTAGGGAGGCTTTTAGCTTTTTCTTGCAAAATCTTATCAGCCTTAAGTTCTTCTGCATATTCAAATAGAGTTACCTTAGTGCAAATACCCGCAAGATCTATTGCGGCCTCTACTCCAGAATTTCCTCCACCTACAACAGCTACTTCTTTACCTTTATAAAATGGTCCATCGCAATGAGGACAGAAAGCAACTCCTTTTCCTATATAATCCGATTCGCCGGGTACATTGAGTTTTCTCCAACTCGCCCCTGTAGCTATTATCACAGCGGGAGTAATTATCTTTTCTCCGCCTACAACGGATATTGTTTTTTTACCATCAATCAACGCCACTTTCTCTACCTTTCGATGCTCGAGTATATCCACAGGATAATCTTGCAAGTGTACTTTGAGGTTGTTCGACAGCACTTCACCTGTTGTCTTGGTAACAGAAATGAGATTTTCTATTCCTACTGTTTCCTTTACTTGTCCTCCTATGCGTTCAGCCAACAAAGCCACCTTTAAACCTTTACGAGCCGAGTAAATAGACGCGGCAACTCCTGCGGGACCTCCACCTATTACAGCTACATCATACTCTCTGACTGTTGGATTATTATCTGCCACTTCTTTACTTCCATACTGATCTTCGAGTTTAGATAATAACTCGCCGAATTCGCCACGACCAACATGAATCAATTTACCATCAGCAAATACAGCAGGAACTCCTTGCAGCTTAAGAGCATCAACCTCTTCCTGATTTATCGCTCCATCTACCATCTCGTGATATATCTCAGAGTTGAGAGTAGCCATAACATTAAGTGCCTGAACAATATCAGGACAATTGGTACACGTCAGCGATACATAAGTAGTAAGATGTATAGGCCCCCGAAGAGCTTTAACTCTGTTTACAACAAATTCGTCAGGGATATTCTTCCCCTTGCCGTCACTGTTCAGTATAGCCAATAATAAAGAAGTAAACTCATGTCCGTTAGGTACTCCTCTGAATTTAATACGTGTATCTTCTCCATTTTTCAATAAAGAGAACTCGAGCCCTTCACCTTTATTAATCTGACAGGAAATATTATCGGAACAAGAAGCCACATCATCGAGAAGATCGACAAGTTCACGATAGGAGTCATGCTGGTCGAAAGCTGTAATATTTAATGTATACTGATTTTTCAGTTCAGAGAATATCGAGCGTAATTGTTCTTTAAAAGATGAATCTAACATGTATTTTATTTTTAATTAGGTTGATTTAAAAACCGGCTCTGTTAAGCCGGTCTGCAAATTTGAATATTAAATCTTACCAACCAGATCTATACTTGGCTTGAGTGTTTCTTCTCCTTTTTTCCATTTAGCAGGACAAACTTCACCGTCGTGTGTTGCTACAAACTGAGCAGCTTCCACCTTGCGAAGCAATTCGTCTGCATTACGCCCAATTCCATTGTCATGGATTTCGGCAATCTTAACTTGTCCCTCAGGATTTAGAAGGAAAGTTCCTCTATATGCCATTCCTTCCTCTTCGATCATCACGCCAAATGCACGGCTGAGTACCCCTACGGTATCAGCTAACATCGGATATTTGATCTTGCGAATACTTTCGGATGCATCATGCCAAGCTTTATGCACAAAATGTGAGTCTGTACTTACAGAATAAACCTCTACTCCCATTGCTTGCAGTTGATCATATTTGTCAGCTACATCAACAAGTTCTGTTGGGCACACAAAAGTAAAATCGGCAGGGTAAAAGAAGAAGATTGCCCACTTCCCTTTTACGTCTTCATGTGTTACTGTTTTAAAAGCTCCATTGTGATAGGCTTGTACTTTAAATTCTGGTAATTGTAAATTAATAATAGGCTTCATAATAAATTTTATTTATATTTAAATTATACTTATGTTTTTTATCTATACATCGCAAAGGTATATAGTTTTTATTTATACACAAATATATTTTAATAGAATTTATCTATAAACCTATTCCTATGCTTCCGATGATAGAATATTGGAATTGATTGTAGAACGATGGATGTAGATTAAATATTTATAGTCTTAGCTTGGGTAATTAGGGAGCGAAAAGGGTGCTTGTGGGGTAAAACAAAAAGAAAGACTGCTATAATTAAGCAGTAGAAGGGATGAAAGCCATTAAGGGCAAACGTATGCTGTAAAACCAATAACAATTAAAATAAAGAATATAAAAGCAAGAATATACATAACTATTGCAAAAATCTTATATTCATTTTTCCAAGCTATATAGCCAATTATTATTAGAATAATTGCAATGGAGAATCCTGATTGCTGTAAAATCTTCATTACACTCATAAAATAAATATAATAAAACACATTAAGGAAATATCCGAATTACGAATCCGAAGAAACAAAAGTATCTTTATTTTACAAACAAGATATTATTCTTTTGACATTTCTTCTAAATAATAAGTTGAGTTAGGAATACTATCTGGAAATATGTTTTGTATATCATATTTTCCTCTTTCAGAGCCTAATTCTTTTGCTTTTAATAGATAATATAAAGCTAAACATCTAGTTTTATTCTCTAAACTGTCTATAGGTTTATTTTCTGTAAGGGTTAATGTTACAAAAACATCATAATACGCATCCGGATAATCATATTTATTAGCCATCTTTATTGCATAATAACAAAAATCCTGAAGTCTTTCTTCTGAAAAATAATGAGCTCTTACTTCACTGTATGCAAATTCATCATTTTCATTCAAGGCTTTATCTATTAAGCTGCGTAGTGTCTTGTCATCCTTAATTAAAGGTGATCGGCTATCACAATTACAAAATAGTAGGCAAAGGCAAAATATTATACTAATTTTTCTCATATCTACTTCCTTATCTCCATGTTATGAAATAAAGGTAATATAAATAATATAAGATGTATACGAAAAGAGAGAGAATATAAAGAATGTATCTCATTTTACCCAAAAGGTATCCTATTTAACACATAAAGATTGTATACTGATAAAAAAAGTCATATTAAACCGAACATATAAAAAGAATAACAAACAAACAAACAGTATTTTAAGAACAATACACACATAAAAAAAATCATATTATCAAAGTATAATGAATCGTAACCCACATGTTTTATATAGCTTTGTATTATCGAAAGACAAATTAAAATGCCCCAGCATAGTTAACACTTAATACCTAATACGCTCTTAGTTTTGATATGAGAAATATATTTACGACATTATTAGGATTACTGAATGTAAAACACACTCATTCCTATTCATCACGTTTTTATAACGAACATCCTCATAAATACAATTTATATGGATTATCGAAAATACTTTCTGATTACAACATAGAAAATGTTGGAGTAAAAATCAATAATAAGGAAGATGAAATCTTTAATATAGAAGCTCCTTTTATAGTCTATTTAGGTACTGATTTTGCAATTGTATATAAGATAACACCTGTGAAAGTTCATTATATATGGAAGGAGAAGAAGATGGAGCTCTCTGTTGATAACTTCTGCAAATTATGGAATGGAGTTACCCTGTTGGTAGAAATAAATGAAAAATCGGCAGAGCCCAACTATTTGGAGCATCGTAAACAGGAGCGATTATCTTTAGTTCAAAATATATTATTGACTGGAGCTATTTCTATATTAATTATATTAACCTTTATATCTAATCTAACATACAATAATATTGGTTCAATCTTACTAACAGTTTTAAATTTAACGGGACTATATATAGGTTATTTACTTGTTCTTAAACAAATGAATATTCAGAGTAATTATGCTGATAAAATCTGCTCCCTTTTTAGTCAAAAAGATTGTAATAATGTTCTTGAATCAAATGCCGCAAAAATAGGAGGATTTATAGGATGGAGTGAGATAGGTTTTGGATATTTCACAGCTAACATTATTATTTTACTCTTTTTGCCAAATTATATCATATATCTTGCTCTTATCAACATTGCAGCATTACCATATACTTTATGGAGTGTGTGGTATCAAAAATACAAAGCTGGACAATGGTGCCCTCTATGTCTTATCATTCAAGCTCTTTTATGGTCTATATTTATTGTAAACCTAACCTTTGAATTTATTAAAGTTCCACAATTTACAGTTATAGATATTTTATTAATAGCTTCCTTATATATAATTCCGGTATTGACAACGAATATTATTATACCTAAGCTAATTAAATCAAATAAACAGGAACAAACGACTCAAGAACTGAATAGCATTAAAACTTCAGAAACAGTTTTCTCTACCCTACTCAAGCAGCAACCTCATTATGATGTAGACCTAAACACTTCTAATATATTATTTGGAAACCCAAAGAGTGACATACTAGTTACTATTCTTACTAATCCGCATTGCAACCCTTGTGCAAAGATGCATGTTCGTGTAGTAAATCTATTAAAACAAACAAACAACTTATGCATACAGTACGTATTCTCTTCATTTAGGCCAGAATTAGACTCTAGTAACAAATTTTTAACATCTGTCTATTTTGAGAAAACTGAAAGAGATAAAATATTTCATTTGTGGTTTGATAAAGGAAAGCATGATAAAGAAAATTTCTTTAAAATATATCACTGTGATAATGATAATAAACAGGTGACACTTGAATTTGAAAGGCATAAAGAATGGAAGAGTAAGACAGGGATCGTTGCAACTCCGACTATCCTTGTAAATGGATATAAATTACCGGATAACTATAAAATCGAAGACCTTAAATATATTACAACAATAAAATCTTAAATCAAATGAATGAAATACCTAAAATTATTCATCAGATATGGTCTGGAATTAATGAACCTTTACCCCGACCATTCAAAGTATTAGGTGATACATGGAAGCGTGATTATCCTGATTGGAAGTATGAGTTTTGGGACAATGAACGCATAAATAACTTTATTCAAGAATATTACCCTCAATATTGGGATATATATTGTAGATTTCCCTTCAATATACAAAAATGGGATGCTATCCGCTATCTTATTTTAGACAAGGTAGGGGGAATGTATGTTGATTTTGATTATGAATCAATCCAACCAATGGATCAATTTATTAAAGGAAAGAAATGTTGTTTTGCATTGGAAAAGGAGTTGCCATCATCACCCTATCTAAATAATCTATATTTTAACAATGCCCTCATGCTGAACATACCAGAACATTCTTTCATGAGAAGAATCATCGAACAGGTTTTCTCCGAAGAAACATTAGCTTTTGATACAACATGGAAGGTTAGTTGTGTATTCAACACAACAGGCCCTCACAAATTAGTTAAAACTTATAATAATCTGACAGAACAAGATAAAAAAGAAATATATCTGATTCCTGCAAAATATGTTTCTCCATTTACAGGCCATGAGGCTAAATTAGTTAGGACAGGAACTGTAAGTCAAGAGCTGGAAGATTGTTTAGAGGAAGCTTATGCTGTACACTATTTTTGTAGCAATTGGGCAATTGATGAAGCTTGAAGTAATATATTATATTTATTGTTAAACTGTTGGACAATAGGCAATAATCTGATCATTTATTGTAGGCATAATCAACAGAAATTGATAAACACATTTATTATGAAAAAATTAAGTAAATTATCATTGAAAAGCGTTTCAGAGATGACTGATGAAGAAATGAAGCTTGTTGTCGGTGGTGCTGGATCAGGAAGTTGTTGGGTAACATGCTACTCCGCGAATGGTGGAAGAGAAAATGCTCCTGATTGTTCAACACAATCTCAGGAAGATGCATGTCATTTTCATGGAGGCTCGACCGGGACATGCGTATGCCCTTAATATATCTATAAATCTAATGAGATTGGGCAATCCCAATCTCATTATTACATAAATACAGAATGAGATAAGATTATCTATAATACAGATTTAAATTAGTTCTTTATTTAATACAGATTTCAGTGTGAGAAGTATATGAAATTCTTCCCTAACTATAAACAACTCGATGCCATGGATTGCGGTCCTACCTGCTTGCGCATGATAGCCAAATACTATGGTCGCAACTTCTCTGTACAGTATCTTAGGGAAAAGAGTTTCATCACCCGAGAGGGCGTTTCTATGCTTGGGATCAGCGATGCGGCTGAAACCATTGGTATTCGAACCAACGGTATCAAAATTACTTTTGAGCAATTAGTTAAAGAAAAGCCTTTACCATGTATCCTACATTGGAATCAAAACCACTTTGTTGTATGCTATTCCATTAAAAAGAAAAGAGACTTAGATTATGAAATAAAAATCTCGGATCCTGTAGGTGAAAAATATACAATGAACAAAGCTGAATTTCTTAAATGCTGGGCTAGTTCTCTATTCCAAAGAGAGGACACTGGCACTATCTTATTATTAGACCCTACTCCCGATTTCTACAATCAGGATGACGGGTTAGAAAAATCAAATAAGAGTATCTATTATTTTCTGGGCTATCTTCGTCCATATAAATCTCAGATCATACAACTCATAATTGGACTACTGGCAGGGAGTGCCTTATCTCTTATTTTACCATTCCTTACTCAGGCTGTAGTTGATCAGGGGATTGGAAATAACAATCTGAGTTTCGTTACCTTAGTATTGATAGCCCAACTCATACTATTTATTACTCAACTGGCTGTAGAATTTATCCGTAATTGGATTACACTTCATGTGAACAGTCGTATAAGCATATCTCTTATCTCTGACTTTCTTTCCAAGTTGATGAAACTACCTCTACGCTTCTTTGACACAAAGAATGTAGGAGATATCATGCAACGTATAGGAGATAATGACCGTATCAAATCATTTCTTACAGGTTCTACTCTTACTACTCTATTTTCATTCGTAAACTTCATCATATTTGCCTTCATTCTTGCATATTACAGTTTTACAATATTAGGCGTTTTTATTTTAGGTAATTTTTTATACATTTTGTGGATATTGGTATTTCTTAAATACCGCCGTAAACTGGATATGGCACGTTTCTCCCAAGCTTCAGCAGAGCAAAGCAACCTAGTACAAATAGTGACAGGAATGCAGGAAATAAAACTCAACAACTGTGAAAAACAGCAACGATGGAAATGGGAACGCATACAGGTAAAACTTTTCAAGATAAGTATAAAAGGGCTTGCCTTGGGACAATACCAACAGATGGGATCGGTATTTTTCAGTCAGACGACATCTCTTTTTATTTCATTTATTGCCGCTCGCTCAGTCATTGAAGGAGACATGACATTGGGTATGATGATGGCTGTGAGTTATATCATCGGACAACTATCAAGTCCAGTCGGGCAACTCATCAGCTTTGTACAAACAGCTCAAGATGCTAAAATCAGTCTCGAACGCTTAAATGAGATACATAACAAAGAAGATGAAGAGCAAACTATAGAATCCAAAATAAATGAATTACCAACAGACAAATCTCTCTGTATCGAAGATTTATATTTTAGTTATGATGGTGCAGACCGTGATTATGTGTTGAACGGAATAAATCTGTCTATACCAGAGAACAAGGTAACGGCGATAGTTGGTGCCAGTGGAAGTGGTAAAACAACCCTGATAAAACTACTTTTGGCTTTTTATAAACCGAATAAAGGGAAGATTAAAATTAAAGATATATCTATCAATGACATTAACCCTCACCTATGGCGTCAGAGATCTGGTGCTGTGATGCAAGATGGGTTTATTTTCTCCGAAACTATAGCTAATAACATAGCTATAGGAGAAGATATTGTGGATAAAAAAAAGCTGCAGCAAGCTATAGAAGTAGCCAACATCAAAGAGTTTATAGAATCACTTCCTCTAAAGTATAATACAAAAATAGGCATGGAAGGGAATGGTATTAGCCAAGGACAGCGTCAACGGTTATTGATAGCAAGAGCTGTTTATAAGAATCCTGAATTTCTATTCTTTGATGAGGCGACGAATGCATTAGATGCTAATAATGAGAGAACGATATTAGATAATTTGAATAATTTTTACAAAGGAAAAACAGTCGTTATTGTGGCCCATCGCTTAAGCACAGTTCAGAATGCAGATAATATAGTGGTTATGGATAAAGGCAGAGTTATAGAAGAGGGCACACACAAAGAATTAACGAATAAGAAAGGAGCCTATTATACTCTTGTTAAAAATCAATTAGAACTAGGCATGTAAAAGAATATGGACATAAAAGGGGGAAAAACATTAAAATCTGACCTTCCTGACAGGAATCTCAATTTCATATCGATTCAAAACTCAATAGATAATACCGACATTGAATTGAAAAGCGAAGAGTTTCAAGAGGTATTGGGTAGTACCCCTTCATGGATACTTAGAAGAGGCATCACCCTTATTTCTATTATTGTACTAATAATTTTAATAGGAAGCGCCTTTTTTAAATATCCGGATATAATAACTACTACAATGACACTTACGGGAAGTACTCCGGCAACTGGATTAGTTGCCAGGATCTCTGGTAAAATACAGGAGTTAGACGTACAGGATAAACAAGAAGTGAAAGCAGGGAGTTATCTGGCTGTTATCGAAAATTCCGCTAATACAAATGATATACAGATATTAAAACAATATATCGATCAACTAAACCAAAAGATAGATACTATTATAACTTTACCTTCTAAAGAGTTGAAATTAGGGCCATTGCAGTCGCTGTATTCTGACTTTTACATAACTCTTTTCAACTATTATGAATTCAAACGCTTGCAGTATTACACACAAAAGATTGATTTTATGAAAGATAAAATCAATCAATATCGAAATTATTACAGGAATGTAGAAGGGCAAAAAGCGATAATCAAAGAACAATTTCGACTCAATCAGAATCAATATCGAAGAGATTCAGTATTAAATAAACGTGGGGTTATTTCTTCTGAAGAATTGGAATCAACCAAAAATAAGTATCTACAAGGTCATCTTTCACTGGAAAATATACATTCTACGATACAAAATACCGAAATACAAATCACAGAGATGCAAGAGAGCTTATTAGATACAGAGTATCAATATCTGGAGAAAAAGAATCAACTTGAAACGCAATTAAAAACATATATATCACAATTACTTGCAGAGATACAGTCTTGGGAATTAAGCTATGCTCTGATTGCTCCAATTGATGGGCATGTTACATTTACCAACTATTGGGTAAAAAACCAAAACGTAACAACAGGAGAAACTGTATTTACAATTATACCAAAAGATAATATGGAAATCATCGGTAAAGCTCAGATGCCATTAACTCGCTCGGGTAAAGTAAAAATAGGACAAAAAGTAAATATACGTTTTTCTAACTTTCCCGATAATGAATATGGAATCATCAGGGGTAAGGTAAAAAATATATCTATGGTTCCGGTAAAAGACGCACAAGGGCTCGATTTCTATACAGTAGAAATTGAATTTCCGGAAGGAATGACCACCACTTATAAAAGAGTATTACCTTACCTTCCCGAAATGCAGGCTCAAGCCGATATCGTAACTGATGATATTTCACTATTGGAAAGGTTCTTTATGCCATTAAGAAAAATATGGACTGAGGGGATGAGTCTGTAAAGTAAATAATGTAAGATGCATACGAAAAGATGTATAAAATAGATTCTGTGGAGTGTTTTTCTTTAGGAAGTTTCAAGCTATTAGATTTCAAACCTATATAAAAAAGAAAAGGTTGTCGTCCCGACAGTCAACTTCTCTTTTATTTCTTATTGTATATCAACTAATTATATTTAGTCATTTTTGAGATATATACAAAAACATATACACAAAGGCGGTTAATACTAAATTCATTAGGCAAATCATATATAGAGCAAAACCTTTCAAACAGCCTATATTTCATTTGATTACAGAGTATCAGAATATACAGACTATATAAAGATTAAATCTATACATGATCGTGTACAAAACTACAAAAATATTCAGAGACATATATCAATTTATATCTTTTTATCCGTTTTATTATTGTGCTATCAAAAACAGAGAAAAAGATAGTCTTCCTTTTAATACGTCAGACCTGTTGTAATACAAGAATAAGTCTATTAAAATATTTTTACCTTATCATACTACATCTAAAATAAGCTACTCACTATAAGAAAAATAAGAGAGTGGGTATACTCTTGTTTGCGTATTCCATATATATATTTTGGGCCTATTTTCACGAAGTCTCGTTTTTCAAAAATAATGCAGGGAAGAGGGGGGTAACCTCTCATAAAAAGAAAAATATAAACAAAATATTTACAGCTAGTTAATAAACAGTTACTATACATTAACAAACAATACGTCTCACATTTTATAAAGTAATTATCGAGACACTTTACTTGATCATCTAAAGGATTATCTATATATACTTCTGCTATCTTTTTTAAAAACAACAAAAGCCTACAGATCCAATAAGTATTTTATTCCATCCGGATTCTTTAAACTTATATAATTCTAAATTAAGCAACCCTTCATAACCTTTGTTAATTTCAATAGATAAGGCCTATTCAATTTTTTCTCAATCTAAATCTGAGATAGCCTCCTGTCTATTACTCGCTTATACTTTTTGAAAACCTCTTTTGAGATTATTGAAATATTATTTGGCTTATTTTTTTCTATTAATTTATCTATTTGTAATTTCTCATTCTCGAGAAATAATTTTAGGTTCTCAAGGTAATCAGTCCCCTCATAATGCTTGTACCATTTATCCTTGCTTTTGTGCTTTGTGAATTTTAGATCTTCAGCAATTAGCTTAATTGTTCTGTTTATTTTTAGTCAGCAGCCCATCTATATTCAAAATCTTCGGCTTCTAATTTTAAAGCTGTATCCAATCTTTGTTTGACATCTTGTCCATTAGGCATCATAGGTAACATACTGAAATAATTTCTAATAGCAGCATTAATACCTGCTAAGCATCCTTTCGCCTTCACCCAATTTTGAGGACTGAAGACTCTGTTCTGTGGTTGTGGCTCATTAGCAGCAGCTTCAAGAGCCATATTAAGACTTGTCCCTGCAATACCTATGATTTCATTTAAAATACCTGTTAACCGAGCCTTTTCTAAGCATTTTATAGGGGAAGGTACATTTTCTGCTTGATTATTAGCAATGGCAAAACACATCGAGATAGCATATAGATGATGGTATGGAGCATAAGCTTTCATAGCAAGTAAACTTTCATTTAATCCCAAAGGGTTATCCTTAGTCCATACTTTCATTAACTCATTAAAGAACACATTCAATGCATATGCATTTTCTGCTTTGTACTCCCTTTTAAAGAGCTGTTCAAAATATTTGTCAAATATTTTTGTTTCACTATATGAGATATTAGGACGTTTCGAATGCCAAGCAATAAGAAATTTACCCAAGTCAGACAAATCAACTGTATAAGCTTTCTCTTTATCAGCAGGAGTTGTTTCGCCTCTTTTTGTTATAAAATAACCTTGTGGGTATTTTTGTTCAAATTGCTTTTTAAGATTTAGAACACGTTTATCATTACTTCTCAAATCTCTTGGCTTTACTGCACTTTGAGAATTGGTATTGATACTTATTCTGTCTGCTCTATCTCTTTGTGGTATTTCATAGAATCGAAATAATACAAAAGTATCCTCTAATTCTTTGACCTTTTCACTACAACTTAATATTGTATTTAGAGATTGGCATCCGTTGACAACACTAAGTCCATGTAATTTCAACTTATTATCAATTTTCTCCATCTTATTACAGATGGCTGTAATGCCATTATGAAAGAAAAAGAAATCCTTATGTTTATCCCCATAAATAGTATTTTTTATACCCTTATTTACAGTATTACTCAATCCTAAACTTTGACGTACATTTTTTTGAAACAATGTACCATCTTTGATACCTGTTATTTTTATGCATTCTTTCAATGGCAATGCTCCAATCGCAACTTGTGTATTTGCTAACGTTTCATACATGAAATGACCACTTGATAAGTCTATTGTATGATTTATTGAAGGATTTTCTTTTTCTAATGCGAGGTCATATCTTCTTTTGAGTTCTTCATTGTCTACTACTGATATAGAACATACAATATCATCAGTGTCGGACAACTCTGCAAATCTTTCTTGGTAGGTAGCAAGGTCATTTTGGGCAGCAGTAGTTAATACACCTGTGGTAATAAGTTCGAAATTGATTTCATAGTCATCTTCCAAAGCCCTTGCTACTTCATCAAGTTTTCTTTTTAATTTGTTGTTTCCAACTTCTTGCAATCTGACCAAGTTTTTTAATTGTATCCATGAAGACAATATTTCTCTCAATGGCTCTCCATCCACAGAGTTTCCACCAATGAATTTTCCTTGAATAACGTAAACAGTATTTTTATCATCATCTATGTAGATTGCATCAATTTGCTTATCATCACTGCCATCAGTTATATCATCTTTGGCTTCGTTCATATCCCGTAAATGGATATTTCTTAAATACCAAGCAACAAAACGCTGTCCATCATTAGGATATTTATCCTGATAGTACGGGGTTTTAATATCTTCTTTAATTTGTGTTATCATGATTATTTATTAAATCGGTAAATACGTTTCTTCTATCTTTTAATCTAATTTCAGGTTTACAATTATGCTCTGTTTTTATCAGATTCTGAATAGTTAGATTTTCTAATAAGTTATAATGTATAATAAGATATTGAGCTTTTGGATAAGCAAAGCTGTTATAGAATGCCATCAGTAATTCATCTGTTGACATTTGAGCCTGAATGAACTGAGCATATAAATTATATTCATTTCTTATCTTTTCCATTTCTGCTTGATTTGGATTATCTCCCAATGAGTGAATTTTATCATCTTCATTTTTTTTAATGAATTTGAGTATATAATACAAATGCCTGAAATAATATCCAATAGTTTCATATTTATTGAAGAAATAAGCATATCCTAATCCTATTTGTTTATTAATAGATAAAGATTGATAATTCTCATGTCCTTTTTTTGATATACCAAATAAATCAGAGGTGTATGCTATTATATGTACCATTCTTGTATTATTCGAATAGTTATTCCACATAGCTTCAATGTCATACGGCAAATCTGAACCTCCATAATCTCTATACCATGTATTTTCTATGTCACTTTCCGCATATTGTGCATTTGTGTCATTATAGCCATTGATATATTTATTATTATCTAATGATTTGAAAATTAGAAACAATTGATATCTTGCTTGTGAAAAAAAATCTAATCCATTCGATTTTATTGTTACAATATGGGTAACATCCTTTTTACTTACATAAGTAAATTTACCCGAAATTTTATTAACTATATCCCTCTGAACTTGCAATAGATTAAAGAAAGTAGACTTAAATTGCTCATCAATAGAAATATTTTTCTGTTTTTTATTAAAATCTATTTGCTCCCATAATGTCCAAATTAAGAAAATAACACTGAGAATACCTATTATAGGCGCAGTTATACCTCCTATTGTATCTCCAATCTCACCTGTTTCTGTAAAATCATACTGAGTTAGCCCTCTTGTGAAAAGAATTGGAGCAAGCAGGGTTACAACTATTCCTACAAGAGCAATAATGCCGATAAAAATGACTTTCTTTTTCATAGTTAGATTTTCTATTTATTTTTCTTAAAACTCCAATTTTGGCAACCCATTCACAATCTTCACAGTTTCGACACTGACAGTGATAACACGAAGTAACAGGTTGTATATATACTTTTCGTCATCATGTTCACGTGCCCAATCGTTGGGGTCGTTTTTGATTTGGCTGTCTTTGTTGATGGTTACCGCATAGCGTTCCATAATCCATTCGATAGCACTTTTGCCATTCACCACATAGTCGTAAGCCTCTAATGGGATGCCATCAATACGAATTTGACGATTGTAGTAGATAGTCGATTTATCGGTTTCTTTGTCCTTTTTACCAAAACGCATCTTCTCTACACGATAATCAACTCTATTGCCTGCACCAAAAACAGGAATAACGCCCTTGTAAGGCTCTACTGTTTCGTAATTGAGGTGAAGGTGGGCTAACTCTCTACCTGCTTTGCTAAATGCCCAAAAATCGTCTAATTTGTCGACTAATGGAAGACGTGGTAACATCTTTTTTAAATCGGCTTCGAATGCTGTGCGATAATCGGGGCTGTGAAGGATGCCATATACATAGTAGAAAATGTCTTCTTTGGTGGTTTTGTGACCATATTTCACACGAGCTTCTTTCAAGATGAAATCTGAAACACCATCCCTGCGAATATAGCGGTCGGTAGTGGTGTCTTTAAACAGGTCTAACAAATCTTGTGCATTTTCTTCGTACCAATATAGAGGGAAGCATTGAGTACCTGCATCAAGAGTATTTAAATCAGGAATACAGTTTGTTATAATTGCTGTATTTGACTTTGTTCCGCCTAAGCCTGAAACGCAGATTATTAAATTATTATGTAATGGTGTTGGGAAAAGCTTTGTCTGCTGATATGGACGTTGTATAAAATTCCGCTCAAAATACAAATTTGTTTTGCAATAAGGTCTATATAAACTTTCGATTATAACATCTTTTGAATATTCTATCAACTTATTTTTTTTACAAGCGTCTTTTAAAGAGTCATTCCAACTTATTTTTTTTGAATCGTATTCTATTGATTTTTCATCTTTGCTTATTGTGTATTCTTCCCGTATTTCATTATAAAAATTAATACAGTTTTTCATATTATTTTCAACTTCTTCTTTTGAGAAATTATAAACCCAAGCATCACGAGCTGTTGCAATGCCTAATGAGTATGTTGTGTAGAATGATTTTGTTTTTGTGTCAAACTTTTTCAGAGATTCTATTGGTAAAAAAGTTTTGAAAATATCATTTCTCAAACTTATCCAATCCCCATGTTCATTGGGATGAATAATTCCCCATTGCATAGAAGGTGCATCAATACTCTTAAAATCCTTTATTTTGCTTAACTTTTCTTCTCTGCTTAGGTAATCACCAATATCGTGATAATGGATAGTTGCTTTATTGTTGGACAATTGTGGATTCTTCACCAATAAAGTAATGGCAATTGGCGTACGTGAACCCGAACCGAATATTTTACCCCCTTCTTTTCTTGATAACTCACCAGTTGTTCGTTGATTACCCCTCAGATTAAATACATAGATGGATGTAAATTCTCTTTCAATACATTTACGGAAGCCATCCATTCCGCTACCATCTAACCATCCACTATTAGACACAAATGCAATTACTCCGCCATTTTTCTTATCTAATCGGTCAGAAGCCCACCTAAATGCCTTAATATAACTATCGTAAATAGCATTTTTATTTGTTGCATCAGTTTCCTTTACATAGGTTTGTTCAATCCGACTATCTAATATTTCATACTTTTGATTTTGAGCATTATCGTTAGCCGATTTCTGCCCCTTAGAATAAGGTGGATTACCAATAATTACACGCAGTGGCGTTTTCTTTTGTTCTTTTACCCGTTTGGAGTTTTGAGGGAACACATCGCTATCTGTTCTATCGTGGTGTTCATCTTCTCCCAATTGGAAGGTATCAGTCAAACAAATACCATCAAAAGCACGATAGCTGTCGCCATCGTTAGATAGGTCGTGGTATATGTTTTCGATATTGATAGAAGCTATGTAATAAGCTAATAATACTATCTCGTTAGCATGAAGCTCCTTGGTGTACTTACGTTCCAAATCTTCTTTGCTAATCAATCCGCTTTGTAACAATCGGGCAATGAAAGTACCTGTTCCTGTAAAAGGGTCAAGTATATGTACATTTTCGTCTGAGATGCTTCTGTCAAATTCTTTTTTGAGGATATATCCAACCGAATGGACAATAAAGTCTACTACTTCGACAGGAGTATATACAATACCCAATTTCTCAACTACCTTAGGGAATGCCGATTTGAAGAACTTGTCATATAGCTCTACAATTACCTTTTGCTTGCCTTCTGCATTGTCGATACCTTCTACACGTCTACGAACCGAATCGTAGAACTTCTGTAGTTTATCATTTTCGTCATCTGTAATCTCATCATCCAACAACTCCATGACTTTTTGCATAGATTGTGATATTGGATTGTTTTGAACAAACGAATAGTTTTCGAAGAGTGCTTCAAATACAGGCTTGGTAATCATGTGCTGAGAAAGCATTTCAATCGCTTCCTGTTCGCTAACTGATGGATTGATGTTTTTGCGAAGTCCTTTGATAAATTCATCAAAAGCCTTTTTGTGTTTACCTTCTTCTTTTATAAGGTTTTGGATTCGGATAATATGTTCTTCTGCAATGTGAGCAATATCTTTCGCCCATTGCTCCCAATAACGTTTGTTACCTACTTTTTGCACCATCTTGGCATAAAAGGTACTTTGTAGTTCCTCGAACTGAAAAGCTAATTGTGCAGCTAAGGCAGAACTTCCATTCGGGTCTGTTCCTTCTGCACCCTCTCCACCTTCACCTTTTCCATTATCTATTCCACCAATCAGAATTTGAGCAGGTTTATTCTTATTCAGTTCTATTTTGTTTACAGTTGCATTGAAGCGGTCATCATGAGCACGAAGAGCATTCAAGACTGTCCATACAACATTGAAACGTGGATTGCGGTCTAATGCCTCGCTTGCATCTACCCCTTCGGGTACAACCACAGGGATAATGATATATCCATACTTTTTACCTTCAGCCTTACGCATCACACGTCCTACCGACTGCACTACATCTACCTGCGAATTGCGAGCCGATAAGAATAGCACTGCATCCAATGAAGGAACATCAACCCCTTCACTCAAACAACGCACATTAGTAAGCATTCGGCACTCCTTATCGTCCTCAGGATTCGATTTCAGCCACGAAAGTAATTCATCACGCTGTGGCGCTGACATACTACCATCAATATGCTTGGATTGCACATATACCATACTTGCCTTTTCTTCCTCTGTCTTATCTTCGAAGTATGCCGGTTCGCATTCATTAAATATTTGCGTAGTTGCTTTCGATACTTTGATATTCTGACAAAAGGCTACTGCTTTACGCATCGGATCAGGATCGGTATCTTTGATAATAGCTGCATCACCCAGCATTTTTTTAGATAAAGCATTAATGCAACCAACCATTTTAGAGGCATCATCAGCATTTATAATACCATCTTCTCCTGAAATTATTCGTTGTAATGATGGTGATATATCCTTATCGCCAACAGTTAATACAAGAACTTTATAATCTGATAGCAAATTGCGGTCGACTGCTTCCCCAAATCCAATTCTGTATATTTCAGGTCCATAGATGGCTTCGTCATCCATCGAACACAGGATGGCATCGTTTTGGTCGGCTTTGGTTTTGGTTTCGTCACTGTATAGTCGTGGCGTGGCTGTCATATAAATACGTTTACGAGCTTTGATAAAGTTATTATCATGCACTTTTACAAACGCACTTTCATCATGTCCGCTTATAGTAACACCTGTAGTTCGGTGAGCTTCGTCACAGATTATCAGGTCAAATATTCCTTTGGTGTTCTCCGCTTCATTTTCAAAAACCTCTCCTTCTTTGATGAAATTATTTAAATAATATTGCTGAGCTTGTGAAATAACATCAATAGATTGGTATGTGGAGAAAACAACTGTCATACCATTCTTTGCTAAAGAATGCTGTAATTGCTTGCAAATACTATGCACATCAGTAGAAGCAGGTAATGCAAGATTAACAACACTGAAAGTTTCATCATCATTTTGATTTACTTTTTGTGAGACTTTTGCATCACTACAAATACAGATGGCATTTATTGGTTCGCTTGCCTGTGCTGACCATTCCCTTAGTGTCTGACCTAAAAGAGCAATGGAAGGCACTAAAAATAAGACTAAGCCTTTATTATTGGTTTCTTGTTCTGCTAATTTTAATGAGGTAAATGTTTTACCTGTTCCACAAGCCATAATAAGCTTCCCTCTGTCACGAGTTTGTAAATATTCGTGTGATTTTTTCAGAGCTTCTATTTGATGATCAAAAGGTTTCTTGGGTTCAACACGAGCACTGTCTCCAAAGATTCCTTTTTCTAATTTAAGCCAATCCACTTCATCACTTTCAAGATCAGTCAATGACAAGCGTGATACAGGTGGATTCTGGTTATGCAATGCTTTTTCGGCATTATCGCTCCAATTGTTTGTTGTCGAAACCCAAAGTCTGTTAGAAAAGTTTATTTGTTCAGACGTTTCTGGATTGGTGAAATATTTTCCCGAAGTGGATAAAAAGCTATCTACCTCTTTTTTATCTATATATGTATTCGCCTGATAACATTTACATTGTATTGCCCAAAACTCATCATCATGGGTAAGGGCAACCAAATCTATCCCTACATCGTTTTTTCCAAATTCAGCACGTGATGGAAATTCGTTCCACATCCAGACCTCTTTAAATAGGTTGGTATATAAAGAAGTAGTTTTAAGATAGTACTGTATTAATTTCTCAAACTTAAATCCTTTATCTCGTTCTGATAGTGCTTCTTTTCTGAATTTATCTAATACTGACTTGAAGGTCTCAATGCTCATAATATATAGTTGGTCGTGATATTTTAACAAAGATATTTAAAAAACAACCAATATCATTCTCCATAATCTATTTCTTTTATCCATATACAAACTAAAAAGCATCTTATCCATATACTTAAAATATATAGACAAGATGCTTTATTTTTAATTTGACATAGTTTGGTCTTTTGAGGTGTAGCTGTAAAGTATTTTTTAAATACTTTACTTAACAACCCCCTCCCCATATTCTATACAAAGAATAAGAGTTAATTAGCAAGGCTTTCATACCCCCTTTGAAGTCGTACATAACCTTAGTACTCTGAAAGCGTGCTTCGAAAGGATCGAGATAGACATACTCAATGAACGGTTTAATTCATCTTTCTAATTCTATCCTTTTAATCTCTATGTCAAGAAGGTGAGATTGATTCCTTTCTATTAATTAAGAATAATCCTTTTTAAACAAAAAGTTTAAAAATTACAAAGCAGAAATCATTCTTCTTTGTATTTCACTTCTATCAGCCCTATAATAATGCTTCTCTATAATCTTAACACTATTCCCAGCTTGATCTGCTACTTCATAAGCATTGAGTCCCTCATTTATAGCTTTTGTTATATAAGTCCCTCTGGCATAATACCACGTTACTTTTTTAGCTATACCTAAATGAGACGATATTTTAGCTAAAGTCTTATTCACGCTTAAAGTTATCCTTTCTACCTTATCATGTTTTTGTATTTCTGTCTGCTGTTTTCCATTGAATATAGGCAGAACATAATTACCATAAGATTTTTCTTTGTATCGATCTATAATCTCAAGTATCTTAGGTAAAAATATAGGATTAGCTACTTTATCGCATTTACGTCTCACATACTCAATATAATCATCTTTGATACAAGATTTATTTAAATAGCATACATCTACATTTGCCATCCCTCCACTATAATAGCTGAATAAGAATAAATCGAGGTGAAAACATTCTTTCTTAGATAACTTCGTCCTATCAAAATCTCGTATTCTAATAAAATCCGCATCTGACAAAACTCTGGGTGTTGTTTTAGATGCCTTCAGGTGTTCTTTCACTACATCAAATACACAAACATCAACATCTGACACCTTTTCTTTTTGAGCAAGATTAAATACAGCTTTCAGATTTTTGAGTTTATGCCTTAACCCTCCCTTATTTCCATTTTTCAAACCTTTCTCTTGAATATAAATACTGTAAGAGTGCATAAAACTCTCGCTTATATCTTTAAAGCAATAAGAGTTAAAATCTTTTTTGTACTTCACCTTTGTAAATTCGAAAAGTGAATTCTTTAACCATTGGTAGTTTTCCCAATTAGAAGAGCCTGTTGTTTTCTCTCCATTTTTAATCCTTTCTTTTGATTTGTAATAGTCTATTTGTCTATCAATAAAGACAACAACCTTATCAGCTTTAGTTTGCTGAGGTTTTTCAGATTTTCGATCTAGTATAGATACTAGTTGTTTAGGACACCAATCAACATTATTGATCTCCCATAAATAAATCTGATCATAGAGTTTCTTTTCTGTAGCATTCAGATAAAGATTAAGCACATCTGCTTGTGTACTCGAACTCTTTAATCGTTCTTTATTCTTATCCCAATCTTTTAATTCAACAGAGTACCGGAGGGATTTTGGTTCTCTTTTATAACCAGTCTTGTAGATAACCAGTTTCAAGTTTGCAGTCGTTTTTGTAGCTTTTTTCGATGCTTCAGCTACGATTTTCACACTGTAACTCATCTTTAATTGGCTTTTAAAGCCTTTATGCAAAGGTAGTGCATTACATTCAAAAACGTATACAAAAACATGTACAAAAGTAGCTTTTTTGACACTTTTTCTTTTTTTGATAGGTTTTAAACTTTCTGTATCAATTTACACTATTCTTTAGTTATCAATCATTTACAAAACATTCTCAAACCTATATAAAAAAGAAAAGGTTGTCGTCCCGACAACCAATCTTCATTGTTAACCTTAAATCTAATACTATGAAAAACACATTACAAAGGTAAATCCCCCTGAGGAATCTTCCAAATAATAGACTATGATTTTTCCCGTGTTTAATTTTGTTTAACTGTGAACTACAAATTGTTAATGAATTTGTTAAAGAATCTTGTGTATTATAAAGAAACAAAAAACGGCACAATATTGTGCCGTTTTTCACATATCTAAATATACTATAGAAGCTTATTTATTAACGATCTCCATTGTATCGGAGGCGATCATATATTCTTCATCGGTAGGAACAACCATAACGATTACTTTAGAGTCGGGAGCACTAACAACAGCCTCTTCTCCTTGTATCTTGGCATTCTTCTCTACGTCAAGTTTTATTCCCATATATTCCATATCCTTACATACTTGCTCACGAACAGCAATAGCATTTTCGCCTATACCGCCCGTAAACATAAGAATATCTACACCACCCAAAACGGCTGCATAAGCACCCACATATTTCTTTATACGGTGTACAAACATATCGAAAGCCAATATCGCTCTTTCGTTACCCTCATCCATTGCGGCACGCAACTCACGCATATCAGACGATACACCCGATACACCTAACAGCCCACTGTGCTTATTTACGAGAGTAGAAATAGCTTGTGTGCCGATGTTCTCTTTCTCCATAATGAAAGATATAATACCGGCATCTACATCTCCCGAGCGAGTACCCATCAACAGACCTTCAACAGGAGTCATACCCATTGATGTATCTACCGACTTTCCTCCATAGATAGCAGCCAAAGAGCCGCCATTACCTATATGAGCTGTGATGATACGTTGTTCTTCGTAGGGAACACCAAGCAAATCACACCCTTTACGTGAAACATATCTGTGACTTGTTCCGTGAAAACCATAACGTCTGATACCGTATTTCTCATATAATGAATATGGTAACCCATACATATATGATTTTGCCGGCATTGTCTGATGGTAAGCAGTATCAAAAACTCCCACCTGCGGGATATTTCCCATCAATTCTTTCACGGCATAAATACCTGCAAGATTAGGTGGATTGTGCAATGGAGCAAGCTCTATGCATTCTTCCATTTTCTTTATCACCTCATCGGTAATAAATACACTACTATTAAACTCTTCACCACCGTGAACCACACGATGACCAACAGCGTCTATCTCGTCCAAAGAGCCTAACACGCCATACTTAGAGCTTGTTAAAACACCCAATATATATTCTATCCCGGCCTGATGCTCTAGAATTTCACCTTCAAGAACTACTTTATCTCCATTAGGTAGCGGAAACTTAAGGAAAGAACCTTTCAAACCGATTTTTTCGACTCCTCCCTGTGCAATCACAGCCTTGCTTTCCATATCGAAAAGCTTATATTTTATAGAAGAACTTCCACAGTTCAATACTAATATCTTCATGTCTTTAAATTAAATCGTTTGGTCCTATTATTTTCCCTGCATCGTCGTAAATATAAAAACCGCGTTTGGTAGATACGCCAAGTTGTTTTGATCTGAACAACTTCCACAATACCGGACTAGCCTTATATTTTTTATCGCCATACTCATCGAACATATCCTCCATAAGCATTACCAGCTTTTCGATACCTAGGATGTCTGCCAATTGGAAAATACCAAACCGTTGTCCGAATATGATTGTAAACTCTTTATCTATATCTTCTATAGAAGCTACATTCTCCATCCATATCTGACATGCTTCATTCAGCATTGTTATCATCATACGAAAACTTACAAGCCCGCTACTTTCGTGCACCTGTATAGCCGTATGCTTGATCATGTGAGCAAAGTGATACACCTTGTGTACTGCTTCTTCGGACGTAAATGTTCCTCTTACGATCTCTAACAAACGAGCGTCTGTATGTGAGACAGGAAAATGCAGACTGATACAACGTGCTTTGTATTTGAGATCAGCAGCCAGTTCACTGATGATAACTGTAGTTGCATTTGTAGCGATAATAGCATCCGGCGACAAAACTTGTTCCAGATTGCGGAAAACTTCTTTCCTCAGATCAGTGCTACGTCCGCCATCCACATCGTAACGAATACATTCGATCACAAAATCGCAATCTTGCAGATCCTGATAATCAAGGGTTCCTTTGATACGTCCCATGGTAGAGCGTTTTTCGCCCTGAGTCAACCCCCAGTTTTCTATCTTTGTATCCAATCCGTGCTCTATATCTTTCAAGGCCAGCTGTATCCTATCTTCCGACACTTCAACAAAAGTAACCTCAATACCCGATAGTGCTGTAAGGCTTACAATATGTCGTCCATCACGACCGCAGCCAACAACCCCGATCTTAGAGAAAAGAGACCTCTTCTTATTTTTTGAGCTTAACCCATACTCCTCAATAGGTTCTATGATTTCTGCCATAAATATTTTAATTATAAATTTAGAGTTATAAACTATGAGCAGGTCGGAAAAGCGAATCGGATGATTGTTCGTACCAACCGTCTATTTCTCAAAGCTATTTATAACTATTTTACTTTTTCTTTGCGGCAATAGCCTGATTAGCGGCAATAGCCACCATATTATATATATCACTTACCGAGCAACCTCGCGACAAATCATTTACCGGTGCAGCCATTCCTTGCAGGATAGGACCTACAGCCTCGGCATTCCCCAAACGTTGCACAAGTTTGTAAGCAATATTTCCAACTTCTAATGAAGGGAACACTAACACATTTGCTTGTCCTGCAACTGCACTTTCGGGAGCTTTTTGCTTACCTACTGCAGGCACAAGAGCCGCATCGGCTTGCAATTCGCCATCGATTTTCATTGTAGGATCTATTTTTTGAGCCAATTGAGTAGCTTCAATCACCTTATCTACTAACGGGCTTTTAGCACTTCCTTTTGTCGAAAAACTTAGAATTGCCACCTGTGGTTCTTCTCCAACCAAAGCACGTGCCGTTTGACCTGTAGCAACAGCTATTTCGGCCAACTGAGACGCTGTAGGATCGGGAGTAACGGCGCAATCCGCAAAAAGCAACAGCCCGTCTTTACCATATTGTTTCTGAGTAGTAAACATTAAAAAAGCACCTGATACCACACTGATTCCGGGTGCTGTTTTTATAATTTGCAATGCAGGGCGAAGCACATCTCCTGTTGTATTCTCGGCTCCGGCAATTTCGCCGTCGGCATCTCCGTTTTTGATCATAAGGCAACCAATATATAGCGGATTTTCAGCAAGTTTTGCTGCCTGTTCGATAGTCAAGCCTTTCGATTTTCTCAACTCAAAAAGAAGATTCGTATAAACCTCTTTCTTCTCATAATCTTTCGGATCAAGAATGGTTGCTTTATCTATATTTTTCAGATTAAGACCGGCTGCCAGTTCTTTTACTTCTTTTACATTCCCTATAAGGATAATGTCGGCAACACCATCACCAAGCAACTGATCTGCTGCTTTTATAGTCCTTTCTTCAGTTCCTTCCGGCAATACGATACGCTGTTTGTTCGCTTTTGCTCTTTCTACTATCTCTTTAATTAAATCCATAATATATAATGATTGTTTTTATACAATACGAAGTCAGGACGAACCCTTTTTATAAAATCGAGCAAATATAATAAAATTTGCAATCTCTACTTTACACTTCAGGCAAGAAACATCTCGTCTAATGTGAAATAAGCTAAAAAATATTTACTTCCATTCCCACTCCAATTCGGCTATAAGTGGAATACTTTTAGCATTCCTATATCCTTCGAAAACTTCTGCCAGTTGTTCCTTGTTAACAATCTGATCTTTGGGAATAATGATATAAACATATTGATTCATCATCAGAAAAAAATATCGCTCTATTTCGATGATGGATTTTATATCATGCACATTAAAAAAATTATGACCTCGCTTACTGTCGACTTCTATAACATCATTCCCCAGCAAAAGTTTTATTTCGTAGAGAGATTCTCCTTTCATACTGTCTATAACCTTTCGCTTACTCATACGCTTATACATCCACGCCGACCAGCGTTGATAAAAGATAAAAAACAAAAGTGATGATGCGATAAAGACATAAGCCAGAATATCGTTCATCCCATCAAACAACAGGATAGCACCAAACAAAAGCGATAACCCCGGCAACCGATAACGATCCCATTTCCGCTGCTTTTTATAACCGTTGTTGTGAGACAAATTATAAAGTTGCAACTCTAAATAGTCATTTGTAGACAATGTATAACTAAGCTCCATATTCGAGAGACAAAGTTAGTTAAAAACAAAGGCTCTCATAGCGTTAACCATGAGAGCTTTTATTTTATTTATCTTTTTTTTCTTTTTCTTCAGCTCTTTCTATAAAGTCTTTTAGTTTTTTCACCATATTCAAGCTTCCACAATAAAACGGCACTCGCTGATGTAACTCCTGCGGCTGAATCTCCAATATTCGATTATGTCCATCTATAGCAGCTCCGCCGGCTTGTTCTGTAATAAATGCCATCGGATTACATTCGTACAACAACCGTAGCTTGCCCTTAGGCGCTTTGTGTGTAGACGGATAGAAATAGATACCGCCGGTAATCAGGTTGCGATGGCAATCCGAAACCAAGCTCCCTATATATCGGGCAGTATAAGGACGGTCTTCTTTTTCTTCCTGACAGTATTTTATATAATCTTTCACGCCTTGCGGAAAATGGACGTAGTTGCCTTCGTTTACAGAATATATATTCGCATTTTTAGGACATCTCATATTTGGGTGTGACAGATAAAAACTTCCGATCGCAGGATTCAGCGTAAAACCATTTACCCCTCTGCCTGTCGTATAAACGATCATAGTCGATGTACCATATATAATATACCCTGCTGCCACCTGATTAACTCCCGGTTGTAAGAAATCCTCCATCGTAACGGGTGAACCTATCGGAGAAATGCGACGGTATATAGAGAAAATAGTTCCTACGGATACATTTACTTCGATATTGGACGATCCGTCAAGCGGATCCATCAACACTACATATTTATTGTTATGACCCTCGTCAAGACCTTCAATTGTAATAAAGTTATCATTTTCTTCCGAAGCAATACCACATACTATCTCCCTATTGATAAGTGTTTGTATGAAGACATCATTGGCATACACATCCAATTTTTTCTGATCCTCACCTTGTACATTCGTAGTGCCTACTGCTCCCAAGATATCTACCAGACCGGCTTTATTTACTTTGTAACTAACGACCCTGGCGGCGAGAAGGATTGAGTTTAAGAGGCGGGAAAGCTCTCCTCTCGAATATTTGAAATCTTCTTGTCTCTCGATGATGAATTCATCAAGTGTTTTTCTTGCAATATTTTTCATAGTGCTAATTATTATTGTGTTGTTTTTTATGGATATTTCAAAGGTAAGAATTAAATCAAAACAAAAGTTCCAAAAAATAATTACTTTTGCTGCGAAATTTTTAATCTACAGAGAATGAACTTATCCGGTGTATATACAATAATATTATTGGTCTTTTCTAATATATTCATGACTTTTGCTTGGTATGGACATCTAAAAATGAAAGAATATTCGTGGTTCGAATCACTTCCATTGTTTGGTGTTATACTTTTCAGCTGGGGTATTGCCTTTTTTGAATATTGCTTTCAAGTACCTGCAAACAGGATTGGATTTCAGGGTAATGGAGGACCTTTTACTCTGATGCAGCTAAAAATCATCCAAGAGGTTATCACCCTCACTGTCTTTGTATTGTTCAGCACACTGGCATTCAAGACTGAAACTTTCAAATGGAACCACTTATTGGCTTTTGTCTTTCTTATTGCTGCTGTATATCTGATATTTAAGAAATAGAGACAATACACCTCCTTTGAGGAACACTTTACAAATTAGTTATATTTAGTTAAACGCACTACACCTCCCATAGGGCGTAACACCGCTTTTGTTTAGAGAGATTCCAAACAAAATATGTTCTTAAACATAGCGTAAATACTGTTAAAATCTACCTTTTCGCAGGTTACGGGGTTGTTACAAATTGAAATATGTTTTATATTTGGCCTCTATATCTTATAAATTCTATTTATTTTTAAGTACACACATGGAAAAAACCCTCGTTATTCTAAAGCCTTCTTGTGTTCAAAGAGCACTGATAGGAGAGGTTATCTCTCGTTTCGAAAAGAAGGGTTTACGTCTAGCAGGAATGAAAATGGTACAGTTGACTGATGCTATCCTCAGTGAGCATTATTCACACTTAAAAGACAGGCCATTTTTCCAACGTGTAAAAGATTCCATGCAGGTATGTCCGGTTATACTTCAATGTTGGGAAGGGAAGAATGCAACTAAAGTTGTACGCTCCCTGATTGGAGTAACCAATGGCAGAGAAGCTACTCCGGGAACTATTAGAGGAGATTTTTCGGTTAGTTCTCAGGAGAATATTGTGCATGCATCAGATTCGTCCGAATCTGCAAAAATTGAACTAAAACGCTTTTTTAACGACAACGAGATTTTTGATTATAAACAATCCACGCTAGCTAATTTATATGCGGGTGACGAGATTTAATTTATATTTATGACAGGAATAAGCAGTAACATTTTAACAAAAGGCTTCAAGCGAATCAGATTATTGCCTCTAGTGGCAGTATTTTTCATCCCAATGACCGGTTTCGCCCAGAAGAAAATAACAGAAGAAGCCTCACCCGACAGAGTAGAGCTAAAGTACAAGCAACGACACAGCAGACAGACCCCAAATTCCAATCTATATGCGGATGGAATTAAAATAAAAAGAGACCTTTCTATACTTAAAGAAATTCAAGAAGAACGCATCCTTGGAGAGAATGAAATCCCAGCAGAAGATCTTTACGGAGGTATATGGAATAATCGTTATGTGAACGCATACCGTTCTATAGAGAATATTCCAGATACATTCAAAGTGAGCCTGGCCAATTTCACAATGCCGACCATGGGATATGTTACCTCTAATTTCGGACCTCGCCGCCGCCGTATGCATTACGGAATAGACCTTAAAGTACAGGTGGGTGATACGATTTACGCAGCTTTCGACGGAAAAGTACGTGTAAAACAATACGAAAGACGTGGATATGGTTATTACTTAGCCTTGCGCCATCCAAATGGATTGGAAACTGTTTACGGACACTTGTCCAGATTCTTAGTAGAAGAAGACCAAGTTGTAAAATCGGGAGACCCGATCGCTTTAGGAGGAAACACAGGACGTTCGACAGGTTCTCACTTGCATTTCGAAATCCGCTTTTTAGGCAACCCAATAAACCCTATATACATTGTTGATTTTGATAACAAGGTTTGCCACAAAGACACTTATACAGTAACACCAAACAGCTATAGAAAAAGCAGCAAAGGTGTAGACATAAGAAACCTTGCCTCATCATCTACTACAAGATCAAGCAACGATGTAAAAAATAAATATGCGACGGGTTCTGTGAAATATCACCGAATATCAAAAGGTGACACACTCGGCAAAATTGCAAGGATGCATGGTACAACAATCAGTAAACTTTGTAAGCTGAATAATATCACATCAAGGGCTACATTGAGAGCCGGAAAATCATTAAGAGTTTCATAAGCAAATAAATCAAGCATATATAAAAAATGGCGGCAATGTAATTATTGTCGCCATTTTTATTTGATCTTTTTATATCAATATCTGTTATACTCTACCATTCGATTGGCGCAATGCCTTTTGATTGCAAATATTTATTAGCCGTACTGAAATGACTATTACCAAAAAATCCATTATAAGCCGAAAGAGGTGAAGGATGTACTGACCTTAGCACCAAGTGCTTGTTAGGATCTATAAATGAAGCCTTCTTTTGAGCGTATGCTCCCCAAAGGATAAAGACTAAATTCTCTCTTTTTTCGGCTAAGTGATGTATGGCTGCATCGGTAAATGCTTCCCATCCTTTTTTCTGATGCGAGCCTGCCATATGTGCCTGAACAGTCAGTGTAGCGTTGAGCAGCAATACACCCTGATTTGCCCAACGGGTCAGATTTCCCGATCGGGGTACAGGAATACCCAAGTCTCGATTTATCTCCTTAAATATATTCACAAGCGAAGGCGGAGCAGGTATTCCATCGGGTACGGAAAAAGACAACCCATGAGCCTGACCATCGTTATGGTATGGATCTTGTCCCAAAATAACAACTTTTACTTTATCAAACGGAGTATGCTCAAAAGCATTAAAGATAAGCCTCGCCGGAGGAAAGATTTGTTTGGTTTTATATTCTACTCTTACAAAGTCGGTAAGCTTTACGAAATAATCTTTTTCAAACTCATCTTTCAACTGGTCTTTCCAACTTTGTTCTATTTTTACATCCATAGGTACTTAAAACGGTCTTTATAATTATAAATATTCAAGATTGGAGATGCATAAAGATACAACATTTTGAAGATACGAGATGTATTTATTTAACATTTGTACGTTCTTTATAAGAGCAGTACCTTTGTACACCTTTAAAGTTCAATATGTTTTGCTCGCAGATTTATCTTATTATAGATGGTTTTGCCAGATTACCTGAAGACCATTGAATGCTGAAAAGCTAGAAAAAGTGACATGATGAAAAAGTGTCACTTTTGTCACCTTTTGCATTCTCGAAAAGATTATAAAATCCTATATTACAGGAAGATACATAGCAAATAATTAAATAAAAAAAGTGACAAATATATTAGGAAAGTGACAATGAATAGAAGCATATTACAATTAGCGATACCCAACATTATTTCCAACATCACCGTTCCCTTGCTCGGATTGGTAGATATGTATATTGTGGGACATCTCGATTCGGAAGATTATATCGGAGCCATTGCTTTGGGTACAATGCTATTCAATTTTATTTATTGGAGCTTTTCATTTCTTCGCATGGGGACAAGCGGCTTCACAGCACAGGCCTATGGTGCAAAAGACTATAAAGAACAAGCCAATACTCTGCTGAGGTCTCTCTCGGTTGCGATGAGTGCTGGCATTGCAATCGTTCTGCTACAATACTTTATTGCTCTTGCCGGATTCTTTCTACTCAATGCTGACCCTACCGTTAAGGTTTTTGCTCACCAATATTTCTATATATACATCTGGGCTGCACCGGCTGTGTTGGGCATGTACACATTCAACGGTTGGTTTATAGGTATGCAGGATGCCAAAACACCGATGTTTATAGCTATCACGGTAAACATTGTAAATATAGTTTTAAGCTTTGCCTTTGTATACGGATTGGGAATGAAGATAGAAGGCGTAGCCCTAGCCTCCGCATGTGCACAGTATACAGGATTCTTATCATTTATATTCGTCTGGAATATGAAATACGGTTGGTTGAAAAAACACATCGACTTTTCTGTTCTCAAAAACTTACACGCATATGTTCCCTTCTTTAAAGTGAATAGTGATATCTTCATTCGCACAATGGCGCTGATTGCAGTAACAACATTTTTTATGTCTGCATCGTCCAAATCGGGAAAAGACATCCTTGCTGTTAATGCCTTGTTGATGCAAATGTTTATCCTCTTCTCGTATATGATGGATGGTTTTGCGTATGCAGCCGAAGCCTTGACGGGGAAGTATATCGGAGAAAACAATCGGTTTTTATTAAAACGGTTGGTGAAGCGTCTCTTCGTATGGGGTACTATTATAGCTCTACTGTTTACGCTCATTTATGCCACCGGCATGGATTATATACTGGCATTGATCACTGATAAAAAAAATATATTAGAGTTAAGTAAAAGCTATCAGTCTTGGGTTTTGCTGATCCCTATTGCAGGATTCTCTGCTTTTCTGTGGGATGGGGTCTTTGTTGGGGCTACAGCATCACACCAAATGAGAAATTCTATGCTGATAGCGGTAGGTGCTTTTTTCCTTATATATTTTATGTTTTCCGAGGCTTCTGCGAACAATATCCTATGGCTGGCGTTTATAGTGTATCTGGGACTTAGGGGTATCATCCAAAGCTTTATGGCACCCTCTATTTTGAATGATTCCAGATAATTGATAATCAATTAATAAATATCTTAACTAGTTATGAGTAAAATTGCAATAGTTTATGGCTCGTCTACCGGAGCCACAGAAGCGGTAGCGGAAAAAATACAGGCAGCACTCGGCGATGCTACACTTTTTAATGCCGATGGTGTTAGTGTCGACGACTTGCAATCATATGATTTTTTTATTTTAGGTGCATCTACAACAGGTATTGGTGACTTACAGGATGACTGGGAAGCTTTTTTGCCGAAATTTGAGAAAATGGACTTTACAAATAAGAAAGTAGCCATCTTTGGATTAGGCGACAGCGCATCTTTCTCTACCAGCTTTGCCGGAGGTATGTATACGATGTACAAGGCTCTGAAAGGAAAAGTAGAAATCGTAGGCTTCGTTCCAACAGACGGATATACATTCGACGAGTCTGATGCTGTTGTAAACGGGCAA
Source organism: Dysgonomonas sp. Marseille-Q5470 (assembly GCF_951230145.1). Lineage (NCBI taxonomy): Bacteria > Pseudomonadati > Bacteroidota > Bacteroidia > Bacteroidales > Dysgonomonadaceae > Dysgonomonas > Dysgonomonas sp. Marseille-Q5470. The sequence goes on along the minus strand of NZ_CATNVE010000009.1, from coordinate 41,038 downwards.
TTCGTTGGTCTGGCTTTGGATGAAGATAATGAATACAATGAGACAGAAAAGCGTGTAGCAGACTGGCTAGAAGATTTAAAAAAGTATTTTTAATAAATATATCTTTATTTAGTGATGTATATAAAGAGCCGGTCTGTATCCCCAACCGGCTCTTTACTTTTCCTAAAGTATATTCTTTATTGCTAATAACTTATCAACAATATAAGTCGGCTGAAAATCTCCGACAGGCTTACCTCCGGGGTTATACCAAATCTGATCGATATCACTATTGTATGCGCCGCCGATATCTGTGAATAGATTATCCCCTATCATGATTGTAGTGTCTCTCTCCGCCCCTGCTTCTTTCAGAGCATAATCGAACAAATGCGGATGAGGCTTATTCACCCCTACAGCATCGGAAAGTATCACCTTGTCGAAATAGCCTGTTAGTCCGGCATTATCCATTTTGATATATTGCATCTCGGTAAAGCCATTGGATAGGATATGTATCTTGTATTTCGATTTCAGATACTCGAGTAAATCGACTGCACCATCGATAAGGACCTTTTTTTGCATGATCCGCTCTATATAATCATCATTAATAGCAAGAGCCTTTTCTTCCGATATATCTTCTACCAAAGAAAGAGGGGCAATAAAACGTTCTCTTTGCAAAGTGGCTTTCGATATTTTACCTTGCCCATACATCTCCCAGAGCTGACTGACATTGGCATAATATATTGTATAAAAATCATCAAAAGACGGAAAATAGTTTCCAAAGTTATAATCATCATATAGCTCTACTAAAGTCTGCCGGGTATTCTCTATAGTATCTATAAGCGTATCATCCAAGTCGAGAAGAATATCTGTATATTTTGATTTCATAATTATCTTATATTAGTAGATGGCAAAGATACAAAATATCAATAAGGACAAACTCTGTCTTTTTTATATTACTTTAGAGCCTTTATTAAATAACAAGCGATGTATAGTAAACTGATCAGCCATATTCGCAATTATATTCATTTCGAGGACTCAGATATTGAAATATTATCTCAATATATAACCCTCCTTGATCTAAAAAGCAAACAATTTGTATTGGAAGAAGGACAAGTCTGCAAAGCCTACTACTTCATTGAAACAGGCTGCATGCGCATGTTCTTCCACAACGACAAAGGAACGGAGCAAACGATTCAGTTTGCGTTGGAGAGTTGGTGGATGACGGATTATATGAGCCTTTCTAACCAAAAACCGTCCGACTATTATATACAAGCGATAGAAAATTCGAGAGTGCTGGCTATTGGTTTTCACGATTTTCAAAAAATGATTTTAGAGTTGCCCTCTTTAGAGCGATATTTCAGGTTAGTCACCGAAAGAGCACTTGCTGCTTCACAGTTTAGAATGAAGCTGCTCTATGAACTTTCGAAAGAAGAAATATATAAACACTTTAAGACATCTTTTCCCGAGTTTGTTCAACGTGTTCCTCAATATATGCTTGCTTCGTTCCTAGGACTTACCCCGGAATACCTGAGCGAGATTAGAAAAAAGAACCCTTAAGGTATTTCTTAAACCAGCTTAAGATTTACCCATCCGATGAATTGTAATTTTATGCCTGAATAAAATTACAAAAACAATGAATGAATCAAAGAAACTTACAGAGAAATTTCATAAAGTAATCGAAAATGAAGGCGTAGTATCAATCGTATCATGGGGAAAAGAAGAACCACATATAGCTAACACATGGAACTCATATCTGGAAATTACAGAAGATGAACGCATTCTCATCCCAGCCTATGGCTTGCGTAAAACACAAAAAAATGTAGAAGTAAATAACAAAGTAAAACTTACATTGGGCAGTAGAAATGTTTTAGGCTATAAAGATTATCAGGGAACAGGCTTTTATATAGAAGGAACGGCGAAATATATTACTTCGGGAGAGGAATATGACTATATGAAAGCAAAATACTCATTTCTGAGCAGGGTATTGGAAGTTACAGTGACTTCTATAAAACAAACCCTGTAAGAAATACAAATCAAATATCATTTAATTAAGGGCTTTTACTAACTTTGTAGCAATTTTGGAAAAACAGAATTCAATAATATGGCAAAAGAACTTAAAGAACTGACACCTCGAAGTCAAGATTACAGTCAGTGGTATCTCGATTTGGTATTAAAAGCAGATTTAGCAGAAAACTCTGCTGTACGCGGATGTATGGTGATAAAGCCATACGGCTATGCGATTTGGGAAAAAATGCAACGTCAATTAGACGACATGTTCAAAGAAACAGGACACATGAATGCTTATTTCCCGCTTTTCATCCCCAAGTCATTTTTGAGTAAAGAGGCTGACCATGTTGAAGGTTTTGCTAAAGAATGTGCTGTTGTAACTCACTACCGTCTAAAAAATGATCCTGACGGAAAGGGAGTAATAGTTGACCCTGATGCAAAATTAGAAGAGGAACTTATTGTTCGTCCAACTTCCGAAACGATTATCTGGAACACGTACCGTAATTGGATACAATCATATAGAGATCTACCTATCTTGGTAAATCAATGGGCAAATGTCGTACGTTGGGAGATGCGTACCCGTTTATTCCTGCGTACCGCAGAATTCTTGTGGCAAGAAGGGCATACAGCTCATGCCACAAAAGAAGAAGCGGTAGAGGAAGCGGAAAAAATGTTGAACGTGTATGCTCAGTTTGCCGAGGAGTATATGGCCGTGCCTGTAATTAAAGGTGTGAAATCAGCATCTGAACGGTTTGCCGGTGCTGTAGATACATATACAATCGAAGCCATGATGCAGGATGGGAAAGCCCTTCAATCGGGAACATCTCACTTCCTTGGACAGAATTTTGCAAAAGCATTTGATGTGAAATTTGCGGATAAAGAGGGTAAGATGGATTACGTATGGGCTACTTCATGGGGAGTATCTACTCGCCTTATCGGAGCTCTGATAATGGCACACTCGGATGATAACGGACTTGTGCTTCCTCCAAAGCTAGCTCCATTCCAAGTTGTTATTGTTCCTATATATAAAGGTGAAGAACAATTAGCCTTAATCAACCAAAAGGTGGATGGCATTGTAAAATCATTGAAAGCTCTTGGCATCAGTGTTAAATATGACAATGCAGACAACAAAAAACCGGGATGGAAATTCTCCGAATATGAATTGAAAGGAGTTCCTGTACGTTTGGCTATGGGTGCTCGCGATATGGAAAATAACACAGTAGAAGTTGCTCGCCGCGACACGCTGACTAAAGAGACTGTATCATGTGATGGACTGGATATGTATATCAAGAATCTATTGGATGATATTCAGGCCAACATCTACAAGAAGGCGTTCGATTTCAGAGCTAAGCAGACGATCACTGTAGAGACATACGAAGAGTTTAAAGAGAAGATAGAGGAAGGTGTATTTATTCTTGCTCACTGGGATGGCACGGCCGAAACTGAAGAAAAAGTGAAAGCTGAGACAAAAGCAACAATACGTTGTATCCCTCTTGAAGGAGATAAAACTCCGGGCAAATGTATGGTTACAGGAAAGCCATCTGCTCAACGAGTAATATTCGCCAGAGCTTATTAATTGAGGATAATAACTATTTATAATAGAAGAGGATTTGGGGTTTCCAAATCCTCTCTTTATTTTGAAGAGTATGTCTTAAGCATTACTGATATGCAGCTCATGAATCTCATGTATATGCAAGTGCAAGTGAGGGAGATAATTTATAATCATCTCTTTTAGAGAGACTCTATCACCTAGCGCTGTAATCCATTCATTACCGAGCTTATCAGTGTCTACATGTTTGATAACATGTATTATGTGGAGATTTGAATATTTCCACAATTGAACCAAGTCCTCCCAATTCTCTGTCTGATAATCCTGAATAGCGATCCATCTGTCATTATTTCCCAAGTTAGCATAATCAGGGAAAATCAATGGACTAGGCTGGTTTTGCAAATGAATAATACGATGTATATTATTAGATGCTGAATCTATTAAGTGTCCAAGTGTCTGTTTTATATTTCTGTTCTGCTTATTTAGTTTCGTGGTTATCTGTTCTTCTGACAATGATAGTAGAAATTGCTCTTCGGTATTAATGACTTGCTTAACACCATCTATAACCTGATAAAAATTAATTTTTTCCATTTCTTTAATTCATTAAGGATAATAAATAATATTCTATATTATCTGTAAGCAGAAAACGATGTAAAGATAAGTTCTTTCACCTTACTGAAAAGCATTTTATTAATTATATCATAAAAAATATGGCTAAAAAAGAACAGTCTTTCAATCATTAACCTTAATTAACACCAGTAATAAACGACTAATTTACAAACATATATACATAAAACACACTTCTATGCATAACATAGTACTAAAAATAGACTAACTTTTTTGTAACTATTCGATAGTAGACAACGTCATATATATAGAAAGCGCTTTTAAAAACAAAATTTCGATCTATTAACAAGGTAACAATTTAAAAGATACCGACATGAAAGCAATATTTTTAACAACAGTTTTGGCAACGCTATTTTCATTCTCTAATATATATGCAGGAAATTCAAAAGACAAAGTATATAGCAATATCGAAACCACTAAATACGCTTGCACAAAAGAATATACAACAGTAGACGGCACTTCATTAGAAGCTTTGAAAAAAGCTGTGTTTGTCTACGATACAAAAAACAATCTGAAGGAAAAAACATATTACAAATGGAGTTCTCAAGGATGGGTTGGAACTTATAAATATGTATATGAATACAATTCGGATGGAAGCAAAGTGGCCAATCTTATCTTCACCAAGTGGGATAAAAATATGGCAACATGGTCTACCAAATCGCAGCATCTAATACACGTATATGATGATGCGAGCGGAAAACTATTAACAGTTAAGCAAGTTCAAGTAAACAATAATTCCAGTGGTCTTATTGCTAATAAATAAGCCACATACTTAGAATTACTACTTTTCGAGTTCTGTTCCTTGCGATAAAGAGCAGAACTTTTTTTATTGCAAAAATTGCTATCTTTAGCCCCCAATAAGTATAAAAACGAAGATGATTAATACATCAGAGATAGGATTGGTACTTGAAGGAGGAGGTATGCGCGGAGTTTTCACCTGTGGAGTTTTGGATTATTTCATGAGTCGAAATATAGAATTTCCTTATGCAATTGGTGTATCTGCCGGAGCGTGTAATGGACTTTCTTTTATCTCTAAGCAACAAGGAAGAGCTAAATATAGCAATGTAGACCTTCTGGCTAAATATAAATATATAGGGCTTAAGCATTATATAAAAAAACGAAATATCATGGATTTCGATTTACTGTTCCATGAGTTTCCTGAAAATATTATACCCTACGATTATCAGACTTACTTCTCCTCTCCATCACGGTTCGAAATGGTAACGTCCAATTGCCTTACAGGGCAAGCAGAGTACTTAGAAGAGAAATCGAATAAGGAGAGGGTTATAGATATTGTAAAAGCATCCAGCAGTTTACCTATTATGTGCCCTATAGCGTATGTAGATGATATCCCTATGCTTGATGGAGGCATCTGCGACTCAATACCTGTAAACAGGGCAATAAATCAGGGTTATAAAAAAAACATAGTAATTCTTACACGCAACAAAGGATATAGGAAAGAAAGCAAGGATATAAAAATACCATCTTTCATTTACCGGAAATATCCGGCTATGCGTGAGGCTTTAAGTAACAGAAATAGTCTTTATAATTCTCAATTGGATTTGATAGAAAAGCTTGAGGAGGAAGGATCTGTATTTGTTATCAGACCCCAAAAACCGATCATTGTAGATCGTATAGAAAAAGATATAAACAAACTCACAGCACTCTACGAAGAGGGCTATGAGTGTGGTATGTCTATTGAGAAGATGAACCTTTAATCACTTCTTTAGTAGAAAACTGAAATCATCACCTGTTTTCAATTCTCTTGGTTCTTCTCCATATTTGAATATACGTGCTGTCTTTTTTCCGATAAGTTTCAACTCATCGCCTTCAAGATTCAGCATAGAGCCTTCTCGCAGTCCGACAACATATATGTCCTGGTTTTCTGTAATAAATTCCCTGATACGATCTTCACGAGTTTCACCCCCATGATTTTCGGGATGTGTATCCAGATAATGTGGGTTTATTTGAAAAGGAACAAGGTTCGCCACATCAAACCCTTTAGGATCGATAATTGGCATATCGTTTGTTGTTCGCAATGTAGGACAAGCCACATTTGAACCCGCACTCCATCCTATATATGGAACTCCTTGTTTTACTCTTTTACCGATAAGCTCTATAATCTTATTATCACGCAGCATGCGAACAAGCTTCCATGTATTACCACCTCCTACTACAATAGCCTCTGCTTCTTCAACTGCCTTTACAGGATCGTCGTAGTGATGAATGCTAACAACACTATGCCCTATTTCTTTGAAACGATCGTTGACTTTCTTCTCATATTCATCGTAGGAAAAAGTAACCGCAGCATAAGGAATAAATAATGCTTTTACAGGTTTTTCTCCTAAAAACTCTTTAATGTTATACTTCGGATAGTCTAAATACGCCTCTCCCGGATTTGTTGAATTGCTGATAAGTAATAATCTCATAATGCACTTTTTTGTATTTATACAAATATATTAGTTTTTATGATAACTGACAATGGAGGTTTTCTTCACCTGTTGTATCGTAGAGCTATCAATATTCAAAAGGATAAGAGCTAAAAAGTATTAGAATATCTATTCTTTACTTTCCCTTTTTCCAGTTTTCATAGTCTTTGATGAAACCCCTACACATCCAATTAGCCAAAGCCTGCCTGTTATCTGATTGTAAAAAGCGACGCTGGTCGAAACTATTCTGAATATTGCCAAGCTCTGCATAAATACCCACAGGCAGAGTTTTATCAAGAACGTATAATGTTCGTGTACTTACTGTTCCGGTAAAGCCTCTATCCGGCTGATGCTTGTCATAATGATCACTAAAAGTCTCACGCATTGTATTCGCGAGTTTTTTACCCGCAGTACTATTCTTTGAGTAATAGAAAAATACATCTAGTTGTTGTTTCTGACTTCTGCTATCCAAATGGATAAAAACAGATCTTTTATATTTTGCTTTCGAACGCTTACTCAAGCTGTTTATTTTATCTGTTCGTTGTTTCAACCGGGCAATCTGGTTCAAAGGGATAGTAGCCCCCATACATGTTTCACGCTTACTGTTCGATAAATAACGGTCATCCCTTATACCATCCTCTGCATCTTGAATAATCATATATACTGTAGCTCCTTCTTCCATCAAGTTGCGTGCAAGCCTAAGCGTTATATCATAAGCGTACTCATCTTCGCAAAGTTCATACCCGTCTACCTCTGCCATTGCTCCGGGGTCGGGTCCTCCGTGCCCACTGGATAAGAAGAAACACGCACCTTTTAGCTTATCTGATTTAATCGTATATTCTGCATATTTTTCTCCAAAAAGCTTATTCTCCGTTTTTTTACCCGTTTGACCAGAAACCAAAACTTCGCTCTCTGTTTTATTCGTATTATCCTTATCCGTGTCAGGTAATAGATACGAAACATCCTTCAATAGAGAATTTTCTTTACCGAACTTTCCTTTATTCAACTCCAGAAACTTATTAAGATTATCTGTCCCTGTGCGTTTGTTTCTTCTCAGAAAAGCGTGTATACCTTCACCATTACGAGGTGTATCTTTTTCACTTTGAGAATAAACAGAGACACTTGATATTATAAGTATTGAAAAGATTATAAGTCGAATATATTTCATATGTCACTAAACTTAGCCGGAACGGCAGTAAGAAATTTTGGAGTTGGTAAAGATACTAAGATTTCGCCAAAGATTGGGTCGAATGGGGATTTTGTTGTAGGCGATAGTCTCTATCAAGGGGAGAAAACTAAAATATATAGATCCAAAAGAAACAAAGGCTGTCCCTATCGGAACAGCCTTTATTATATCAAGAAGTTTCCTTCTTATTTTTTACGTTGTACACGTTGCCATCCGTAAACAGCTTTGTCTCCAAGTTCTTCTTCGATACGAAGTAATTGGTTGTATTTAGCCATACGGTCTGAACGGCTCAATGAACCTGTTTTAATTTGTCCTGAGTTAGTTGCAACTGCGATATCAGCAATTGTAGCATCTTCAGTTTCTCCCGAACGGTGAGAAGTTACACTAGTGTAACCTGCACGGTGAGCCATTTCGATAGCATCCAAAGTTTCAGTAAGTGAACCAATTTGGTTTACTTTGATAAGGATTGAGTTAGCACAACCTGTTTCTATACCTTTTTTCAAGAACTCAACGTTAGTTACAAACAAGTCATCACCTACCAACTGAACTTTATCTCCAAGTTTGTCTGTAAGCAATTTCCATCCGTCCCAGTCATTTTCGCCCATACCATCTTCGATAGAATCGATAGGGTATTTAGCTACTAGGCTTGCAAGGAATTCAACTTGTTCTGCAGATGTACGTTTAGCTCCGTTAGGACCTTCAAATTTAGAATAGTCATAAACACCACCTTTGAAGAATTCAGAAGCAGCACAGTCTAAAGCGATTGTAACATCTTTTCCCGGCTCATATCCTGCAGCTTTAATAGCTTTAAGGATTGATTCAAGAGCATCTTCTGTACCATTCAATGTTGGAGCAAAACCACCTTCGTCACCTACAGCTGTACTAAGACCTCTGTCGTGGAATTCTTTCTTCAAAGCGTGGAATACTTCAGCTCCACAGCGCAAACCTTCTTTGAAAGAAGGAGCACCTACCGGACGAATCATAAACTCTTGGAATGCGATAGGAGCATCAGAGTGAGATCCACCGTTGATGATGTTCATCATCGGTACAGGAAGAGTATAAGTGTTAGTACCGCCAATATAGCGATACAATGGAAGTTCAAGGTAGTTAGCAGCAGCTTTAGCTACAGCAAGAGAAACACCAAGAATAGCATTAGCTCCTAAATTAGATTTAGTCTTTGTTCCGTCAAGGGCAATCATTTTCAAATCGATACCTCTTTGATCAAGAGCAGATTCACCTAAAAGAGCCGGAGCGATAACTTTGTTTACGTTGTCAACAGCTTTCACTACACCTTTACCAAGGTAGCGTTTTTTGTCACCGTCGCGAAGTTCCAAAGCTTCGTTTTCACCAGTTGAAGCACCAGATGGTACTGCAGCACGACCAACCACGCCACATTCCAAAGTTACATCAACTTCAATTGTAGGATTACCTCTTGAATCCAAGATTTCACGTGCGAAAATTTTCTCGATTCTCATTGTTTTTATTTGTTTAAAAATGAATAATGTATTTCGTTTTTTGTTTGTTAAAATTTGAGTAGCAAAATTAGTCTTTTTTCTTGTATTTAATAAATTATAGCAGAGGAAAAATACATCAATTTATGCTTTTTAGCAACTCATATCTCCAAAACTAAAAAGAATAATAAATATACAAAATAAACCTCAGACCTCTAAATAATTCGTTGACCTTTTAGGTTTTTATCACATCTACTCACCATTGAAATAAGTCTAAAACGTACTCCTATTTCAAATATGTTTTATAAATTGCATTGGTTTTCCGAAACCGTTTACCTATACTGATCACTAAAAAGCTAAATACTATGTTACCTGATAATTATCAGCAACTGAAAAAAGAATTATCTAAAACAATTCCGTCGAAACGAATTATTACCAATCCTCTACAACTATTAGCATACGGTACTGATGCAAGTTTTTATCGTCTGATTCCTAAAATAGTAGTACAAGTACATACAGAAGAAGAGGCTGTAGAAGTAATACGTCAGACAGGAAAACTCAATATTCCGGTTACATATCGGGCAGCAGGCACAAGCCTTTCGGGGCAAGCGATAACCGACTCGGTACTGATGGTAGCAACACACGAATGGCGGAAATATACGATTCTTGATGATGAAGCTTTAAAGATAAAACTACAGCCGGGAATAACAGGAGCCAGAGCAAATATTCACCTACAACCTTTTGGGCGCAAGATAGGTCCCGACCCGGCATCTATCAATGCTGCAATGATCGGGGGTATAGCCGCGAACAATGCGAGCGGAATGTGCTGTGGTACAGATCAGAACTCATACAAAACAATAGCAGATATTCGCATCGTCCTCTATGACGGTACTATTCTTGATACTTCGGATGAAAAAAGCAAATTGGACTTCACAGAAAAACACGCTGAAATTATCCGTGAAATAGAAAAACTTAGAGATAAAATAAAAGCAGACAACACGCTTACAGAGCGCATTAAACAGAAATACAAAATAAAGAACACGACAGGATATAGCATAAATGCATTAGTAGACTATGAAGATCCTTTCGATATCATTAAGCACCTGATGATTGGCTCGGAGGGGACACTTGCTTTCACCTCCGACATAACCTACCATACGGTTGTTGACGAGAAATATAAAGCTTGTACTCTAATGATCTTCGAAACCATAGAGAAAGCCTGTGAAGTAGTTCCTATGCTCAAAAAGACACCTGTGTCTGCAGTAGAATTACTCGATAGAGATTCTATACGATCTATCGAAGACGATCCGGAAGCTCCTTCATATTTTCGGACATTACCCGAAACAGCCTGTTTGCTGCTGGTAGAAATACAAGCCAACGAACAACTCGAAATGAATGAAAAAGAGGCTATCATTCGCAAGGCAATTGAACCATATTCCACAATACAACCATATAAATTTACATCTGATCCTAAAGAATATAATTTTAACTGGAAAGCTCGCAAAGGACTTCTGTCCTCCATTGGAGGCCTGCGAAAAACAGGAACAACATGTCTGATAGAAGACGTTGCGTTTCCAATAGATAGACTGGGAGATGCATGTGTGGCTTTAAAAGATTTATTCAAGCGTTTAGGATATGCTGATGCCGTGTTATACGGACATGCTCTTGACGGAAACTTCCATATCGTATTCTCTCAGGACTTCAACAGTCCAAGCGAGGTACAGAAGTATGCGGATATGATGGACGAACTGGCCGACATTGTTGTCAATAAGTTTGATGGTTCATTAAAAGCTGAGCATGGAACAGGGCGCAACATGGCTCCTTTTGTAGAAAAAGAATGGGGAGAAGCGGCTTATAAGATCATGCTCAAGATTAAAGATATTTTTGATCCTCATAAACTTATAAATCCGGGTGTAATCATCAACGAGAATCCCAAGATACATCTTGAGAATCTGAAACCTCTTCCTGCAGCAAATGAGATAATAGATAAATGTATGGAATGTGGCTTTTGCGAACCAAACTGTGTTGCAGAGGGGCTAACCTTATCGCCACGCCAACGGATCGTGATTGCTCGAGAGATATCAAGACTAAAAGCATTAGGTGAAGATCCTTCACGGTTGAAACAAATGCTGAATGACGCGAAGTATTATTCAGACGAGACGTGTGCTACAGATGGACTGTGTGGCTTGGTTTGTCCTGTAAAAATAGATACAGGAAAATTTATCAAGCATGTCCGACATGAAGAAGCATCGGACACTGCAAAAAAAGTAGCATCTTATATCGGCAACCGCATGGCCGGGACTACCTCGGCAGCAAGAGGAGGACTTAATTTTGTTCACTTCGTCCATTCTATATTAGGCGATACACTGATGGGTGGAATCGCTTCTACGATGAGAACCTTATCTCTAAAAACGATTCCGAAATGGAATAAGGATATGCCTAAGGGAGCGAACAAGATAAAGGATATGGTAATAAATGAAGGACAGGTAAATAAAGTTGTTTACTTTCCTTCGTGTATAAACCGTTCGATGGGCAAATCAAACGGCTATGAAAAGGGTGACGTAGAATTGACAAAAAAGACACAGGAACTTCTACAACGTGCAGGATTTACGATTATTTATCCCGAGGGTATCAATAGCCTTTGTTGTGGGATGGCGTTTAGCAGTAAAGGTCTGAAAGAAGAAGGTGCCCGCAAATCAAAAGAGCTGGAAAATGCATTATTGAAAGCTTCCGAAAATGGGAAGTATCTTATTCTATTTGATATGAGTCCATGCTTCTATACTTTCCATGAGGCATACGAGAATAAAAATTTAAAGATATATGACCCAATAGAGTTTATGCTCGACTTTGTGATGCCTAAGCTCGAAATCAAACACCCTCGTAATATAGTGACTGTTTTCCCTGTATGCTCAGTGAAAAAGATTGGCATGGAACAAAAGCTATTGCAACTGACTAAATTATGTTCTAAAGAAGTTGCCTTTGTTGATACGAATTGTTGCGGTTTTGCCGGCGACAGAGGATTCACATATCCAGAGTTGAATGCTCACGGGCAAAGGCACCTCAACGAACAAATCCCTGCCGGATGTAAAGACGGATACTCTACGAGCCGTACTTGCGAAATCGGGATGAGCGAATACAGCGATATAAACTTCAAATCTATATTTTATCTGATTGATGAAGTAACCAAATAGAGAGAATAGAGAAAAGACTAAATAGAATCACTCTAAATTAAAAAAAACTTAAAACCTATATGTGTCTATAATTTTCTCATATCTTTGTATTTGATATGAAAAGATTTGCACAAAATACAATTCTTATAATTGCTGCCGCAACGGTGTTTTTTACCGGTGCGGGGGTTACAATTATAAACTACTGCTGCAATTCATGTAGTGAGCAAACCCTTTTCATGACCGAGCAACATACATGTTGTTCTCTAGAACATCAGAAAGTAGAGCAGAAAGGTGATTGCTGTTCGATGCACAAAGATGTATTACACGATGAATCGTGCGGAGACACTTCTTTCACTCAGGATATATCTTGCACCACTTCTCGTTTATCTATAGATATTGATGCCTCTTCATTCAGGCCGATAGTATCTGTGCCATTCGTTTGGATATCGGATGTTTCACCAACTATTCCTTTGAGTATCCTTACAGATAATTCTTTATATACTCAGGATAATTCTATATTCGAATCTCCACCGGATATTCCACCTCGTGAATACCTGTCACTCATTCGTGTACTTATTATTTGATTTTTGTAATACACATCTACTTATTGTGTACCGATCGGGTATGCAACAAAGTTTCTATTGTATTTTACAAATCGAATAATAAGAATTCAAATGAAAACATTTAAAATATTTATTCTACTTCTCCTCATCCCCATTTTCGCCTTTAGCAAAGACATATTGAAAGGGTATGTATTCGACAGCCAAAAACAGCCCTTAATCGGTGCATCTGTACGATGGGAGAATGCAAAGGCGGGAGTAATGACTGACGAACATGGTTACTTTGAAATATCGGGTACGCCACACAAAGATCACATGCTCGCCATATCGTATGTCGGATTTGAAGATAAAGTTATCCACATACATGATTTTGCAGACACACAAAACGTTGTGTTGGAAGAAAATGCCGAATTAGGCGAAGTCGTTGTAGAAAGAACAGTACCGGGAACAATCAAATCCCGGACAAGCCTATTGAATACCGAAAAAATAACAACCAAAGAATTGCACCGTGCTGCATGTTGCAACCTTTCCGAAAGCTTCGAAACAAATCCTTCGGTAGATGTATCATTTAGCGATGCGGTAACAGGAGCTAAACAAATACAACTGCTCGGGCTAGCCGGAACTTACGTACAAACATTGACAGAAAACAATCCTAACTTTAGAGGTGCAGCCTCAGTATACGGACTGGATTACATACCCGGACCATGGATGGAAAGCATACAGATATCTAAAGGCGCGGCTTCGGTAAAAAACGGCTATGAGTCGATTACAGGACAAATGAATGTGGAATACAAAAAGCCAAATAGCGCTGATCCTCTCAGCTTAAATCTATTTTCGAGTGATGCCGGAAGATATGAAGGCAATGCCGATGCAGCATTTATCTTGAATGATAAATTAAGCACAGGAGTATTCCTGCACTATTCGAATGAATCTGCATCACATGACGACAACGATGACAGTTTCTTAGACATGCCGAAGAAACACCAGTTTAATATGATGAACAGGTGGAATTATATGTCAGGCAGATATGCTTCACAATTCGGCGTTCGTTTCTTACAGGATTACCGTACCAGTGGGCAAACAATGCATACCTTAAATTCCGCCTCCATCAATACTGATCCGTACGAAATATCTGTAAAGACAAACAGAGGTGAATTTTATACAAAGAACTCATACATTGTAGACGAAGAACGTAACGGAAATATTGCTCTGATATTCACAGGCTCATATCACGATCAGAAATCAAAGTATGCAGCAGACAAATACAATGTATATGAAAACAATCTATATGCATCGCTGATGTATGAAACAGCGTTTGGCAAGATGCATCAACTAAGTGCAGGTTTAAGTATGAACTGGGACAAATACAATCAATCAATTTATCTGACTCAGTCAATCACAAATCAGCCCGATGAAGAAACTGTAACAGGAGGATACCTGCAATATACCTTTAACAAGGATGATAAGTTCATTGCCCTTGCCGGATTACGGACAGACTACAGCACCCTGCACAAAAAAGCATTCGTTACGCCACGCCTCCACTTAAAGTATATGCCTGTAGAATGGCTAAACCTTAGAGCATCTGCGGGGAAAGGCTATCGTACAGTATTTGTTATGCCTGAAAACAGCTACTTCTTGGCAAGCAGCCGCAAGATAGAAATAGCAGATAATCTGCAACAAGAATCGGCATGGAACTATGGTACAAGCATCTCTTTTCATATACCAATCAGAGGAGAAGAGCTAACCATATCGGGAGAGTGGTACAGAACCGACTTTGACAATCAGGTGGTAACCGATGTAGACAGCGACCCTCATGCTGTAAAGTTCTATAACCTGTCGGGCAAATCGTATGCCGATAGTTATCAGATAGAAGCGTCATACCCCTTATTCAAAGGGTTTAATATATTGGGAGCGTATCGTTGGACAAATGCAAAAACAACTTACGGAGACAAACTAATGAAAAAACCTCTGATAAGTGATTACAAAGCGCTTTTAACAGGCTCTTACGAAACCCGCCTAAAGAAATGGGTATTCGACCTTACCGCCCAATTTAACGGAGGCGGACGTATGCCAACCCCTGATGTGGTGAATCCTTTGTGGAAAACTACATTCGATTCGTTTACAATACTGAATGCACAGATCACTAAGAACTTCCGTAATTGGAGTATCTATGTAGGTGCAGAAAATATTACGGATTTCAAACAAAAGAATCCGATCGTCTCGGCAGAAAATCCATTTGGTGATGACTTTGATGCCACAATGGTGTGGGGACCAACTCAGGGTCGTAAATTCTACGTGGGATTACGATATGCTATTGGAAAATAGTTAAATCATTTATAATCTAAAATATTAAGCGGGGTGAAGTATCTTAATTAATGAGATATTTCACCTCGCTTTTTATATTTATGTCTTACAAAAAGAATTAGCTTTATCAATAAGATGAGAGAGGAAAGGAAAATAGGTAAAAAAATCAAGACATTGACTAACAATGCCGTTTCTTGCATATCTATATCCAGAAAGTAAAGTACAACTCCTATCAGCAGCCAACAAAGAATAGAAAGGACAGACATTACCAATAATGCCAAAGGCTCTCTTCTACCCTTAAAGTGCTTTATCAATACATAAGCCGGTACAAGAATAACGAAGAATAATATGAGGGAGAAGTCTAATCCAAACATTACTCTTACCCCTCAAAGAAATAATTAAACTCGAAAGCCATGCTATTAAACGCCTCTTGCTTTATCAGATCTTTATCTTCCTTATATACAGATAATTTTTGAAGAATGCGATCTGCAATATCTTTAGATTGACGACCAATATGTTTTAGAGTTAACAATGCAGCATTCCGCAGAAAAATATCCTCGGATATCACATCATCCCAAATAGTTGACACTAATTCTACAGCTACAGGTTCTGTCTTCTTAGCAATGAACAGACGCGCCAACAACCAGTACCCTGTAGTTCTGATATCTGTAACAGCTGAATTTGCCCACTCCAATGCTATCTCTCTGGCAAATGTCACATTCTGAAGCAAGTTTGCACAAACCTGTTCTCTTATCTCCTGATTGGGGATAGATACACCCCACTCGTGTGCCTTTTCTTTTGTAAAAGAATCGGTTGGGTAAAGTAGGGTTGCCAATATTTTCAACTCGCGGGTATTGTCTGCCCAAAGCGTTTCCGCGAGTTCAGAATCAGGTTGATAACGCTTCGCTAAATCTTTGATCTGCTGAACAGACAAGCCAAAGTTTAGCTTGTAATCCAAACCACGCTGACGCATGTTTGTTGAAACAATGCCGTTCATAGCCATACGGCATCTCTTACGAATGTCTTTTATTATATCTTCTTGCATTTATACCTCAAAGTCTACGGCTTTTCTATCTATTACAGCCTCTCTGATAAAAGGAAGAACAGCCTGATGTAACGGATGATTCTGATATATTTCTAAATCTTCTTTCTTACTCAATTCTGAATAAAGAGCAACATCAAAGTTGCCACCTCCTAAAAAGTCTATACCTACTTCTATCTTGAGTAATCCATCAATTTTACCCGACAAAGCTTCCAGTTTTTCTTTTATCAGTTTTGCATTTGTAACTTTATTATTTCCGTGAGCTTCATCCTTCAGCTTCCACATTACGATGTGTTTAATCATATTCAGTTATATTTTGGGTTTTATTAAAAGGTGACAAAAGTGACACTTTTTTATATATTTATATCGTCACCTTTTTCCTTTAAATCATTCTATTAATAGATAAAAACGTGCAGAAATTATTCTGCATACTCATTTGGTGACACTTTTATCTCTGCAAAAAGCGTACCATCCAATTTATAATAAGCGAATATTACCGTCATCTTATCTTTACGAAACATATCGAGATCTTCGCCTTTATTCTCACGCATCCCCATAGTGATAGCAGGCTTTGCACTCCGAACAAATTCGTCAACAGATACGATAGGCTCTTGAGTAAAAGTGTAGTAATACTTATATTCTGTAGCAGAAACAGCCTCAGCTCGATCCATGCGTATATTACCGGGTAATACCATTGGCATCGAAGCATTCGCTTTTTCGGCCAGCTTAATATATTTCTTCTTCGGTGCTTCTCCTTTTACTTCTGTTTTTACAGTTTTTTCATCTGTTGTATTATCCGTTTTCGATTTTGAGTTACACCCAGTAAACGTAGCGAATGCAATCGAACAGATAAGAGCAAAAACAATATACTTTTTCATAACTATCCGGTTTTTATTAATAATCAAGTGATAAAGATACGTATTCAAAAAAGAATCTGATCTCTCTTATGTTATATTTTAGCTCGCAACGTATTTATAAGAGAGAAAAACAGACCTAAAAACGGTTCTTTATTCGAGCAATATCATTTATATCTTAACATCTACAAAGAAACTAACCAACAACAATATATTAAGAAGCGTAACAACTATGGCTATGCCATACAAAAGTATTTTCGTAAAAAGAGTATTAGCGTACTTGCCCATTACCTCTTTAGATGAAGTAAGCCTTACCTGCAAAAACACAGTTATTGGAAGTTGCACACTCAAAATAGCTTGAGAGATAATAAGCCCCTTAAAAGGGTCGCCTATCATAAATATGATTAGCAATGCTATCCCGAGTGAGATAATAACACCTGTACGCGAATGAATATCTTTTATATTATAAGGTTCATCGTACATACCTGCAAATATAGAGCCTGCCGCAATGCCCGAAGTCATAGAAGACGAAACTCCCGCCAACAGCAACGCCAATGCAAATATCACAACCGCATTACTTCCCAGCAATGGTTCGAGCAGAGAATGGGCTTGTTGAAGATCATTTACGACGATATTTTCTCTAAAAAAAGTTGAAGCAGCCAATAAGATCATCGCACTATTTATTGCCCACCCGATAAACATAGAGAAAAATGTATCGAAAAACTCGTATTTCAATTGCTTTTCAATCACAGCCTCATCTTGCAAATTCCATTGACGGCTTTGTATCACTTCCGAATGCAGAAAAAGATTGTGCGGCATCACCACTGCACCCAGCACACTCATTATAATCAACATACTCCCTTCCGGGATAGAAGGCACTACCCATGCTTGTGCTGCCTCTCCCCACTCTATATCAACAAGAAAAAGCTCGTAGATAAAAGATAGTCCGATAAGGGAGACAAAAGCAATAATATAACGCTCTATCTTTTTATACGAATTGGAAAACATCATCGCGAAAACGAAAACTGCAACCAATACGGCTCCCACTTTGATAGGAATATCAAAAAGCATATTCAATGCAATAGCTCCACCCAATATTTCGGCCAAAGATGTGGATACAGAAGCTCCCATTGCCGACCACAATATAGTTCGCGAACCCATACGGGGTAAATATTTATTAGCGGCTTCGGAAAGACAAAGCCCTGTCACAATACCCAAGTGAGCTACATTGTGTTGAAGGATAATCAACATAACGGTAGACAGCGTTACCACCCATAACAGAGCATATCCAAACTCCGATCCGGCTGCAAAATTCGAAGCCCAGTTACCCGGGTCAATAAATCCCACAGTTACCAACAGTCCGGGACCTATATATTTTAATAGCTCCAAAGCACCATACTTTGGTTTGGGGTGAATGCGTGTATATGCTTTCTTTAAATTTTCAAAAAGATTCATTACGTTCTATATTTGGATACAAAATTATCTTTTTCGCAAAACAATCTTCATAAAATGTGAAAAGAATTAATCATTCCAAAGCTCAACACCTTTCTTTTTCTTATATTCGCAGAATTAATATTTTTAAACACGAAATTATGAAACAAACGGGTATTACTCTCATAGTTGCATTATTTGTAGCTTTTTTTTACTCATGTAAAGATTCGGCAGACTTGACCAACTCGATACCGGCGAGTGCCGCTACTGTTATACATATCGATACAAAATCTCTATTGACAAAAGCCGACTATAAGCCACTGGAGAATAAAGTTATAAAAGAAGCCCTTGACAAGGCTAAGTCCGGCGGTAACGCGACAAAAGCTATTGAACAGCTTGAGAGTTTCCTTAAAAACCCAAATTCGACAGGCATCGACTTTCTTAGCGATTGTTACATGTATATGGACAGTACGACAATGGGTATTGTTCTGAAAATGGACGATCAAAAGAAATTGAAGGAATTACTTATCAAGACCTTCGAGCTACCGGAACAAATGTTGGAAGAAAAAGATGGGGTGACTACAGTAAGTGCACAACAAAACTTTGTTATAGGCTGGACTAAGGACAAGCTTTTATTGCTTACATATATGGGAACTGTATATTATCGCGACCATAGTGCCTTGCCTGATCTGAAAACATTGGTTACAAAACAACTAACGCAAACAGCTAAAGAGAGCATCAACTCTAAAAAATCATTCGCAGAATTTATTTCGAACAAAAAGGATATTTCGATCTTCTCTTCATACAGTAATATAAAAGGAATGTGGTCTTCTTTGTTACCTCCGGCATTGGCAATGCAAGGACATGACGGGAATGCTGTAAATAAAATGCTAACAGAATTATATGACCAATTAAAAGATATAAATACAGCTGCTTTTATTTCGTTCGAAAAAGGGGAAATAGCATTTAGCAATAAAATGTACTATGATACCCCGGAAGCAGAGAAGAAATTTAACGAACTGGCGTCGCAGATGACAGGTAAACTAAAAGGTGATCAGCTTAAATACTTTACAGATAAACCTATCTTTTCCATCTCGGCTAACATGAAAGGAGAAGGTATTTATAATTATCTGAACGAATTAGGCTTCATTTCTCTGATAGAAGAAAGTGCAGGTTCTAACTTATCGGAGTTAGGCATCGACCTGAAATCTTTTATCTCCAATATGGATGGAGACATTACTTTTGCCGTGAATAATGTAAAAATTGTAACAAAGAAATCTGATTACTACGATTTTGAATATACAGACTCATCTCCTGAGCTTTCATTTTTTGCAGACCTCAAAGACGCAAACTCTATATGGAATATTGCAAAAGGAAAAATAAAAGAACTTAATGGCGAAGCTGCCGTTTTCACTGAACTGAATCCAAATACATATTCGCTAAAAATGGATGAGAATACGAATGCTTACTTTGGAATCAACAACAATATGTTCTTCTTTACAAATAGCGAAAGTGTATTCAAAAACATATCAGCAACAGGACTAAAGAGTGATCTGTCGGATCAGGCTAAAGATAAGACTACATTTATATGTGGAACTTTCAATCCTCTAAAACCATTATTATTGTCAGAAATAGGAGGTAATGATAAAGCTAAGGAGCTTGCCACAAAAGGCTTTGACTTGCTTGGTGATTATAATTATATAACAACTCAGGACATGAGAGGTAATGGTAAAATCGTTATTACAGATACAAGTGGCAATAGCCTTGCTGTAATTTGTAAATTTGTAGACAGTGTAGTTACACATATCGCTCAAGAATATTAAATAAAAAGCTGATAGCGATAAGCTAACAGCTAAGTATGGATGAATACGATACAATTAAAAAACGCCCTTCCTGATGTCTTCTCGGAAGTAAGAGATATAAAATCAGATATCTGGAGAAAAGACCTCACTTTTGAGAAGGGAAAAACATACCTGATAAAAGCAGAATCAGGCTTAGGAAAAAGTTCGCTCTGTAGCTATATCTATGGCTACAGAGCCGATTTTTCGGGAAATATCTTTTTTGACGAAGCAGAAGTCAAAAATATAAAGAGAAAAAAATGGGATAATATCAGATCAAAACATTTGAGCCTCCTATTTCAAGAACTGCGTCTTTTTCCCGAATTGACAGCACAGGAAAACATCCGGCTAAAAAACAATCTCACTCACCACAAAACCGAATCGGAAATCGATTCGATGTTCGACAGGTTGGGCATCAGTGACAAGAAAGACCAACCAATAGGAAAAATGTCTTGGGGGCAGCAGCAACGTGTCGCAATTATCCGCTCGCTTTGCCAACCTTTCGACTTTCTTATCCTCGACGAACCCATTAGCCATCTTGATGACAACAATGCCAAAATCATTACTGAGCTTATCCTCGAAGAGGTAACAGCACAGCATGCGGGATTGATAGTCACCTCGATAGGCAAAGATTTACCAATGGATTACTCTCAAATATTATCGCTATGAATCTGGTTTGGAAGCTCTTGAAACAAAATATAAGCAAAGGACAGTTTGCCGGATTCTTCATTGCCAATCTTATCGGATTAACAATTGTTCTGCTTGGCCTCCAGTTTTACCTGGATATCAATCCCTTGTTTTCGGAAAAGGATACTATCATGAAGAGGGATTTTCTGGTACTAACAAAACAAGTCGGCATCTATAATACACTGAACCCTCAAGCATCAGGTTTTTCGGCCGAAGAAATTAAGAATATAGAAAACACCAGTTTTGCAACGCAGGTAGGAGCATTTACTGCTTCGAGATATAAGGTTTTTGGAGGAATAAATACTAATCAGGGAGGTTTCAACACCGAAATGTTTTTCGAATCGGTTCCTGATGATTTCATAGATGTGAAGACCGACAGATGGAAGTTTAGTCCCGATAATGAATTCGTTCCTATTATCCTTCCTAAAAACTACCTTGACCTCTACAATTTTGGCTTTGCCGAAGCTCGCTCTATGCCGAAGCTTTCGCAGAGTGTAATCGGGATGGTGAATTTCAACATCACCATATCAGGCAAATGGCAACATAAGGAGTTTAAGGGGCAAATAGCCGGTTTTTCGAATAGGATAAACACAATCCTTGTTCCCGAATCTTTTATGAAATGGGCAAACGAAAACTACGGCGAACAAGCCGTCTCCAATCCCAGCCGACTGATGGTAGAAGTAAATAATACTGCCGACCCCAATATTGCGAGCTTCCTCAAAAAGAATAACTATGAAGTAGAAGGCGAAAGCTCGGCAGTGAGTAAAATGTCGTACTTCCTCAAGATAATGGTAGGCATTGTTATTGCAATAGGAATAATAATCTGTGCACTAGCCTTTTTTGTGCTTACGCTTAGCATCTATCTGCTATTGGAAAAGAATATGGAAAAACTACGGAATCTTCGTCTGATAGGTTATGCAAAAAGCGTGGTAGTCCGTCCTTACGAATTAATGGCTATCGGGATGAATTTTGCGATACTCACACTTGCAATTGCCTCGGTCTTGGTGATACGCATCAAGTACAGCGATATTGTACGCAATGTATGGAGTGAATTCGAAGGTTCGGATATTATGATCACTCTGATTGCCGGAGTATGTATATTCTTACTTTTATCCTCGCTGAATATTGTGATAATAAGAAGAAAAGTAAAATAGAAATTTATTCTTTCGATTTCTTCTTTTCCCTCACAGAGGAAGCATATACTCCAAAGAGACAAAGCACAAAGAAGGTAATGAATGTTATACGCATACTCCCTATAAACTGAGGGTGCGGTGCTAAAGACAAATCGATATTGCCTATCATTATCGACATCGCCATTATAGCAATCCCCATACTAAGAGACTGCCCTGTAAGCCTCATCGTACCCATCGTTGCAGATGCCAGTCCATAATGTTTTCTTTCTACCGAACTCATGATAATATTTGTATTTGGAGAAGAGAATATACCAAATCCTAACCCCAAAAGAACCATCATGATACCAATAAAGTAATAGCTTGTAGTCTCGGTAATAAAGCACAATCCACCCAACCCGACTGCAATGATAGACATGCCTATGGTTGCCAAAAATGTAGGAGACATTTTGTCGGACAGACTACCTGACCTCAAAGCGGCGATAGCCTGTATAACAGATTGTATGATAAGTATTAGTCCCGCATCGCGAGGAGATAATCCCCGCACATATTGAAGATACAAGCTCAACATAAAGGAAATGGCAAATGTCGCCGAATAATTTATCAGAGCAGACAACGAAGACATCCGAAACATTTTATTGCCTATAAAAACACGGATATTAAACACCGGAAACTCTTGTTTCTTTTCATACAAAGCAAATAAGAATAATACGATTACACCTATTACAATAAAAATGAAACCCTGAATATGAGGTAATTCCGCAAAGCCATAAATCAGAGCAAACAGCCCAATAGCAAACAAGATAGAGCCTATCGTATCAAATTTACTTTTAGCCTCTTCTTTCCAGTCTTCTTTAATGATATAATATCCACCTACGGCAACGATAAAGCAAATAGCCGCAGAAACAAAAAAGATACTATGCCAATTGAAATATTGAGTAAGCAAACCACCCACAAAAGGTCCGGCAGCCAATGAAGAGTACACAGTTGCAGCAACTACTCCCATAGCTTTCCCCCGTTTTTCGGCAGGGACAGAAGAGGTAAGAATAGCGGTACTGGTACCAAACATCATGGCGCTACCGATTCCCGCAAGGAAGCGATAAATGATAAGCATAACCCCTGTTGTTGCCAATCCACTCAATACAGAAAATATAGTCAGTATAACTACCCCCCATATAAACACCTTTTTGCGTCCTATCATGTCTGCCATACGGGCACAAGGTATTTGCAAAATGGCTGTAGATAGCATATAAGAAGTCGGCACCCATCCCGACATAACAGCATTGAGCGATAAATCTTTGTTGATATACGGCAGCGCAAGGTTTAGAGCCGAGCTTATAAAAGGCACAAGCGAAGAAGCCAGACACAGGATAAATAACAAAGCTCCTGTGTTTGCTTTTTTCTCAGGATGCGTCATAGTCTGATCAGTTTATTCAAGATTGTTTCTATCATCTTATTGCATGACGGAATATATTGAGTGCTTTTTCTTATATAATCTTCCGATTGAATATATTTTCCTCCAACAAGTTCTTCATCACTATTGTTGAGTATATCGGCGCAACTTTTTTCAGTGGCTTCAAAATGGAACTGTAAGCCGATAACCTTTTCTTTATACGAAAAAGCCTGATTAACACATGCCTCACTCGAAGCGAGCAGTTTGGTTCCTGCGGGCAAATCAAATGTATCGCCGTGCCATTGGAAAACAATAGGAGACACGGTTTCACTTCCGAATAAGTCCTGAGATGCTTTGTCAATAAACGATATGGGCAACCAGCCTATTTCTTTTTCCTTATTTGGATATATTGCGGCTCCCAATGCATTGGCTATTATCTGCGAACCCAAGCAGATACCCAGCACTGCTTTGTCTGAATCAATTGCTTTTCGGACAAACAGCTTTTCATCTTTCAACCAAGGATAACTGTCTTCTTCATAAGTCCCCATAGGGCCTCCCATAATTACGAGCATATCAAAGTCATCCTGATGAGGAAACTTATAATCCTCAAAAATTTTGGTTACCGTTAGACTATAACCGTTATCCTTTACCCATTTTTCGATATATCCCAAGCCTTCGTATGGGACATGTTGAATGTAATGAACCTTATATGTAGACATAATTATATTTTTGTGTGATTTAAACTTTAAATGTACCAAAAATGTTCATATCAAAAACAATCTATAAAAAATATAGTTTTCAAAATGAAAACTATATCATACCTTTACATTCATAACACGCGACTAAGGATGTCTGATTATAATATATTACTAGCTTTTATACTTACTGCTATAGCCGGTCTATCTACCGGAATAGGCAGCCTGATTGCGTTATTGGCAAGACATACAAATACGAATTTCCTTTGTGCTTCTCTCGGATTTTCGGCAGGAATCATGTTATACGTTTCTTTTATGGAAATGATACCCGAAGGAAAAATAGAACTGATAGCTGCTTATGGAGAAAAACTGGGTACACTATATCTTATTCTGGCATTTTTTATAGGAATTGCATTCATCAACCTCATAGACTTTCTTATCCCCGAGTCTCTAAACCCTCATGAAATACAAGGAGTAGAAGACATGGGTATAAAAAAACGTGCATTGAAACGCACCGGTATCGTAGTGGCCATGTCTATAGCAATTCATAATTTCCCCGAAGGGATAGCCACGTTTACATCGGCTCTCGGGTCTTTAGACGTTGCAATACCGATTACGATAGCGATAGCAATACATAATATCCCCGAAGGAATTGCTGTAGCTGTACCCATATATCATGCAACAGGCAGCCGACAAAAGGCTTTCTGGCTTTCGTTTGCATCCGGTCTGGCTGAGCCGTTCGGTGCTCTGATTGCCTATTTTTTCCTTTTACAGTTTTGGACTCCTGCTATAAATGGGCTTATACTAGCTGCGGTATCGGGCATCATGGTGTTCATCTCGTTAGACGAACTTTTACCTAGTGCCGAGAAATACGGAAAACATCATATTTCCATCATGGGACTCGTAGCCGGAATGCTGGTCATGGCATTCAGCTTATATCTGTTTATATAAAAAATCCTGCCTCTTTTCGGGAAGCAGGATCACAATACCGTGTTGATAAATATAAGTTCTATTTTATTGCTGTCAGATTATCTTTTGCATTCACCTGCACTACTGCCAACAGTTCACCCTGTGCATCATATATGTGTTGCAAGTGTTGAGACTGTAACGACCATGTAGATATACCCTGATCCCATGTTGTGTAAGCAATATCTACAACTTGTCCTTTATTGTTATATTCATAACTGTACTTCTGAACTCCTACCCAACCTTCTTTATCTACCCATTTGTAAAGTACTCTTTCTTGTAAAGAACCGTCAGTACTATATTTATATACTGTTTTGTCCAACGCCTTCGAGGTTTCTTTATCTACCGTTACGTACTCTTTCGTTTTGTCGTCATTATTGCTATAAACTCTGGTTTTAGGACTCCCTGCATATACATTTGCTACAGATAATAATACGACTAAAAGTGATGTTAATATTGTTGTTCTCATGACTGTATTTACTTTAAATATTTCTTAATCTTTTTACAAATTATTTGAAAAGCGCTTCTATACATAAGACGATAATCCGGAGAATATAGTTACAACTTTTTCCTGTTTTTTTTGAAACAAATACATAAAGCGCTAGAAAACAGAATCTTTACAGAGAGAACAATTTATATGTGTTTTATAAAAAGTAAATACAATCAAACTCTTTATCGAAAATATTCTCATATATTTGTACTTATACTAACTTGCATCAATAGCACAATTTATGAAAAAATACCTATTCACCCTTAGCCTGATCGTCATAGCATGTCTTTTTAGTCTAAATTCATGTAGAAAAAGTGGTAGTAAAGAGATCAACTCCGAGTTTGCAAAATATATTGCCGCCTTTACCTATGGTAAAATATCTTCCTCTTCGGAAATACAGATCGAACTTACACAAGATATTCCGACAGCCGAGCTTAATAAAGAAATTGAGCAGGAGCTATTTGAATTTTCTCCATCGATAAAAGGTAAAGCCTACTGGACCAGCACACGTACTATCAAATTTGTACCTGAGCCCGGAGAGTTGAAACAAGGGACAGAATATGATGCTTGGTTCAAACTCGACAAGGTTTTGAAAGTAGATAGCAACTTCAAAGAGTTCTACTTTTTTTTCCGTGTGCCTGAACAAAACTTCAATGTAAACCTACGCCCTTATACTCAAATGAAAGATAATGACCTTGTATGGAATACTGTACAAGGCGAAGTTCTTTTAGCGGATGAGGCCAACACAGACGATGTAAAAAGTATGTTCTCTTTATCGGGCGGAGATAAATCTAAAGATGCTAAAATAAAGATTACTCCAAGCGAAATAAAAGGTAGATACAATCTAACAATAGACAGTCTTTACAGAGGTACAAAAGAAATAGAATATACATTGAGTATAAAGGGGAGTGCCATAAATGCAAAAAGAGATGATGAGCAAAAAATCATTATCCCTGCAATCTCCGATTTTAAGGTATTGGACGTATCAATGGAATATTCTCCGCAAGAATGCGTTCGCATTACATTCAGTGATCCTCTATCTCTCAATCAAAATATACAGGGGCTGATAAAACCGGGTATTATAGAAAGTTTCTCTTTCGATATTCAGAAAAATATAATGAAACTCTATCTTGATAAAACGACAAGAGGGACAAGTACCGATCTGAAAATATTCAAAGAGCTGAGAAACTCACAAAACAAGACTCTTGAGAAAGATTATACGTTCAGTGTAAATTTTGAAAAGAACAAACCCGAAATAGAAGTACCTAATGCGGGTAATATACTACCCAATTCGGACAATCTTATCATTCCATTCAAAGCTGTCAACCTTTGGGCGGTGGATGTGAAAGTTATTAAGATATACGAAAACAATATATTGGGTTATCTACAGTCGAATGATTTTGGAGGAAGCAACGAGCTAAAACGTTTCGGTCGTCTGATTCTAAAAAAACGTATCCGACTGGATGAAGACCCTACGATGAAACTGGATGAATGGAATACATTCTCTCTGGATATGGCAAAATTGATAAAGCAAGATCCGGGAGCAGTATACAAGGTAGAATTCACCATGAAAAAAGAATACTCTCTTTATCCTTGCGACGGTATAATTCCTCAGATACCGAAAGACGCTGCATTACAGCGTTTCGAGAATGAAATGGACGAAGAAGACGAAAAGCAATGGGATAATCCCGGATATTATTACTACTCCGACGAATGGGATTGGGATGAATATAACTGGCAAGAAAGAAATAATCCTTGCGACCCGACATATTACATGAACAAAACATCAGAGGTTGTTGTATTAGCATCCAACATTGGTATCACTGCAAAGATGGGCTCCGAAAAGAAAATGACAGTAGCCCTTACAGATATATTAACTACAAACCCTATTTCGGGTGCAACGGTTGATATTTACAACTATCAGATGCAGCGCATTGGTACAGGCAAAACAGATGGAGACGGGTTTACAGAAATAGAATACAAGGGAGGTGTTCCGTTTGCAGTTATTGCGTCGCATGGTAAAGAAAAAGGATATCTGAAGGTTACTTCAAATCTTTCTTTATCGCTTAGCAACTTTGATGTTAGCGGACAAGAGATACAAAAAGGATTGAAAGGGTATATCTATGGAGAACGAGGCGTGTGGCGTCCGGGCGATTCTATATTTGTCACCTTTATTCTCGAAGATAGACATCAGACATTACCAAAAGATCATCCTGTTTCGCTCGAACTATATACTCCACGCGGGCAAATGGCTCAACGTTATGTATCAACCACAGGTAAAGATGGATTCTATGCTTTCCGTATGGCTACCGACCCGAATGCTATCACAGGCAACTGGAGGGCACGTGTAAAGGTGGGAGGAGTAACATTCTCAAAGACATTGAAAATAGAAACCGTTAAGCCGAACCGTTTAAAAGTACGGCTTGATGCAGGTGAAATGATAAATGCAGGCAGCGGCACATTTTCCGCCCCGTTGTCTTCGCAGTGGCTACATGGTGCTCCTGCAGCAAATCTGGCTGCAAAAGTAGAAATGACTTTAAGTAAAGCATCCAATCCTTTCAAAGGATATGAAACTTATACATTCAACAACCCAACGTCGAACTTTGCGTCCGATACCTATACTGTTTTTGATGGGAAACTTGATGCACAAGGGAATGCAACGGTGAGAACAAGCCTGCCTCAGGCATCTAGCGCACCGGGAATGTTGCGAGCGAATATCGTTTCCCGAGTATTTGAGTCGGGGGGAGATGCCAGTATATATACTCAAACTGCAGCTTACTCTCCATACTCGGCATATGTAGGAGTTAAAGTGCCAACAAGTAGCGATTACGGCTGGTTGGAGACAGACAAGGACAATATGTTTGATATTGTTACTCTTAGCCCCGAAGGAAAACCGATTAACCGCTCGAATGTAAATGTGAAAATTTATAAGTTGAAATGGTCTTGGTGGTGGAATACCAATGATAATTTGGCTTCTTATGTGAATAATACATCTACCGAAGTACTCTTAAATGAAAACATTTCAACTTCGGCAGGAAAAGCGAAAGCCAAGTTCCGTGTGAACTATCCGGATTGGGGACGTTATCTCATCATGGTAAAAGATGAACAGAGCGGACATATCACAGGTAGAGTATTCTATGTGGATTGGCCATCGTGGAGAGGACGCTCGGAAAAAGATGACCCAAGCGGATTAACAATGCTTTCGTTCTCTACAGATAAGCAGTCTTACAAAGTTGGAGAAACTGTTACCGTAATTTTGCCAAAAAGTTCAAAGGGTCGCACCTTGATTACCATAGAGGATGGCTCACGTATCATTTCGCGCGAATGGGTAAAAACAAGTGCGACAGAAGATACCAAACACACCTTCAAGGTAACAGAAGAAATGACACCTAACTTCTACATTGCCGCCAGCCAGTTACAGCCGCATGCGCAAACAGACAATGACCTGCCTATCCGTATGTATGGTATATTGAATATCAATGTGGAAAATAAGGAAACGGAACTGAATCCTGTCATCACGATGCCGGATGAACTCCGTCCGGAAAAAGAATTCAGTGTTTCCATATCCGAAAAGAACAAAAAAGAGATGACTTATACCCTCGCTATTGTAGATGAAGGGTTGTTAGACCTCACATCATTCAAAACACCAAATGCCTGGGCTGATTTTTATGCACGTCAGGCTCTGGGTGTACGCACATGGGATATGTTCGACATGGTAGTAGGTGCACAAACGGGCAAGCTTGGTCCTCTATTGAGTATTGGGGGTGACGAAGCTTTGAAACCAGCCAACAATGTTATGAGCCGATTTAAACCTGTAGTAAAATATATGGGTCCATTTACAATAAGCGGAGGTAAAACGGATACACACAAAATTAAACTTCCATCTTATTTCGGCTCTGTACGTGTAATGGTTGTTGCCGGAAATAAAAAAGGTGCTTACGGAAGTGGAGAGAAAACTGTTCCTGTAAGAAATCCGCTGATGATATTATCGACATTACCACGTGTGGCGGGTCCTGAGGAAGAGTTCTTGCTTCCTATAAATGTATTTGCAATGGACAAGAAAGTAAAAACTGTAAATCTGACAGTAGAATCTAAAGGTATATTCCAGTTTACAGAAGGAACTTCTAAATCTGTATCATTTACGAATGTAGGCGATAAGATGGTTTACTTTAAAGTGAAAGTCGGCAAGAAAACAGGCTATGAGAAAGTAGTGATTAAAGCGACAGGAGGAGGAGAATCTGCTACAGAAACAATTGATATTGAGATTCGCAATCCAAATCCGAATGTTCTGTTAAATTCTCACGCTCTTGTTTCGCCAAACGATACGGCACATTTAGCCATATCATTCGAAGATATCAAAGCTGAGGATTGGGCAAAACTCGAAGTATCACGTATGCCGGGAGTGAACCTAAATAACACATTAACTTATTTGCGCTACTATCCTCACGGATGTACCGAGCAAGTAACATCTAAAGGGTTCCCGTTACTATTCTTAGGGAAATTCAGACCTCTTACCGAAAAAGAGAAAGAAGTTATTGTAACAGACAACGTAAAAGGGGCTATTCAGACAATCGTTTCACGCCAGCTTGGCGACGGTGGTATTGTTTACTGGCCGGGCAATCGTTATCCGGATGAATGGGTAAGCAGTTACGCCGGACACTTCTTACTGGAAGCACAGAAAGCAGGATGGGAAGTTCCAACATCAGTAATCAACAAGTGGAAACAGTTCCAGAAAAAAGCTGCTCAAACATGGAATAAGAGTAACCTTTACAGTTCTTATTATACTTACTCGATGAGTGACTTGCAGCAAGCATACCGCTTATATACTTTGGCTCTTGCCGGAGACCCAGAACTGGGAGCGATGAACCGATTGAAAGAAATGCAAGGCTTATCAGTACAGGCTCGTTGGAGGTTGGCTGCTGCCTACGCCTTAGCAGGTAAGAAAGATGCAGCACTGCAACTGACAAACAATGCCAGCGATCAGGTAGAACATTATGCATTCAGTAACAACACATTTGGTAGTTCTCAGCGTGATATGGCTATGATAATGGAGACATACCTCTTGCTAGGACAGACACAAAAAGCGCTAAAACTCTCATTCAAGGTATCTGAATACCTGAGCGGAAGTTATATAACTACCCAAACTGCAGCTTATGGTTTGATCGCTATGTCTCGACTGGCTGAAAAAATGGGCAAAGGTGTTATCTCATACGAATGGTCATTGAATGGAGTTCCTCAAAAAGTAAATAACTCGGGCGATGTATTCCAAGAAGTAAATATAAAACCTCACGATAAGGTAAACATATCGATTAAGAATAAGGGACAGGGTGATATATTTGTTCGTCTGTTAGGTAAAACACAACCTCTGACAGACAAGAATCCTGCCGAAGCGAATGGAGTAAAACTATATGTAAAATATATAGACGAAAACGGCAAAGAGCTGGATGTTTCTTCTCTACGACAAGGAACAGAATTCTATGCAAATGTGATTGTTCAAAATATTTCGGGACAATATCTTACAGATATGACACTCGATCAGATATTTGCCTCAGGATGGGAGATATTCAACAATCGCTTGTTCAACGAAGCCAATACAAGAACAGCCGGTGCATATAACTATCAAGACATCAGAGATGACAGAGTGTATACTTACTTCAATCTGGGTACAGGATATTCGATATCATTTAAGGTCAGATTGCAAGCTGCGTATTGTGGTAAGTTCTATCTTCCGGCTGTAGCTAGTTCGGCTATGTATAGCCCTGATATAAATGGACGTACTACCGGACAATGGGTAGAAGTAAAGCAATAAAGTAATGTAATTAACTAACAATCAAAATAAGATAGGGTGTTTTATTCGAAAAATGCCCTATTTTTGTATCAATTATTAACGCAAAACTTAATGAAAAAAGCAATCTGTACATTTGGTAGCTATTACTTAACAGAAGGCTTTCCCCGCTTCAGAAGCATGGCTGAAAGTATGGATATCTTTGATGATATATATACTGTCTGTGAAAAAGATTTAGATGCAAACTTTTACAAAAAATGGGGACGATACCTGATCCCATACTCCAGAGGTTTTGGATATTGGTGTTGGAAACCCTATTTCATCCTAAAAATATTAGAGAAAATGGAGGACGGGGATATACTTCTCTATTCAGACATTGGCTGTTATTTTAATCCCAAAGGCAAAGAACGACTCTTAGAGTATTATAATATTGTAGAGAAAACTCCAACTGGAATACTTGGAGTAAAGAGCCAAGAGGTCAGCTACAACGGCATGCCCGAAACTCTTTATTATGAATATGAATGGACAAAGGGCGATGTGTTTGAATATTATGGTGTATATAACGATAAGGCTTATACACATACTCCTCAATTCGAATCCACTATTATTTTTTTCAAAAAAAGCCCTGTTGTGATGCAGTTTGTCAGAGACTGGTATCAGGCATATCTCGATGATTATAGTCTTGCAACAGATTCACCGTCACGAATCCCTAACTTACCCGGATTTAAAGAAAACAGGCACGATCAAAGTATTTATTCTATCCTTGCCAAAAAGTATGGGATAGCAGAAATTTCCACAAACGAAATATTTCAACGAGACTGGAATCTTCTCGAAAAATATCCCATACAAGCTCGCAGAGATAAATATTACCCAAGCAGATATCACTACAAACATCGCTTTAAGTTAAGAAAGCTTTATCGCAGATGGTGGAGAGTAAAATATTGGTTCAAAGATAAACTATAATTAGACATCCTTGCATGAAAAAAGTATTATGTACATTTGGTAATACATTATTAGCTCCGGGATTTCCTCAGTTTGTACAAAATGCCGAAGCGATGGGAGTATTCGACGAAATATATACATATACCGAAAAAGATCTAAGTAAAGAGTTTCGTAAAAAATGGGGACGATATATGTATCCTTATTCAAAAGGATATGGCTACTGGTGCTGGAAACCACCTTTGATAAAGAAGACTCTCGACATGATGAATGATGGAGACATTTTACTCTATACAGATGTAGGATGCTACCTTAACCACAATGGGAAGGAACGACTAGCCGAATATTATGAAATAGTAGAAAAAAGCCCTTCAGGAATGTTAGGCTTCAGAAGTTTTGAGAAAAACTATAACGGTATGCCGGAAGGTCTACGATTTGAATATGAATGGACTAAAGGGGACATTTTTGATTACTTTGGCGTCAGGGACAATACAGAAGTAACGCAAACAACCCAATATGAGGCAGGGATCATATTTATTAAAAAGGGACCTGTGTCAACTGCCTTTGTCAACGAATGGGTGAAAGTTATTGATGATGATTTCAGTCTTATTACAGATGCTCCTTCGAGAAGTCCTAACTTAAAAGGATTTCAAGAGAACCGTCACGACCAAAGCATATATTCAATGCTAGCAAAAAAATATAAAATAGAAGCAGTCTCAACAAACGAACTGATTCCTTTGGGAGGGGTAATGGATTGGTCTATCATAGATAAGTATCCGATACAAGCTCGCCGAGATGTTTACTACAAAAGTATGCGTCATTACAATCGCCGTTTTCAATTGCGAAAACTATACGAAATGTGGTGGAAGTTTAAATACTTTTTCAAGGATTTATTTAGGATCTAACCTTTATGAACAAAAGACTTTACCTACTTAAACAAAAATAATCTAAATTTTACATTATTATTAAGTTTTTATAGGAATATCCTCATTAGTCACAAAAAGAGTTTTGTTGAGAAAATATAAAAGAACTGTTTGGAGTGTATTATCCTCGTCTCTTTATCATGTTGAACGAAGTGAAATATCTCGATTATAAAAAGAGATTCTTCGTTACACTCAGAATGACATAGCTATACAGTCCAAACAGTTCTATATATAATTAAATATTACTTACCAATATGCGCTGACAAGAAGCTTTCCATTGCACGGTAGAAATCGAAACGATTCTCTTCATTGTGGAAACCGTGACCTTCATTGTCTTTTACCATATATTGGGTTTCAACACCTCTTTTCTTCAATGCCTCAACCATCTGATCCGATTCGTCTTTATTTACACGTGGGTCATTTGCACCTTGAGCTACAAACAATGGTGCTTTAATCTTATCTACGTGGAATACAGGTGAAGCGCTTTCCAGTAATTCTTTATCGGCAACAGGATCTCCAACCATTTCATGCATCATATCCAACATTGGTTTCCAGTATGGAGGAATCGTTTTCAGGAAAGTAAATAGATTAGATACACCAACATAGTCAATTCCACAAGCGTAAAGATCAGGAGTAAATGTTAGTCCAGCAAGTGTTGCATATCCACCATAACTACCTCCGTAGATGGCAATTTTAGCAGGATCTGCTATCCCTTTCTTTTTCAGCCATTCCACACCATCGGTTATATCATCCTGCATTGTTTTCCCCCACTGTTTGAAGGATATTTCCCAGAAATTTTTACCAAATCCGGTAGATCCACGGAAATTCATTTGGAATACAGCATATCCTTTATTGGCTAAGAATTGTACCTCCGGATTAAAGCCCCAACTATCACGTGCCCACGGGCCACCATGCGGATTAACAACTACAGGCAGATTTTTTGCTGTCTCCAAAGTATATCCTTTCGGTAGAGTCAGGTAACCTTCTATCGTTAAACCATCACGTGTAGTATATTTCACACAATTCATTTCGGCCATATTGTTTTCATCGATCCAAGGATAAATATCTGCTATATGAGTCAGTTCATCTTTCTTTACATCATAGAGATAATATCCTCCGGGGGTTTTATCGTTATATGTACGAACAATCAGCATATCTTCATCTTTATTTTGGCTGCTAACGCTAATAGGTTTTCCTGATACTTTTGCTGTTACTTTATCGAAAATAGCTTTCAAATCATTATCGAAGAAATGACGCTTTGCTCCTTCATGAGCCTGATAAGATGCAGCCTGTAATTTCTTATATTTTCGAGAATATGAAATCCCTGACAGATCATAAGTATCATTTTCGTACAAAACTTCGACTTCTTTAGCCGTTTGCGGATCAAATATTACGACAGCTTCTTTATCTCTGCCAATGTTAGAAGTAGCATACAACTTCTGATTATCTGGAGTAAAGTAATAAGGGCTTATGCTTTCTTTAAAACTTGTAGTTATAAGTGTTCTGAATGGATCACTTTCTTTATCGCGATACAATAAACTTTGATTTACACCATCAAGTGCGATTGCTATACGCAATTTCCCATCGTGGTCTGTCATCCAGCCCTGAATATTTCCGGGATTCTCAGCTAACATTGTCAGCTCTCCGGTCTCGATATTTAGCCTGTATGGATCAAACACCTGTGGATTTCTTTTATTGAGACCAATAATAACTTCGCTCTCTATCTCAGGCAGATCGTCAATAATAGTAGTACGTACCTTCTCAAAAGCGGTAAGAGTAAGCAGGTTACTTCCATCAGCGTTTACACCATATAACTGAAAATTTTCATCGCCTCCTGTATCTTTGAGAAACAAGATGCGATTATTATTTCCCCAAAAGTAACCGGCAATATCTCTTTCTGTTTCAGAAGTTAATCTTACAGGAGTATTGTCACCTACTTTTTGTACAAAAATATTCATACGTCCTTCATAAGGCGCTGTAAAAGAAAAATATTTTCCATCCGGCGATATCTGATAAGATGACTTTTCAGGGTTTCTGAAAAAATCTTCTAAAGGGATGTTGGGAGCTTGACTAAAAACGCTCATCGAAGCAAATAAAAACATCAACATAAGGATGTTTGAGATAAATGATTTCCTTTTCATAATCTATTAAATTTTAAACTCTTGTTATATATTAGTCGTAATAAGGTGAAAATAATCACATAAAGTATCCAAACATACGAATGAACTCAAAAATATTTAAATAAAAAAG
This sequence comes from Dysgonomonas sp. Marseille-Q5470, assembly GCF_951230145.1. Classification (NCBI taxonomy): domain Bacteria; kingdom Pseudomonadati; phylum Bacteroidota; class Bacteroidia; order Bacteroidales; family Dysgonomonadaceae; genus Dysgonomonas; species Dysgonomonas sp. Marseille-Q5470. The sequence goes on along the minus strand of NZ_CATNVE010000009.1, from coordinate 5,356 downwards.
GGTAGCTGAATAAATCCAACTACCCCTCAAAAAATATGTAATTATTTAATCTTTAAACATCTCATCAAAATCTACAACCTGCTTGCCCGGTAATACTTGGTTAAGTACAACCCCGATTATAGAAGCCAGAGCCATTCCTTCTAAAGAAAATACTTTGCCGATATGTATTGCTGCGCCTCCGATACCAATAACAAGTATCACAGAAGATATAATAAGATTGCGCTTACGGCTAAAGTCTACTTTGTTTTCCACAAGCATGCGTAGCCCGCTGGAGGCTATTATACCAAACAAGAGGATAGAAACGCCACCCATTACCGGAGTAGGGATGGTAGATAATAAAGCTGATATCTTACCGCAAAAACCAAACATAATAGCAAAGATTGCAGCTCCTACAAACAGATAAATACTGAAAGCGCGAGTTATAGCTAATACACCGATATTTTCACCATAAGTAGTATTCGGTGGTCCTCCTAATGTAGCAGCTATCATAGTGGCTACCCCGTCGCCCAGCATAGAGCGATCTAGTCCCGGATCTTTGATCAGGTCTTTGCTAACTACTTTACTCAAAACAAGCTGATGTCCGATATGCTCAGCGATAGGAACGATAGCAACAGGAACCATCATTAAGAATACTCTCCATGTGAAAGAAGGTGTATAATGAACAAATGGGATAGAGAAAGAAGGCATTTCGATCCAGTTTGCTTCAACTACGTGTTGCACATCTACAACCCCTAAGATAATAGAAAATACATACCCGCCAATTATACCTACCAATACAGGAATAACACTAAGAAATCCGCGAGTAAAAATGGCTGTAAGAATTGTTATGGTAAGAGTTACTAAACCGATGAGCACATACGTAAGGTCATAATCTCCTGCAGGATTGTTAGTAGCCATGTTAACGGCTGTAGCGGCAAGTCCAAGCCCGATAACCATAATCACAGGTCCTACTACTACCGGAGGAAGCAACTTCATCAACCACTTTGTTCCGGCTCTGTTTATAATAAGTGCAACTACTGAATAGGTAACCCCCACAAGGAAACTACCTACAAGGAAACTTCCCATACCTACACCCGACGAAGGATCGAGTTCCAAAGCTTTTACAGCTATGATGGGATTGATAAAAGCAAATGATGATCCCAGATAAGAAGGGACTTTGCCTTTTGTGATGGCTATAAATACCAATGTACCGATACCACTCGAGATAAGAGCTACAGCAGGGCTCATTCCGGTGAGTGCAGGAACAAGTACGGTTGCTCCGAACATGGCAAATAGATGTTGAATACTCAATAATAGCCATTGGGCGGGTTTAGGCTTTTCTGAAATACCTAAAACAATTTTCTTTTCTTCTTTCATTTTTGAGCGTTTGATATTTGTCTGTTGCACATAAAAAAAGCCGAGAACGAAATATCCGGCTTTATATTTTATATTTACTATTTATTCAAAATTCTTCGTTTTCATACCTATAGATTTTGTCGGCAATAAAGGTAGTATATTTCTGAAATATAATAAAGTACTTCATAAAAAGATTTTTCAAAAAAAAGCAATACCAGCCAAGATATACTTTTGCCGATACTGCTTCTTCGCTATATATAATCAATGCTATTTTTCTATTCTGATTCTTGCATCCACGGCTATAACTCTTTCTTCGTTAGCCAGAAGCGGATTAATATCCATCTCTTTTATTTCCGGTGCAAACCTGAGCATAACCGATAAGCGTACAATGATTTCTACAAACAACTTTTCGTTTAAGCCTTTTTGTCCACGTGTACCCTTTATTATTTTATATGCTTTTAGTGATTGTACCATCGAAGAAGCTTCGTCAAAACTCAAAGGTGCAAGTCCCGATGCTACGTCTTTCAGTATTTCTACAAAAATCCCACCCAGTCCGCATAAAACAATGTGACCGTATGTAGGTTCATATTTTGCACCGATAAATAGTTCTTGCCCCGATAGCATCGGCTGTACCATGACGGCTGTGGCATCGGCTATTTTCATCAAGCGGTCAAATTCGATTGATAAATGGTTTGCCGAATGTATATTTAATACAACCCCTCCCACATCTGATTTGTGAATAGGGCCTACACACTTTGCTACAATTGGGTATCCGATTTTGTCGGCAAAAGCGATAGCTTCGTCCCTATTGGCTGTTACCAATTCTTGCACCTGTGGAATACCTGCGGCATCAAACAATTGCCTAACCGTTTCACTATCTATATATCCGTCAGCAGAGTTGCTGATAATAGTTCTTATACGGGGTATGTCAACAGATATATCTTCTATTTTGCCTACCGATGGAGGAGTCCAGGAAACAACTTTAGAGAGAGCATTTGCTAAAGCATATTCATCTGTAAAATTGACATGTCCTTTCTTTACAAAGGTTTCCATTTCTTCCGACGCAGCTATCACCGATGGTAATATCGGGTATATCGGTAGTTTGCTGGTCTTTATTTTTTTATCCAGCATATTATAGGCTTCGGCTACATTGCTCACTCCGGGGTTTCCGTATATAACGGCTATACCATTTATTTCTTTAAAGTATGTTTCGCAAAAATCGATACATGTAGCCATGTGTTCGCCTGTTCCTGTTCCTATAATATCTATAGGATTAGATACTGCGGCTCCCGGAAGGAGGTGCTTCTTTAGTTCGGCTGCCAAGTCTTTATCCAATTCAGGAACATCGATATTCCCTTTTGATAGAGCGTCTGTTAATATTACGGCAGGCCCCCCTGCTTGGGTAATTATAGCCAAGTTTCGTCCGTTTATTTTCTTTAATGTCAATACTGCTGCAACGTTCGCAAGTTCTTCGCGCGAGTAGCAACGTATAATTCCTGCTTTTCTGAACAGGGCTTCAACGGCTGAGTCGGAACTCGCTATTGCTCCCGTGTGAGAAGATGCTGCGCGACTGCCGGATGTGGAACTGCCCGATTTTATGGCAGCTATTTTACAACCTTTGTTGATGAGGGAAGATGAATGAAGAAGAAATCTATCCGGGTTGCTAATTTTTTCTAAATAGAGAAGTTTTATTTTCGGACTGGTTTCCGGATCAAATTCTTTATCTAAATATTCCAATATATCTTCAATTCCTATCTGAGCAGCATTTCCGATTGACCACGCTGAGTTAAATCTCAGTCCAATACGCATGGCTGATTCTATGATATAAGTAATTGTTCCTCCCGAACTGGAAATTATATCTACTCCATTCGTATCGAGGCTCGGTATAGGACGAGTGAAAATACTTTGATGATTTGTGTTGAAAAATCCAGAACAATTAGGGCCGATCATAATCGCTCCCGCCTTATTTACAATTTCTACAAGTTGTTTTTCTCTTATAGCACCCTCTTCAGACTCTTCGCTAAATCCGGCAGAAAATACAATAAAAGCTTTTACTCCCTTTTTATTCGCCAGATAGTCTACAGTCTCTATACATTGGTTGGCAGGTATAGATATAATGGCAAGATCTGCTTGAGGTATATCTTCAACCTTGGTATAGGCTTTAATACCTTGTATGATACCTCCCTTCGAATTTACAATATATAGCTCTTTTTCGAATGTTCCGTTTATAATATTATGCAAAACACTCCCTCCCGGTTTCAAAATGTTATCAGAAGCTCCAACTATGACAATGCTTTTGGGGTTTATTAATTGATTGTAAGACATAAAACAGGTTTTGAGTGTTATTTTGCACAAAAATAATCAAATAATATGATAGCAGAGGAATCTATTTTTATAATATAAAACATGTTTTATTATCCGAAAATATTATTCCTGGTAATAAGTCGATTATTAAAGTATCTGTAAAAAGTGCTTACTTTGTAAGTTTTATTTTTTGAAATACCAGAATACACCGAAATATAAGAATTTTAAGTTATGCTGAAAACGCAAATTTTTATGGCTGCATTTGCAGACACAAAACCACATTACAATATACTGGATGGGCTGCGCGGGGTCGCCGCTATTATGGTTGTATGTTTTCATATATTTGAAGCTTTTGCCACCAGTCATTTAGATCAACGTATCAATCACGGATATTTAGCTGTCGATTTTTTCTTTATACTGTCAGGATTTGTTATAGGCTATGCTTATGATGGTCGCTGGGGAACAATGAAAGCAAAAGATTTTATTAAACGCCGAATTATACGATTGCATCCAATGGTTGTGATGGGAGCTATTATTGGAGCGATCATGTTCTACTTTCAAGGCTGTTCTGTATGGGATGTATCCAACGTGACTATTGTGGCTTTGTTTATCGCTACATTATTAAATGCACTATTGATTCCTGCTACTACTGCAACCGAGGTTCGAGGATTGGGAGAAATGTTTCCTCTCAATGGGCCCAGTTGGTCTTTATTCTTTGAATATATAGGTAATGTTCTTTATGTTTTATTTATTCGCAAGTTTTCGACTAAGGTTCTTACTCTACTTGTTTTTATTACCGGGTGTTGCTTGGCGGTATTTGCAATATTAGGTCCTTTAGGAGATATATGTGTCGGATATTCATTAACCGGAACAGAGTTTGCCGGAGGATCGTTCAGATTGTTGTTTTCTTTCTCTGCAGGCTTGCTGCTTTCTCGTATTTTTAAACCAGCCAAGAATATAAAAGGTGCTTTTTGGATATGTAGTTTTGCTATCGTTGTCCTTTTAGCTGTGCCACGTATTGGTGGAGCCGAACATTTATGGATGAATGGAATATATGATACCATGTGTTGCGTTGTATTTTTTCCGCTACTTGTTTATTTAGGAGCTTCGGGGCAAACGACCGATAAATACACAATTTGCGTATGCCGATTCTTAGGAGATATTTCTTATCCCTTATATATGGTTCATTACCCTTTTATATATTTATATTATGCTTGGGTGAAGAATGAGAATCTCACATTCCAGGAATCATTACCCGGTGCAGCCGGAGTTCTTGTCGGAAGTATTGCTTTAGCTTATATCTGTTTGAAATTTTACGATACGCCGGTTCGGAAATATTTAGCAAATCGATTTCTAAAACAAAAAAGCAATGTCTAAATCTTTATTTGTTCTTGTTATCTCTATCGGCAAAGTAGAATTTCTGTAGTTTGTTTTTTCTTTAGCGGGTACTTTTCTCATCGTTTCACTTTTTTTCTATTTGCTTGATTGGTCGACTCAGATTGAGTTCTTGTGTCATTTCCCCCTCAAATTTCAAAAAAAGGTTTTAAAAAAACATGTTTAACAACAGTTTGCATATAAGGGATATAGGTGTTATTTTTGTAGTTCTGCCGAAAAATATTTTAAAATTAATTGGTAAAAGATTTGGAGTGTAATGAAAAGGTTATTACTTTTGCACCCGCTTTACCGATAGAGCCGGCGGGTTTTCGAGAGCGAGTTT
>NZ_CATNVE010000008.1:0-177504 GCF_951230145.1 Dysgonomonas sp. Marseille-Q5470 | reverse complement strand
CCGTAACGATATTCAGGTGGTTATAACACCGGGGCTCCACCTCTTCCCATTCCGAACAGAGAAGTTAAGCCCGGTCGTGCCGATGGTACTGCGTAAAAGTGGGAGAGTAGGTTACCGCCGTTTTAAACGCAAAGTCCGTATGCAATTAGATGTATGCGGACTTTTGCTATTTATACAATCCAAGTATACAAAGGATAATGATAATAGAAAGATGCGAATACATACACAGAAGAAGGATCTCATAAGCCAATGAGATCCTTTATTTAGATGATGGAAATAAATACTAATATATTCATCTTTAAATTATTCTTATGTTACATCCTCTATTTTACCTTTTTTAGAAACCTTAATATAGTTTCAAATAATTAAAAGATAAATTCTCATATTTTTTTCTAACTTTGCACGCTCTGCATTATCATAAATATGCAATAATCAAACTATTAAAAGTTTTATAACGCAAACTAATGAAGCTATATTAAGCTCCAATGAATTTTATGCATATGTTTGATATTGAAAAAATTGTTCAGAAAAGAGGATTTATTGATCATTTTATTGAACAGATAATGTATTAATTATCTTTTTAGGAGGATATACCACCTAATTATAATTGAGACATAAAATAAAAATATTATATATTTTGCTATTTCTGAATATATTAGGATATATCATTGAATAAAGCAGGCAGAAAATCAAGCAAAGAAGTATAATATATTGTATATGATTTCAGAGACTTTTACAAGATTATAATAAGACCGATACAAACGAATTAGAAAAGTACAGGAGAACTATACTTATATTTGATCATAAACAAACAACAATAAAGGGTAACAATATGCTTAATCCTATAAAGAAGAGAATGGGAAATTTGGTAGGTGGTAATAAGATATCAATAACTCATTTGCAACAAACAGAGGGTAATTATGCAGATGCGATTCGTGATTTTAATAGTGTGAGATTTACTAATTTCAGCTATGGTTTATTGCCTCCTTGCAAAGGTGAAAAATCATCATGTGATCTGGAAATCAAAGAAAAAAATAGAGATAAAATAGAAATAGAGTTGAAACAATGTAATGCTATTATCTCTAGAGGTGGGCGTATAGATATAAAGCCTATTAATCATTCTGACTTTGTGCGACTAGAATATGATTTTAGTCAAGAGATTGAAGATAATAAACATTGGAATATTGTTTTAGTTGTAGAACCATTTTATAATAAGTGTCAAGGTATTGTAAACACTCAAGAAACATCATCTAATTATAAACAAACCTATCATTTGTCTATACAACCAATAGGACAAATTCCGGAAGAAGAATTCGGTATATATAATCTTATTTTAGGACGGATTATTAAAGAAGATAATAATTACGATATAGATTCGAACTATATTCCTCCAAGCGTAATGATGAGCAGCCATCCTGATCTCGAAAAATATTATGAACTATTTGGAAAACACCTTAATGAGATCGAAATTTCATCTCAAAGTATTATTCAAAAAATACAAGATAAAGACAGTGATTCTGATCTAACAAATAATATGATATTTCTATCCGAAAAGATACTCATTTATATTGCAGAGATTCGTTTTAACTATACTAATAGAGGACGTTTTTATCAACCTATAGAAATAGCCAATGTATTTTCTGCTTTTGCTCGTGTGTGCTTTGTTTTCATTCATTCTATATCTTCAGAAAAAAAAGAAGAATTGTTAAATTATTTTCATGAATGGGGTGGTATTCAACCTAAAATGTTTTTAGAGCTTCTTTCCAATTTGGAAGAATGCCAATACGACCATCAAGATATAAGAAGCTCAATGGTTCGAATAGAATCTTCTTTAGCTTTATTTTCTGAGTTGTGGAGCAAAATTTAATGAATAAAAGGACTCTATATACAATACAAAAAAGCTCATTATACCTAATATAGGATAATGAGCTTTTTAATAAATATAGCTATCTGTTTCTATTTGCTTATTTCACTTCTTCAAAATCTACATCAGTTACATTATTGTCGCCTCCATTAGATTGGCTACCAGTATTACCTCCGGCTTCTTGTCCCGGATTAGCACCTGCTTGTTGCTGATTGTATATATTTTGGCTCAACTCCTGCATTAATTTAGTTAATTCATCCATAGCAGAATCAACAGCCGGAATATCTTGAGCTTTGTGAGCATCTCTTAGCTTATTTAAAGCACCTTCGATAGAAGCTTTCTGATCGGCTGGAATTTTATCTCCAAGATCTTTCAATTGATTTTCTGTTTGGAAAATAACTGAATCTGCCTGATTCAACTTGTCTATCTTTTCTTTTTCTTTCTTATCTGCTTCTGCATTAGCTGCTGCTTCGTCCTTCATTCGTTGGATTTCTGCGTCAGTAAGACCCGATGAAGCCTCTATACGAATAGATTGTTCTTTGCCTGTCTTTTTATCTTTTGCCGATACACTAAGAATACCATTGGCATCAATATCAAATGTAACTTCAATTTGAGGCTCACCACGACGTGCAGGTAATATACCGTCTAAGTTGAAGACTCCTATTTGTTTATTATCCCTCGCCATTGGACGTTCTCCTTGAAGTACAACAATCTGTACAGACGGTTGATTGTCGGCAGCGGTAGAGAATGTTTCGCTCTTTTTCGTAGGAATAGTTGTATTAGCCTCAATTAGCTTAGTCATCACATTTCCCATTGTTTCTATACCAAGAGAAAGCGGAGTAACATCAAGCAACAATACATCTTTTACTTCACCTGTTAATACAGCACCTTGTATAGCAGCACCTACAGCAACAACTTCATCAGGGTTTACACCTTTCGATGGTGTCTTTCCGAAGAACTTCTCAACTTCTGCTTGTACAGCAGGTATACGTGTAGAACCTCCGACTAAGATCACTTCATCTATATCGGATGGAGAATATCCTGCATCTTTCAACGATTGACGACATGGTTCGATACACTTACGGATAAGTGAGTCTGCCAATTGCTCAAATTTAGCACGAGTTAGATTTTTTACCAAGTGTTTTGGAATACCATTAACCGGCATAATGTATGGTAAGTTAATTTCAGTAGAAGTTGTGCTTGATAGCTCTATTTTCGCTTTTTCAGCAGCTTCTTTCAAACGCTGTAAAGCCATTGGATCTTTACGTAGATCTAAGCCTTCTTCATTCATGAATTCTTCAGCCAGCCAATTGATAATTACCTGGTCGAAATCATCACCACCAAGGTGAGTATCCCCATTGGTTGACTTAACTTCAAATACACCGTCTCCTAATTCTAGGATAGAGATATCAAATGTCCCACCACCAAGGTCGAATACTGCAATTTTCATGTCCTTATGAGCCTTGTCAAGACCATAAGCAAGTGCAGCAGCTGTAGGCTCATTAACGATACGTTGAACTTTAAGACCTGCAATTTCTCCGGCTTCTTTTGTTGCCTGACGTTGCGAGTCGCTAAAGTATGCAGGTACAGTAATAACTGCGTCTGTTACTTCTTGTCCAAGATAGTCTTCAGCTGTCTTTTTCATCTTTTGAAGGATCATCGCCGAAATTTCCTGAGGAGTATAAAGACGTCCGTCAATGTCTATACGTGGTGTATTATTATCTCCTTTCACTACTTTATAAGGTACACGGGTTACTTCGGTTTGAACTTGATCCCATGTTTCTCCCATAAATCTTTTTATGGAGTATATTGTTTTTTCCGGATTTGTGATAGCCTGACGTTTTGCAGGATCACCAATTTTACGTTCATTTCCCTCAATAAAAGCAACAACAGAAGGTGTTGTTCTTTTTCCTTCGTTGTTTGTGATAACGATAGGTTCGTTACCTTCCAACACGGCAACACAAGAGTTTGTGGTACCTAAGTCAATTCCTATTATTTTTCCCATCTTATTATATTATTATATTGTTTCTAATTAATTTCTATTATTATTTCTTTCAATTCATATTTCAATGACATTAGCCTTTGTTCAAAAGCTATGCCAAAATATAGGATGACAATAAAAAAAATAAAATATGACGATTTGTCAGAATTGATGGTGATTCTATTAGATCTATTTAATGTTTTTTATTTATAGGTGTTTATTTGTCTTTTTTTCTGTTTTATATATATTTTAGTGACTACTATAAACTATATATAAGTATAATATATCAAGACACAAATAAGAAAATATTTAATAATAACTTAATCAAGCTTTAATACATTTCTGTTCCGTTGGATAGCAATCCGGCTTGTTATTAAATCAAACTTTTTGTAGATTTGAAGATATTTAGAGCTTAAACATATATATCAATGAGCCAACCTTTAGCAGAGCGGTTACGTCCGCGTAATCTCGAAGAGTATATAGGACAAAAACATTTAGTAGGAGAGGGTGCTATTCTTCGAAAGATGATAGAATCGGGTAGAGTCCCTTCATTTTTACTATGGGGTCCTCCCGGAGTGGGTAAAACTACATTGGCTCAGATAATAGCGAATACACTTGATACGCCTTTTTATACTCTTAGTGCTATAAACTCCGGTGTAAAAGATGTTCGTGAAGTAATTGAATTGGCTAAAAAAAATCAGTTTTTTAATACCAAAAGCCCAATTTTATTTATTGATGAAATTCATCGTTTTTCTAAATCACAGCAAGACTCATTACTCGGTGCTGTAGAAACAGGGGTAATAACATTGATCGGTGCTACTACAGAAAACCCTTCGTTCGAAGTTATTCGCCCGTTGTTGTCACGTTGTCAGGTTTATGTCTTGCAATCGTTAGGTAAAGAAGATTTGGAAGAGCTGGCTCATAGGGCTTTAACGCAGGATATAATACTTAAAGATCGGGATATCGAACTTAAAGAAACCGATGCGATATTGCGTTTTTCAGGAGGCGATGCCCGTAAATTATTGAATATACTTGATTTAGTAATCTCTTCCGAAGTAAGCGATAAGATCACAATAACCGATAAACTGGTAACAGAACGCTTGCAAGAAAATCCGGCAGCATACGATAAAGGAGGGGAAATGCATTATGACATTATTTCTGCTTTTATAAAGTCGATACGAGGGAGCGATCCCGATGCTGCTATTTATTGGTTGGCACGGATGGTGGCCGGAGGTGAAGATCCGAAATTTATAGCACGACGTCTTGTTATTTCTGCTGCAGAAGATATTGGATTGGCAAATCCAAATGCCTTGTTGTTAGCAAATGCTTGTTTCGAGACGTTACATAAAATAGGTTGGCCGGAAGGACGTATTGTACTGGCTGAAACTACTATATATTTGGCAACATCTCCTAAGAGTAATTCGGCATACATGTCGATAGATGAAGCCATCGCTTTAGTCAACGAAACAGGAAATCTACCTGTACCATTACATTTGCGTAATGCGCCTACAAAGTTGATGAAGGAATTGAATTACGGAAAGGAGTACAAATATGCACATAGCTTTGAAAATAATTTTGTACAACAAGATTATGTTCCTAAAGAGATAAAGGGGAGACAATTTTGGAAACCCCAGCAGAATGCATCTGAAAGTAAAATAGTGGAATGGCTCAAAAAGCTCTGGAAAGATCGATATTAAGCGCTTGCTCAAGTATTATTTTTAAGAATTTAAATTATCTAATAATAGAATTGTAGTTTACTTTTATAGCTCAAAAGTGACATAAAAAAATAGATAATTACCTGTTACTTTTGTCACTTTTTGAAAAAAGACTATGCAATAATTAAGTTTAGAATAATGAATAATAATAAACTATTGCTATCTATAATCTTTTACCTAACGAGTATATATACTTTTTCACAAGTCTATCATACCCAGGCAATATCTGATGATATATATACGGTACAGGTAAATAAAAATAACGATTGGAGTTCATATCCCATCATAGCATTGAATGGCAATGATTATGTACATATCAGTTTCGATCGTATTTCTGAAGACTCAATGAATCGTTTACGTTATCGGATAATCCATTGCGATGCATACTGGAAAAGAAGCAGTGGCATATCCGAGATAGATTATCTAAGTGGATTCAATGATAACCCGATAGATGATTATGCCTCTTCTTTAAATACAACCGTAGAATATACCCACTTTGCTATTAATATGCCTAATAATGATGTGAATGTTAAATTATCTGGAAATTATGTTGTTGAAGTTTACGAAGATGGTACTCCTGACGAAGTTTTACTTACTGCTTGTTTCTCTGTCGTAGATTCACAAGTAAGTATCGCTCCAAGTATAACATCTAATACGGATATTGATACAAATAAAGGGCATCAGCAGTTGTCTTTTAGTCTATTGCATCAGAATTTTAATATAAGAGACCCTTTTACTGAATTGAAAATCTTTGCTTGGCAAAACAATCGCCTCGACACTGAAAGGCACCAAATAAAGCCTACTTACGTTAGTGCCGATAAACTAATATATGAGCACAATCGAAATCTGATATTTGAGGCTGGAAATGAATATCGTCGATTTGAAACGACAAGCTATAGATACAATGGGTTGAATGTAGAGCACATAGAATATAATCGCCCTAACTATACGATGTACATCGTTCCAGATAAAATCAGAGCTGGGAGATCTTATAGTTATGATCAAGATCAAAATGGAAGATTTTATATTAGAAGTAACGATGCGAATGATAGTGAGATAGAGTCTGATTACTTTAATACGGTATTTACTCTACCAATGGACAACCCGATAGGTGAGGATATTTTTATTAATGGAAATTTTACTGATAATAACTTTACCGACAAATACAGAATGAAATATGATGAAGAGCACAGACAATATTATATAGATCTGCTTTTAAAGCAAGGTTTGTATAATTATCAATATCTGACTAAGCCGGGAGCCAGTTACTCAACAGCAACAATAGAAGGTAATTATTTTGAAACAGAAAATGAATATCAGATATTTGTCTACTATCGCCCTTCCGGACAACGTTACGACAGCCTCATAGGCGTACAAAATATTCAATCAAGAAGTAAATAAGGTGATTAACCTAAATAAAAAATCCTCTTTATGCAATGCGTAAAGAGGATTTTAATATATATGCTTATACTTTAATTATTCAAGGTAAGTGTATCCATAAAGACCTGAACGATAGTTTGATAGGAATTCTTTTCCTTCTTCTACTGTTATTGTCCCTTGTTTAACACTCGAAGTAACCCATGTTTCAACAGTGCGAACAAGCTTCTTTGCGTTGTATTGGGCATAGTCTAATACTTCTGCTACGGTTTCGCCGTCTATCATTTGCTCTATCTTGTATCCGTCTTTATCAACTGATATATGAACCGCATTTGTATCTCCAAACAGGTTATGAAGGTCGCCCAATATCTCCTGATAAGCACCCACTAGGAATACTCCGAGATAATATGATTCGTTCTTCTTCATGCTATGTACCGGCAAGTATGATGACTGATTACCGTTAGAGATAAAGTTATCTATCTTTCCGTCAGAGTCACAAGTTACATCCTGTAGTGTTGCTGTTCTATCCGGCTTTTCGTCCAATCTATGAATTGGTATAATCGGGAAAATCTGGTCAATAGCCCAAGAGTCCGGCAACGACTGAAATAGAGAGAAATTACAGAAATATTTATCCGGTAACAATTTTGATAATTGTTTCAACTCTTCAGGAGCATGTTTTGCTCTGCCTGCAATTTGGAATATTTCACGGGCAATAGAGAAGTAGAGACGCTCTACCTGCGCTCTCGTTTTCAATGTTAACATTCCCAAACTAAATAAGTCAAGAGCCTCTTCACGAATCTGTTGTGCGTCGTGCCAAGCTTCTAACATACGTGATTGGCTAAGATCGTCCCATATTTGATAAAGCTCTTTAACGAGTTCATGGTCATCTTCCGACAACTCTTTATCTTCGTCCCACTCCGGCAAAGTAGCTGTTTCCAACACTTCAAATACCAGAATAGAGTGATGTGCCGTAAGCGATCTCCCCGATTCTGTTATAATATTAGGGTGGGGAATACCATTCTTATCAGCTGCATCTACCATTGTAGCGATAGAGTCATTCACATACTCTTGTATCGAGTAGTTTACACTACTTTCGTTATAAGAAGAACGTGTACCGTCGTAATCAACACCCAGTCCTCCACCAATATCAACAAACTCTACTTTGAAACCCATTGCATGAAGCTGCACATAGAATTGAGCGGCTTCACGTAAAGCTGTTTTTATCCGGCGAATTTTGGTAATCTGGCTTCCAATATGGAAGTGAATAAGACGTAAAGAATCCTGCATATTTGCTTTTTCAAGATATGCTAAAGCTTCTAACAGCTCACTCGAATTCAAACCGAATTTGCTTCCATCGCCTCCTGATTCTTCCCATTTGCCACTACCCGAGCTAGCTAGCTTGATACGGATACCAATATTAGGTGTTATTTTTAGCCTTTTAGCTATTTTGGCTATTAGCGGTATCTCATTAAGTTTCTCAACTACAATGAATATATGCTTACCCATTTTTTGAGCCAATAAGGCTAACTCAATATAGCTTTCGTCCTTATATCCATTACAGATTATAAGCGAATCAGAATCGGTGTTGATTGCTATAACGGCATGAAGTTCCGGCTTAGAACCGGCTTCCAATCCGATATTGAATTTTTTTCCATGGCTGATAAGTTCTTCTACCACCGGGCGCATTTGATTCACCTTGATAGGGTATATTATATGGTTTTGCCCTTTGTATTCATATTCTTCGGCAGCCTGTTTAAAGCACGTGGAAATTTTCTCGATACGATTATCCAGGATATCCGGAAAACGAATCAAAACAGGAGCTGACACATCGCGAAGCTGCAATTCGTCCATCAGTTCTTTTAAATCAACAGCCACCCCGTCTTTTCTCGGAGTTACAACAACGTTACCTTTCTCATTAACAGAAAAGTAATTAATACCCCAGCCTGCGATGTTATACAACTCAGCTGAGTCTTCGATGCGCCATTTTCTCATTCTTTGTGTAAAGTGAAATTTATTTAAATAGATAAATATGTTGTTATTTTAGCATTTTTAGGGTCTTTCGACTCCTCACCATAGATGTCGAAATCTGCTAAATAACGTCTTTTTATATTAGACTGCCAAATATGTGCCCAAGTTTTACCTATGGCATAAGGCAGTTCACCTTCCGAAAGGTACTTATAATATTTCGATTCCGGTATTTCTTTGAAAGTCAATCCCAAATTTGTAGGTATCCCTTCAACACTGGAAACTTTATAACCTAATACAGTCGTGTATTCTCCTGTATAGTCACTCTCATAATCAGTATAAATGCAATAGATATCATTAGATACCTTATTCGGCATCAGTTGCTGAATGTAAGCATTACGGAAAAAAACTTCCCATAGTTTTGCAATATCCTCTTGCGATTGATGATTCTGATTCGTAGTACGGACAGATATTCCAACAACCACAAACTTAGTCAGAGTGACTTCTTCTCGATTCATCCTTATTTCCTCTTTAAGATATTTGTTACTTCTGCAATATACAAGTAATGAAAATCCTTTTCGGGATACCATCTTTCGATGATGTCTTTCTCTAAAAAAGCATCTTCTTGAATGCGCTGGACAAAGAGCTTTTTGACAAAAATAGCTGTTTCCGCTTCCATAAAATATGGTATATTCTTATCGAAAGCAATATTTAGTCCGGCTTTTGAGATTTTATCTTCATCACGTCCCGATACTTTACCTAAATAACTTAAGTTCTTTAAGTATTTTTTATCAAAGAAAGTAAGAGAAAAAGATTCAGTACTTTCTACAAACTCCCTTGTGTATCTTTGAGGACGTATAACAACAAATACTACTTCTTTGTTCCACATCACACCGTATCCACCCCAACTTGCAGTCATTGTATTCACTGTTCCATCGGGCTTAGATGCAGTAACGAGCATCCATTTGTTTTTTAACCCAAATGAATCGGGAGTAAAATCTTTTATATCTATTTTTTCAAAAGATGTCATGATTTAGCAATTGTCAATATCGTTTTCAATTAAAAAGTAACAAAAGTAACAGTTTTTGTACTGTTTCTAGATGTCACTTTTTTATATCTAAACTAATTCTAATGGTCTGTATAAAGATAATTTAATCGAGTTTCAATACAGCTAAGAAGGCTTTTTGAGGAACTTCTACGTTTCCTACCTGCTTCATACGTTTTTTACCTTCTTTTTGTTTTTCGAGAAGTTTACGCTTACGAGAGATATCACCACCATAACATTTCGCCGTAACATCTTTACGTACGGCCTTGATCGTCTCACGGGCGATAATTTTAGCACCAATGGCAGCTTGTATTGCTATATCAAATTGTTGACGGGGAATAAGTTCTCTCAATTTTTCACACATGCGACGTCCGAAGTTTACGGCGTTGTCAACATGCGTAAGTGTAGAGAGGGCATCTACAGATTCACCATTTAATAGTATGTCAAGTTTTACAAGCTTCGATTCACGATAGTCATGCATATGATAATCGAAAGAAGCGTATCCTTTCGAAATACTTTTCAGCTTATCGTAAAAGTCGATAACAATCTCACCTAATGGTATATCATATATAATCTCAACACGATCTCCTGATATATATTCTTGTTTGATAAGGATACCTCGTTTGCCGAGACATAAAGTCATAATAGCCCCTATATAGGTGGTGTTGGTGATTACTGAAGCACGTATATAAGGTTCTTCTATATAATCTATCAGGGTAGGGTCGGGGAGTCCTGCCGGATTGTGAACCTCTTTCGTGTTCCCTTTCTTGTCGTGAACTATATAAGATACGTTCGGAACAGTTGTGATCACATCCATGTTGAATTCCCGGTCGAGGCGTTCCTGTATAATCTCCATATGTAAAAGACCTAAGAATCCGCAACGGAACCCAAATCCTAAAGCAACAGATGATTCCGGCTGAAATGTAAGAGAGGCATCATTCAACTGAAGTTTCTCTAACGATGAGCGTAGGTCTTCAAAGTCTTCGCTATCGATAGGATATACTCCGGCAAAAACCATTGGCTTTACTTCTTCGAAGCCATCAATAGCCTTGTCGCACGCTCCTTTTACATGTGTGATAGTATCACCAACTTTTACTTCTTTCGAAGTTTTAATCCCTGAAATTATATAACCAACGTCGCCACATCTAACTTCATTGCGCGGAGACATATCCAGTTTTAGCACACCTACTTCATCAGCGTCATATTCTTTACCTGTTGCAAAGAATTTTACGAGATCACCTTTCTTAATTGTTCCATTCACTACTTTATAATAGGCAATGATACCACGGAAAGAGTTAAAAACTGAATCGAAAATAAGTGCTTGCAATGGAGCTTCGGGGTCTCCTTGTGGTTCCGGTATTCGTTCTATAATCGAATCCAGTATGGTATAAACGCCTTCTCCTGTTTTACCACTGGCTCGTATTATATCTTCTTTTTTTACACCTAACAGTTCTATGATCTGATCTTCAACTTCATCAGGCATAGCACTTGGCAGGTCTATTTTGTTCAGAATAGGAATAATCTCAAGATCATGCTCGATTGCCATATACAGGTTTGATATTGTTTGTGCCTGTATCCCTTGTGCCGCATCTACGATCAACAAGGCGCCTTCACATGCTGCTATAGAGCGCGAAACTTCATACGAAAAGTCAACGTGTCCGGGAGTATCTATCAGATTAAGAATATATTTTTCGCCTTTATATACATATTCCATCTGGATAGCATGGCTTTTTATCGTGATGCCACGCTCACGTTCCAGATCCATGTTGTCAAGTACCTGAGCTTGCAAGTCTTTGCCTTCAACAGTCTTTGTATACTCTAAAAGCCTGTCAGCAAGGGTACTTTTACCATGATCAATATGAGCTATAATGCAAAAATTTCGTATTTTATCCATTCTATAATAAATCTTCTTTTTGGTGTATCGATTTGAAGTAAATATACTACCCCAAATTAGGCTGCAAATATACAAAAAAGATATAAAATACAGGGCTATTCGAGAAACAGAATTCTGTGACTTTAAAGAAAGATTAAATCATGAGAAATAAATGCATTATCATTCTTTATATAAACTATGTCCATATATAATCAAAATAGGATGCACCATTGATACATCCTATTTCTTTATTCTGATATAATTTTATTTCTCTGTTTCCTTATACCATTTATTTAGCTGTCCGTTAACAAAAACAAAGTACCAGTGGTTTTTAAATTTATCTACATATTCTAAAGTCTGGTCTCCATTACTTCTTTGGTCGACAACTGAATATTTATCACCCATAAGTGAGACGATCTCTCGTTGTGTCATCCCCAGTTCTACTTGTTTTAGTTGTGTATTGTAAACTGGTCCGCAAGCTGCAAGTGTAAATGCAACAAGGCATGCAAAAAATATCTTTTTCATAATATAATTGTTTTATAACCTATTTAACGTTCTAAGCATGTGTTTAGTTCTCAGATATAGAGTAATATCAATTTATAGTCATTTTGAAAAAAAGAGATAATGAATTGCTAATCTTCTTTGCAACAGTCACAACCCTCATGTTTCTCTAAAACTCTGTGAGGAAAATCTCCATGTCCAATTATTTCAATAGGACACGAGTTGTATGATTTTTCAAGCCAGTCGGTCGAGATGTTCGTACCTGAATGATAATGCAGTCCTTCGTTTACGCATGCTATATTCTTCACGAGTGAAATAACGGTTCCAACATCATGAGATACCAGTATGATAGCCGTATCCAGATTTATCTCTTCTAGCAATTTGTAGAAGTTACTTTCAAAACGTTTATCCACATAGGAATTCGGCTCATCAAGAACCAACAAATCGGGGTCATCGATAATTGCCCTTCCTAGTAATGTACGTTGCAACTGTCCCCCTGATAACGCACCTATCGAACGGTGTATAAGCTGTTGCAACCCCATTTTTTCGGCAATGATGCTTACCTTTTCTTTTTGTTCCTTTGTATAAGAAGAGAAAAGTCCTTTTTTTACGGTTAATCCAGACAAGATAACATCATATACAGATATTGGGAATTTTTTATCAATCTGGTTGATCTGAGGTAAATAACCGATGTTTATTTTATCAACCTTTATATTATTCCTGTAAAAAGATATTTTACCCGAAGTAGGTTTGACCAACCCCATGAGAGTTTTCAGAAGAGTTGTTTTACCTCCTCCGTTTGGGCCGATAATACCAAGAAAGTCATTCTTGGTAACGTCCAGATTGACATTCTTCAATACATAAGGATTGCCGTCGTATCCTACAGAAAG
Organism: Dysgonomonas sp. Marseille-Q5470; assembly: GCF_951230145.1. Taxonomy (NCBI): domain Bacteria; kingdom Pseudomonadati; phylum Bacteroidota; class Bacteroidia; order Bacteroidales; family Dysgonomonadaceae; genus Dysgonomonas; species Dysgonomonas sp. Marseille-Q5470. The sequence continues at coordinate 164,293 of NZ_CATNVE010000008.1, read as the reverse complement.
ATCTTTTATCTCAAGAATTTTACTCATCAATTAATCTTCTAAAGCCATAGCTCTAGCTATTTTAATCATTTCTTCACTCCAATTATAAGACAGCAGATTGATAGGTATAGCTTTTCCGCCAATAGCTTGGGCTACTGTTTCTGCATTCTTTGTGTCAAATTCTTTTTGAATAAAGACAACTTTTATACCTTCAGCTTTTGCTTTGTCTATCAGTTCTTTCAATTGTGCCGGAGAAGGGTTCTTTCCTTCATGCTCGATGGAATACTGTGTCAGCCCATATTCTTGAGCAAAATAGCTAAGCGCAGGATGGTAAATGATAAAAGCTTTGCTTGGTACTTTTTTCAGATACGATTTTATTATACTATCGGTCTTATCTATTTCAGAGAGAAGTTTATCGTAATTTGCTTTGTAATCAGCTTCATTTACTCTGTCTATTTCAATAAGCCCTTTGTACATGTTTTCTGCAATGATTTTAGCAGAAACGACAGAACTCCATGTATGTGGATCTCCTCCTACATGTCCATGATGACTATGATCATGCCCTTCGTGATGATTGTGGTCTTCACATGTTGATTCTATGCCATCCGAACAATCAATTACTTTAAACGCAGGATTACTTGCCGCAACTTTATTTATCAGAGAGTTCTCTATACCAAGATAACCCACCTTGAAATAAGCTGTACTTTTGTCAAGATTCATCATCTGTGAAGGAGTAAAGTCTGCACTTTCCGGATTCATTCCGGGAGAAATAATGCATTCTACTTTAAAGTGATTCCCGACAAGAGCCTCTAAAAAATACTTCTGCGGTTCTATCGTGACCATCAGTATTTTAGAGTCTTCAGCTTTTGTTGAAGGTTTACAACCTTGTAATAAAGCAAGTGTAAGTATTCCCAAACATAAAGCTATATATGTATGTCTATGTTTCATTATTTAATATAGTCTTATTTTACTTTTCCTTCGTTAGGTCGTATATTTTACGAATGTGATCAAGTTCTTTCTTGAAGTCAATGTTCAGGTCTATCAAAGTGCCATCGTTAAGATCATACACCCAACCTGCTACACGTGGATATCCTGATTCCAAATATGATTTTTGCACTTCTGCTGTTTTTATAACATTCAGACACTGTTCGTATACATTAAGTTCTACCAAGCGATTGTAGCGGTCTTTCATATCAGGAATAGCATCTAGCTCTTTTTCGTGTAAACGATATACATCTCGTACATTTCTTAACCATGGATTCAGGATACCTAAATCTCTCGGCTGCATAGCTGCTTTTATTCCGCCGCAATTATAGTGGCCGCAAACAATTATATACTTTACATTCAAATATTCTACAGCATAGTTAATAACAGACAATACATTCAGATCATTATTTACAACCATATTGGCTATATTGCGATGAACGAATACTTCTCCCGGTTGCAATCCCATTATTTCATTTGCATGTACACGACTATCCGAACATCCTATATATAAATAGTCAGGGTTTTGCTCTTTTACAAGATGGGTAAAGAAATCTGGATTTTCTTTGTTCTTATTCTCAACCCATTTTTTGTTTTCTGCAAAAATTTTCTGATATGATTCTTGTATTTGCATCTAGTTTTTTGAGGTTTTAAGTTCTTGTATTATATTCGTTACCTGTTCGATCAATGATTTTGTGTTATCATTAACAATTACAAAGTCAGAAAGTTTAGCTTTTTCTTCATCCGACATCTGATTTTGTATGCGTTCCATCACCTTTTCTTTAGGGAGGTTGTCTCTTAACATTGTTCGCTCGATTCTTATGTCTAAAGGTGTATATACCATTAACACCTTATCCATCATTTTGTTAAATCCAGATTCAAAGAGGATCGCAGCTTCATGCGCTACAATGTCACATTGTGCATGTTTTTTAACCCATTCAATAAAATCACGTTCTACTTCGGGGTGAATAATTGCATTTACTGTTTCCAGTTTTTTCTTATCATTAAAAATATGAGAAGCAAGCAATGGTTTATTTAGTACTCCACCACTATATAGTTCTTCACCAAATAAATTGATTAGTTTTTTTCGAATTGTAGGAGATGTGGCAACTAACCGTTTACTTTCTATATCAGCAATGTAAACAGGTACACCACTAAGTGAAAATATCTGAGAGACAGTTGACTTTCCACTGCCTATGCCACCGGTTATACCTAGTTTGATCATAATAATTGTTATTATTGTTCGAGTACAAACTCTACCTCTGAAGGTACAGGTGTCATTGTGCGTATATAATCAGGACTATCGGTTATACGTACAGGTATAGTTGCATCTTTCAGCTCTTTTATATCGTTGTAGTCTATAGTAACTTCGAAATTACTACTGGTTATATTATCAGGTCTTCTCTTGCCTACAAAAAATTCAATTTTGACAGCAGACGGAAATAGTTTTATTTCTAAGTTGCTTGGTAAATTGATACAGGTAATAGGTACTTCAACTTCCTTTTTTATAAACTCATCGATTGGAATGTTCAATTCTACTTCACTCGGAACATATTTGACTCCTAGTATAGGCTTCATCTTTATTTTTACCTTCTTTGCCGATTTGATATTCCTTAATGTATCCGATTCTGTATAAGCAAAGAAAATGGTATCTAATGAAGCTTTACTGCCGTATACCATAACAGAATCCGGCTGAGTTATCAAGTCTCCGTCAAGCATATAACCGGCATCGAGACTTACACTGCCGTTAAAAATAACAGGTAACTTCTTGCTTCGTAATAAGGCATATGAATATGACACCCGAGTGGGAGAGTAGCTAATTAGTTCGGATGTGACGAAAAGCTTTGAACGTATCAATTGCTCAAAATTACGTCCTTGGATAACCTTGTCCGGTGAATTCTTTATAACCTCTCTGACATCAACCACCAGTGAGTCTTTACGTCTGGTCAGGTAATATCGGAATAGGGTAGCACCATCATCTTTGATTCGGGCATAAACCGTAGTTGGCAGTTCATTCTCAAAGACTATACTATCCGGCTCATTTATGTATTTAACAGGTATAGCAAGGGTGGCCTCGTATTTTTGGCGATACACTTGCATCATCCAGAAAATAAAAGATAAAAGCACAAAAAACATGAAGGTCAAAATCTTTTTCCACCGAATTGTCTTGAAAAAAGCTTTGACCTTTTGTGCAAATATTTCCTTATCGTAAGTATCGCTCATAAGCTATACCCGGATATTTACCGTAATAAAAAAATTATTGTTTCTTAGTATCTTCGGCTGAAACATATACAGAAGATTTTTCAATCTTGATTTTTACTCCCTCTGCTATTTCAAGAATAAAATATGTATCACCCACTTCTTTCACTTTTCCGTGAACACCTCCGGCTGTAACAACTTTGTCTCCTACCTTAATGGCGTTTCTGGCTTCTTGTAGAGCTTTTTGTTTCTTCTGCTGTGGTCTGATCATAAAGAAGTACATGATTCCGAAGAGTAGTACCATCATAATAATCATGCCGGTACTTCCGCCTAATAAACCTCCGGCAGGAGAAGCTCCACCATCTGCAGCTTGTAACAATACATTTAAAAAAGTCATAATTGTTCTTTAATATTGATTTATATTATTCTTACTTCAGTTACTTTTTTTGAATAAGTTTTTACAAATATAAGTGAATATTTTGAAATAGGCTTTATGCGAAAATATGATAAATGCTATTATTTCTTAATTATCTTTTTTTCTTCTTTCAGCTCTTTTACAATTGCATCCAAAATTCCATTTATAAAAGAAGCACTTTTTATAGTACTATATGACTTCGCTATATCGATATATTCATTTAAGGAAACACTAATCGGGATAGATGAGAATTCGATGATTTCGGCTATTGCAATCTGCATTATAACCATATCCATCAGGGCAATACGTTCCGACTCCCAATTCTTAGTGTATTTATCAATCAACTCTTTATATTCTTTTCCGTTGAATAAGGACTCTCTCAATAATTTTACTGCAAACTCTTTATCCGTTTCATCTTTAAACATAGGAAGCAACTCTTGTTCTGTTCCTTTGTTTTCTTCAAAGCGTTTGATTGTTTTTAAAACAAAAGATTGGATAATTTCGATATCGTCGTTCCAGTAAAGACTTTCATCCTCAAGGATAGAATACAAATCTTCAGTTGTGCATATAATTTGCTTGAAAACTTTACGCCAAAACTCACGATCGTCAGTATATTCTTGAGATTGATTTTCTGTATATTCTTTATATATATCAGAGTTTAAGATATTATCCAATAGGTTGCGGATAAAGGCATCATGTTCTGCCCATGAGAAAGGCCTATCGTTCAGGTGTTTTATCAGTTCTGTGTTTTGACTGAGTTGAGATATGAATTTATTATTCAACAACTTTGTGTTTGGGCTCATATCCTCTTTAGTGGGCAATAGCTTCGATTTACGACTATCTACTCTCTGAGCATAAGTATTAGTCAACTCTACCATCAACGATAACAGATAAAAGTACAAATCATATGATTTTTGTAGGCTAAGCATTAACTCACTTTCTGCCTTTCTCAAATCTGTGGTTTCACTATGACTGCATGAGAACAGTATTTGAACAACCCTGATACGAATAAGAACGCGATTTATCATTTATATATAAAAATGTTTCAGGCTGCAAAAATACACATTTTTTTGTAATACAATAGTTTTTTTCGCCAACATCTTTCTCGTTATAAAACGAAGGAGGATTTAGAATGAAAAATTAGAATTATCTTTGCTGTATCTTTATTAGGAATATAATTTATAACGAATCAACATAAACATTTATATCGCTTAGATGTTTAATAGAAGTAAGTAATGAAAAAAATAGTTATCGCAATAGATGGGTTTTCATCGAATGGTAAGAGTACTATGGCCAAAAGTTTGGCAAGGGAGATAGGGTATATCTATATAGATAGTGGAGCCATGTATAGGGCTGTAACGCTATATTGCATAGAACATAATCTTTTTAATGGCGAAACGCTGGATGAAGAAAAATTGCGTAACGAAATAGAAAATATAAAGATACAGTTTCACTTAAATAAGGATACAGGAACTCCTGAGACATACCTGAATGGACAGAATGTTGAAAGTCAGATACGCAGTATGGAAGTATCGTCAAAAGTGAGTATTGTTAGTGCAATTCCTTTTGTACGCCATGCAATGGTGGCTCTTCAACAAGAAATGGGTAAGGCGAAAGGAATTGTAATGGATGGAAGAGATATAGGAACTGTTGTTTTTCCTGAAGCCGAGATGAAAGTTTTTGTGACTGCAAAAGCTGAAATTAGAGCACAGAGACGCTTTGATGAATTGCAGTCGAAGGGTGATACGAAAACGACATACGAAGAAGTGCTGGAAAATTTAAGAACCAGAGATCATATGGATCAGACGCGGGCAGAAAGCCCTTTAATCCAAGCGGATGACGCCATTCTTCTGGATAATTCATATATGACCATTGACGATCAGATGCAATGGTTGGTACAAAAGTTCAAACAAATAACTACAAATTAAATGAGTAATATAGAAATAGATGCTAAGTCAGGTTTTTGCTTTGGGGTAGTTAATGCCATAAAGAAAGCAGAAGAAGAATTGGCCAAAGGAGGCATGCTTTATTGTTTAGGTGATATCGTGCACAATAACCTAGAAGTAGACAGGTTGGAAAAACTTGGAATGAAGACTATTAATCATGAAGAGTTTGCAAAACTGAAAAATGCAAGAGTTTTACTTAGGGCTCATGGCGAACCACCTTCAACCTATCAAACGGCAAAAGAAAACAATATCGAGATCATAGATGCCTCATGTCCTGTTGTTTTACGTCTTCAGAAAAAGATACACGACAAATATGATAGTGAAAGAGATAACAATACACAAATTGTTATTTATGGTAAAAACGGGCATGCCGAAGTGAATGGGCTACTCGGACAAACTGAATCGAGTGCTATTGTTATTGAGAAGAAAGAAGATCTCGAAAAACTCGATTTTTCTAAAAATATTTGTTTATTCTCTCAGACAACAAAACCGTTGGATGGATTTCAAGAGATAATTGATATTATTCAAGGCAGAATGACGGGAGATGCTAAATTTGAATTTTTTGATACTATTTGTCGTCAAGTATCAAACCGTATTCCTAACATCAAAGAATTTGCTCTGAATAATGACATCATATTCTTTGTGGCAGGAGAGAAGAGTTCAAATGGAAAAGTCTTATTTGCTGAGTGTAAAAAATATAATCCCAACTCGTATTTTATCACTACACCATCAGATATAAACCCTGATTTAGTAAACAAAACAGCCTCAATAGGTATTTGTGGTGCAACTTCTACTCCAAAATGGCAAATGGAAGAAGTAGAAGCAAAAATAGAGGAAATAAGATCGGTGTTAATTTAACCAAATTGACATATTGAGATTAGCCTTATCAGTAAATTTATTCTTATTTTTGTAATTCATTTTGAAAAAGGGACTTTAAGAATAAATATAAATAACATTATGGCTAACATTAAGTGTATTGGTATCCTTACTTCCGGAGGCGATGCTCCGGGTATGAATGCAGCTATTCGTGCAGTAACTCGTTCAGCTATCTATAACGGAATAGAAGTTAAAGGTGTTATGCGTGGTTATAAGGGATTGGTATTTGATGAAATTATACCATTCAAAACAAATAGTGTAAGTAATATTATACAGCAAGGAGGTACAATTCTTAAAACAGCTCGTTGTAAAGAGTTTGAAACAACAGAAGGTCGTCAGACAGCATACGAAACACTTCAACGTGAGAATATTGATGCTTTGGTTGTTATAGGTGGAGATGGTTCACTTACTGGAGCCCGTATTTTTGCACAAGAATATAATTTTCCTATAGTTGGTCTACCTGGAACTATCGATAATGACTTGCAAGGAACAGATTTAACGATTGGTTATGATACAGCGTTGAATACAATAATGCAAGCTGTAGATAAAATTCGCGATACAGCCAGTTCACACGAACGTTTATTTTTTATTGAAGTGATGGGTCGTGAATGCGGTATTCTCGCACTTAATGGAGCCATTGCCTCCGGAGCAGAAGCTGCTATTATCCCTGAGAGATCAATGCAACAAGACCAATTGGCAGACTTGATATCTAATGGATTTCGTAAAAGTAAAAATAGTAGCTTAGTTCTTGTTACAGAGGGTGATATCACCGGTGGTGCAATGGCAATGGCCGAGCGTGTGAAAAAAGAATTTCCCCAGTACGATGTACGAGTAACTATTCTTGGGCATGTACAACGTGGAGGTTCTCCTACTGCAAACGACCGTATTCTTGCTAGCCGAATGGGTGCTTCCGCAATTGATGCTCTGCTTGATGGTCAACGCAATGTAATGATTGGTATTCAGAATGATGTGATTGTATATGTTCCATTTTCCAAAGCAATCAAAAAGAATAAACCAATTCAGCCGGATTTAGTAGAAACATTGAAGGTGCTTTCAATTTAGAAATAGAATAAAATATATAGATACTAAATAAAAAACGACGAAATCGGATAATGATTTTGTCGTTTTTTTTTTGTTTGATTATTTCCCTTTGAAAAAAACTTTAATTACAAGAGTCTTCAAACAAACAAATATTCTTTCCTTCTAGCTGAATTGTGGCATGCTTAATTCCAAATTTTTCATGAATAGAGCGCTTAGCCTTCTCTAGGATTAGGTCACGATCAACATTTGGTTTTACTATTAGGTGAACTGTTAATACCGAAAATTCGGACGTTATCATCCATATATGTAAGTCATGTATATCTTCTATGCCTTCTATTGACTTCAACGCATTTACAACTTCATCAGAGTCTATCTCTGATGGTTTAGCTTCCATCAATATGTTAACAGATTCTTTAAGGACATGCCATCCACTATAAAGAACTAGGAGTGAAACAATCATACTTGCTATTGGGTCGGCTATATACCAGCCAAACAACATGATGAGTATTGCTGCAGCTATAGCCCCAACAGAACCTAACAAATCGCCTATAACGTGCAGAAAGGCACTTCTTATATTTAAGTTTTCTTTGGTCGAGCCTTGTGAATGCAGGATATATGCGACAATTATATTAATAATTAGTCCAATGACTGATATGACCATCATACCCGGGCCTATTACATGAGGAGGTTCTGAAAGTCGATGTATTGCTTCTTTGAATATAAAAACAGAAATCAGGACAAGTACAATGCCATTTAATAAAGCAGCTAGAATTTCAAAACGTTTATATCCATACGTTTTGGATGGGGTTGCTGCTCTGGAGCCGAAAATAAGAGCACTTAAACTTAATCCTAGTGCAACAGCATCACTTAACATATGCCCAGCATCAGATATTAAAGCTAAGCTATTCGTTAAATATCCTCCGATGAATTCAACAAACATAAATCCTGCTATCAGAAAGAAGCTAATCGTTAAAGCCTTCTTATTGGCATTATGTGCATGGCTATGCCCGCTATGTGAATGTTCGTGGTTGTTATGATTGTGATCGTGTTTCATACGTTCTTATTTAGAATTATTTAAAATAAAAAAGCAAGGGTAAAGTTACTTCTTTTTCCCTTGCTTCTGTTATCTAGAATTATAATTCTTCTTACCTAGTCATTCATTGAGATAAGGAATTCTTCATTATTTATTGTTTTTCTTAATCTTCCGTCAAGGAACTGCATTGCTTCTACAGAGTTCATGTCAGATAAGAAGTTACGAAGAACCCACATTCTGCTTAGTGTATCGTTGCTGAGTAACAAGTCATCTCTACGAGTACTTGATGCAATAATATCCACTGCTGGGAATATGCGCTTGTTAGACAATTTACGATCGAGCTGAAGCTCCATATTACCTGTACCTTTAAATTCTTCGAAGATAACATCATCCATTTTAGAGCCGGTCTCAGTGAGTGCTGTTGCAATGATTGTTAGAGATCCTCCATTTTCGATATTACGCGCTGCTCCGAAGAAACGTTTTGGCTTATGTAATGCATTCGCGTCAACCCCTCCGGTTAATACTTTTCCTGAAGCCGGTTGTACAGTATTGTATGCACGAGCTAGACGAGTGATGGAATCCAATAGGATAACCACGTCGTGTCCGCACTCTACCATACGTTTTGCTTTATTCAATACTATTTCGGCAATCTTCACATGGCGATCTGCCGGTTCGTCAAATGTAGATGCTATAACTTCAGCATTTACACTACGTTCCATATCGGTAACCTCCTCAGGGCGCTCATCGATCAGAAGAACGATCATGTACACCTCGGGATGGTTATCTGCAATCGCATTTGCTATATCTTTTAGCAATGTTGTTTTACCGGTCTTCGGTTGAGCAACAATCAAACCACGCTGTCCTTTACCAATCGGAGAGAATAGATCTACCACACGACATGATAGATTGTCATTACGTCCTTTTGTTAGTTTAAATTTCTCATCCGGAAATAGTGGCTTCAAATGATCAAACGGAACGCGGTCACGTACTTCATCCGGTGTGCGTCCATTGATTCTATCTACCTTAACTAAAGGGAAGAATTTTTCAGACTCTTTCGGTGGACGTATTGGTCCTTCAACTATGTCCCCTGTTTTCAAACCGAATAGACGTATTTGAGATTGGGATATATATATATCATCAGGTGACGACATATAATTATAATCGGATGAACGAAGGAATCCGTAGCCTTCCGACATAATCTCTAAAACACCTGTAGCTGATAATATTCCTTCAAAATCAAAAGATTTTTCCTGATTCTGATTATTTTGTTTTTGATTCTGTTGATTATTTTGTTGCTGTGCCGGTTTATTTGTTTTAGCTGGTGCTTCAGTAATAATTTCTACAGCCGGAACCTCTGCATCAACTTCTAATGGAGATAGAAGTGGTAATCCCGGAACAGGTTCTTCTGGTTGAGCTTCTCTTACTTTGTTAGAGCGAAAAACCAGTTGAGTCGGCTTTACAGCTGTTGGCTGTTGTTTTACATTGCTGACAGGCTTAGCTTCCTTCTCTTTTTCTTCCACTTTCTTTACCACCTCTTTTTGTGGGGCCTTTTCTTTTTCTTCAATGACTACTTTCGGTTCATTTTTCTTTTCCACAACAGGAGCCTCTTTAGGTGTTACTTTTACCTGAGGTTTTGGCTCTTCTTTTTTAGGGGAGGCATCAGCAGGTTTAGAGTCTTGTTTTTCTGTTTTTTTCGCTTGCGGTTGGTTCTTGGGTCTTTCTTGTTTGTTCTTAGCTGCAGACTGGGATTTTCTTTGTTGTTGTTCTATCCGATCTTCGCTTTGATAGCTCTCAGAGTTTTTGTTTTTTGCTTCTAAGATAGCTTGTTCATCAAGAATTTTATAGATTAACTCATCTTTCTTATAAGCATCAGGACGTCGTATCCCAAGCTCCTTTGCGATGGTTCTAAGTTCGATAGTGAGCTTCTCGTTAAGCTCAAGAATGTTGTATATACGCATGTATATCTATATTAAAATATTGATTTTTGAGAATTTTTAATAAATTAGAGTAAAGCCTTTTCTGTAAAACTTTATAATAATAACTTTAATGGAACTTAACTTTAGGGAGATAATAATTTAAGGTTATTATCTAAGATTTAAATAGTTAGTTTGTTGGCTGGCTATCTGTCGGGATGATATTCAACCCCTAATCTTTTTTGTTTACAAGAGAAAATAATTATTTTATTTTTTTGCTAGACAAAGATAGATTTGCAATAAACCTGTGCAAAGATAATAAAAGAAATCTATTTTACAACATCTATTCTGTTATTGTTTTTTCTATTTCCTTCATAATAAAGACATATAAACTGGTTCTAAATAGTGCAATATGAACATATATGTGAGGACGGGTGTTAATTAGGGACTACAGTGTTGAAAAATCTTTATTGATTCTTTAATTTAAAGATTTATCTTTGCTCCCCGTAAAATTATTAATATCATTAAACCCAATAATAACATGATTACAGATATTGAGATTGCAAGAAATATAGAGTTAGAAAATATAAATATTATAGCCAAGAAGCTCGGAATATCTCAAGAGCAACTATATAATTATGGTAAATATATAGCCAAAATACCTGTATCTCTAATCAATGATCAGAAGGTGGCTAATAGTAACCTCATATTAGTTACAGCAATAACCCCCACTAAAGCAGGAATAGGGAAAACAACAACTTCTATTGGGTTAGCTTTGGGTTTAAACAAAATAGGGAAAAAAACAGTTGTTGCATTAAGAGAGCCATCATTAGGGCCTTGCTTTGGAATGAAAGGAGGTGCTACCGGAGGAGGTCATGCTCAGGTTTTGCCTATGGAAGATATTAATCTGCATTTTACAGGTGATTTTCACGCAATAACGTCTGCACATAATATGATAACCGCTTTACTTGATAATTATTTGTATAGAAGTAAGGGCACAAAAGGTTTTTTGAAGGAAATAACATGGAAGAGGGTACTAGATGTAAATGATCGGAGCTTAAGATATATCGTCACGGGATTGAATGGAACAACAAATGGTATCCCCACTGAGTCCGGATTTGAAATTACTCCGGCTTCAGAAATAATGGCTATTCTATGTTTATCGAAAGATATTGACGATTTAAAGCGAAGAATAGGAAACATCATTCTGGGATATACTGTGGAAAATAATGCTTTTACAGTTAATGATCTCGGTGTTTCAGGTGCTATTGCTGTTTTATTGAAAAATGCGATAAACCCGAATTTGGTACAAACTACAGAACATTCTGCGGCAATTATACACGGTGGGCCTTTTGCAAATATAGCTCATGGTTGTAACTCTGTAATTGCCACTAAAATGGCAATGTCTCATGCTGATTATGTAATAACCGAGGCCGGATTTGGTGCAGATTTGGGTGCTGAAAAGTTCTTTAATATTAAATGTCGTAAGGCGGGCATAACACCTAAGCTTACAATAATCGTGATCACTACTCAGGCATTGAAAATGCATGGGGGAGTAGCTTTGGAAGATATTAAGAAGAAAAATATCGATGGACTGCTGAAAGGTTTTGAAAATTTAAACAAGCATATCGAAAATCTGAAATCGTTCGGACAGACCGTTCTTGTATCTTTAAATAGATATGGCTTCGACTCTGATGAAGAAATTGCATTGATAGAGAAATGTTGCGATAAAATGGGAGTTGGATTTGCCTTGAATGATTCTTATGTAAAAGGAGGCGAAGGTGCTATAGCATTAGCGAAGAAAGTTGTCGAACAAATTGACTTAAATCCTTCCAGAAGTTTAGCTTTTACATACGATGATGGAGATGCAATTGACACTAAGATAGATAAAGTTGCAAAGAAAATATATGGTGCAGCCTCTGTTGTATTTAGCAATAAAGCTAAAAGAAAACTCGATACGATTAAGAAAATGGGAATAAGTCATTATCCGATTTGTATCGCAAAAACTCAATATTCTTTTTCTGATGATGCCAGCCTCTATGGCACTCCCAAAGATTTTGAATTTACAATAAATGATATTGTGATCAACAATGGTGCTGAATTTATTGTTGCTATAGCCGGAGATATCATGCGCATGCCGGGGTTACCCGCAGAGCCGCAAGCAAAGCATATTGATATTGTAAATGGTATGATTGAAGGACTTAGTTGATAGGTATTTCATGATTTAAAATAAACAAAAAAGCCTCTGAATAATTTCTTCAGAGGCTTTTTTTATAATCAATCTAATCAAACTTATTCTACAATAAAATCACTTCCTTTTATATCAAAATCTTTCTCAACGAGTGGAAGTCTTTCTGAATGGGTTGGGGTAGGAGAGCTTCCTCCGATAAATATCTTTCTTTTTCCCGCACTAACTTTTAATATGCCAGCATCATCTACTAAACCGAGCTCTCTTGGCGATAGGTTGAATTCTACAGTTTTAGATTCTCCAGCTTTGAGTGATACCCTATTGAAGCCTTTTAAAGCATATAAAGGTTTCTGTCCTTTCGTATCAGGGTAAGAGATATAAAGCTGTACAACCTCTTCTCCTTCTACTTTTCCTGTGTTCTTGATACTTACAGATACTTTAGCATTGTTTCCAGTATCTATTGTTGATGGTACTTGAATCGGTGAATATTCAAATTTAGTATAACTTAAGCCATATCCAAACGGATATAAAACTTCTCCATTAAAATATCGATATGTCCTGTTTTTCATTTCATATGAATTGAAGGCAGGCAAATCACTGTCTTTTGCATAGAATGTAACAGGAAGCTTTCCTGAAGGATTATAGTCTCCAAATAGTACATCAGCAATAGCTGTACCTGCATCCTGGCCACCATACCATGCGTTGACAATGGCTGGAATGTTTTGTGATTCCCATTCTGTTGCAATTGCACTACCTGTCATCATTACAAACACTGTAGGGATTTTTTCAGCAACAAGGGCTTTCATAAAATCTGTTTGTATTTTAGGTAGCTTGATAGAAGTTCTGTCCCCCCCGGTAAAGCCTTCAATTTTAACAGGCATTTCTTCTCCTTCTAACTCGGGAGTGATTCCACCTACAAAAATAACTATATCTACACCTTTAATACGTTTTAATAATGCAGAAACTTCTTCTTGACTATTTGCTGAAGGAGTAACAAAGTCTATTCCTTTTTCATAAATAACTTCTGCCCCTTTCAATTTTTGTTTTATAGCTTCGTATGGCGTTACTATCTCCGTTGGGAAACCATTATAATTACCCAAAACAGAAACTTCATTATTTGCGTTAGGTCCTACAACTGCTACTTTCTTTAGCTTTTTACTTAGAGGTAATGTATTATTCTCATTTTTTAGAAGTACAATAGATTCCCTTGTTATTTTCAATGCTAAATCTTTATGTTTCTGAGATTCAAGAACAGATGTCGATATCTGAGAGTATTTAACATTTTCGGCAGGATCAAACATGCCTAGCCTGAATCTTATCGTAAACAAGCGTTTAAGAGATATATCTATTTGCTTTTCTGTAATTATACCGGTCTTTACAGCATCTACAAGAGCCTTATAAGCTTCGTTACCACAATCTATATCCGTTCCGTTGTATACGGCATCAGCTGCTGCATATTTGGCATCAGGGTGCGTTTTGTGATGTTGATAGAAATCGTCAATTGCACCACAATCCGATGTTACATAGCCCGTGAAGTTCCATTTCTCGCGTAATATTTCTTGCATCAGAAAATTATTGCCACAGCAAGGTTCTCCATTATATGCATTGTATGCACACATTACTCCTGCAACTTTGGCATCCACTACTAAATTCCGAAATGCAGGAAGGTAAGTATCCCATAAATCATAGTCAGTAACAAATGTATTGAATGTATGACGCGTATTTTCGGGGCCGCTATGTACAGCATAATGTTTGGCACAAGCAGCAGCTTTTAGATATTTAGTATCGTCTCCTTGCAATCCGGCAACAAAGGATTTTCCTAATACTCCGGTTAAGAAGGGGTCTTCGCCATAAGTCTCTTGTCCACGTCCCCAACGAGGATCTCTGAATATGTTAATATTAGGAGTCCAATATGTTAATCCGTAATATATTTCTCTATTGCCTTTTGATGTGGCATCGTTATATATTGCACGTCCTTCGTCTGATATAGCAGAAGCAACCTCTTTCATCAACTCTTTATTCCAAGCTGCGGCCATACCTATAGCCTGCGGAAAAACTGTTACTTTATAATCTGTTCTGCCTATTCCATGCAGACATTCGTTCCACCAATTGTATGCCGGAATATTGAGCCGCTCTATTGCAGGTGTATTATTTAACATCTGGGCAACCTTCTCTTCTAATGTTAATTTTGACACTAAGTCGTTGACTCGTTCATCAATAGAGAGGTTGGTGTTTTGGAAAGGGTAATTTTGTCCAAGCAGTGAAAAACAGGATAAAACATAGATAGAAAGGATCAGCGTTAACTTCAGTTTTTTCATGATTTCTTTTTGATTCTGAATTATAAAATATACACAAAGCCTCTGATAATGAGTCGAGAGGCTTTGTAAATATATAATTTATTATTCATTAATCAAAGAGAAAAGCTCTTCGGCTGCCTCACGCGGGCCATCTTTTGCTTTACCTTCAATTGCCAGAGACGTGTGTATTTCACCGATTTTAACTCCGGCTTTTTTCATATCACTAAAATATGAGCGTACAAGCTTTTCGGTCGCTTCTCGTTCTTGAACCGGTCCAAATGGATTTGCAAAATAAGATTTTACAAGTCCTTTTTCTGTTGTCGTTCCTTTTGCTTTACGTGCTCCATCTTCAAATATTGGAATAGCTTTATCCAAATCGTTATACAAGAGGATTTTCTTTTCGGCCTCATTGTAATTATTGGCATATAGGAAATAATCTATCGGATATCCTCTGGATATAATTTCATATGTCGATATCGGAATTGTAACACGAGCATTTACTCTATCCATATTGGTATAAACACCTCTATCCAATTGAGCGAAGGCATAAGCCGGATCGAGATCATCTACCCTTACAAAGGCTCCAATCTCGGTTCCATATGCTTTGATAGTACCATCTTCTTCTTTCTTAAGATAACCCATATCATCAAAAATGACACGCATATGACGGATATAGTTTTCATTTAAAGTTCTGAAAGCCTCAAGACTTTCAGATTTACCCGCACCACTATCACCCATGATGATTATATTGGATTCTTTTCCATTACGAAGAACAATGTTCACCATAGCGCCGTGTATAGGTAGTCTTTCATTCTCAATTTGCTTCACATTATGCAATGTAAGAAGCATTTTCTTCATATATCCGAAATAATCTATATCGTCGCAATAGTTTGCATATCCAATCAATATATCATTCTTTTTATCTTTGTAATAGAAGGTACGTTTCTCTTCATGACCATCAGGATAACCGAATATGTAGATCATATCTGGTTTTTTTCCTATATATTCATTTTCTGTCGCTATTTCAAAAAGATTAGAGAGCCCTACACCATGTACCATAAAATCTTTATGGAAATAAACGAAGGTTAGCATGTTACCCACTTTAGCCGGAAATACGAACCAGTCGTCTTCGTTTAACACAAGATTTTCAATCGGATTTTGTTGATGCTCTTGGAAAATGCCATCACGTGTATTTCTCTTAGTATAAGAAATATATGGAGGATGGAATACTACTGTACTAATAAAAGGTATTGATGTTAACCCTTTATATTCGATCGGACAATTCCAGTTTACATCGTTTAATGTCAGACCGGCATTAGCTCCGGCTATAGATTGACGAAAAATACGGGATTCCCTTCCTACCACTGTTGTTTGTATTCTACGACCTGTTGATAATATGAGATCGTTAAACATATCATTGGCCTGAATAAAACGAACATTTTGCAGGCCTTCACCCAACCTGTTATTTCTTACGATTGTATATCTCTCAAGTCTTTTCCAATATTCAAAAAGCAATTCTGTAACTTCTATAAATAAGTCTTTATCTTCAAAGAATTTTGAATACTTGTTATCTACAGCTACAACTTCTTCAATTTCAAATACAGTAAGCAGTTTAAATACTTCGATAAAAGCATCTACAAGATTGTCTTCTGAGCCAAAATGTTCAATATAATAATCGAAAATCACAACCTCTTCTTTCTTAAGAAATTGTTTTATAAAAGAATCAACTACTCGTCGAAAACCATAGCTATTAAGAAGTTTTTGCTTTGTGTCGCAATATTTTAATGTAAAATTGATCATTGCTCTTCCTCTGGAAAGCGTAAATTCATGTAGCATAATGTTTTATATATGGTTAAATTAATACAAAAAGAGAGTGTTTCTTGATACGAAACAAACAAAGATAAAGATTAAATTTAAGTTTTTAGTTAATATGATAAGGTAGATATGGTTTATGTATGTTAAATAATCTTTTGATACGGTATATATCTGTGTCGCATTTTTAAACATAATCTCAATCGGGTTGTTCTATATAAAGTAACATGATTGATTATTCATAATCTAAATACAAAACTTATATATTATGGCTAATTCAAAAATTAGAAACATTTTAGGCGATCAAAGTGAGTTTCTTCTTGGGCATGTAAGCAAGACAGTTGACAAATCTCTTATACATGCGCCAAGTCCAAATGCGATAGATAATGTTTGGATAGATTCGGATCGTAACATCCCTACATTAAACAGTTTGCAAAGACTATTTAGTCATGGGAGGCTTGCTAATACCGGTTATTTGTCTATTTTGCCGGTAGATCAGGATATTGAACATACGGCAGGGGCTTCATTCGCTCCAAATCCTATTTATTTTGATTCAGAGAATATAGTAAAACTTGCTATAGAATCGGGATGTAGTGCTGTGGCTTCTACCTATGGGGTATTAGGGTCAGTAGCCCGAAAATATGCGCATAAGATACCGTTTGTGGTAAAAATTAATCATAATGAACTGCTAACATACCCCAATACATACGACCAAGTGCTTTTTGGTACTATAAAAGAAGCATGGAATATGGGAGCTACAGCTGTAGGCGCGACAATATACTTTGGTTCGGAAGAAAGCCGCAGACAAATAGTAGATATTTCCAAAGCCTTTGAGTATGCACACGAATTGGGTATGGCAACCATCCTTTGGTGCTATCTTAGAAATAACTCTTTCAAGAAAGATGGAGTCGATTATCACAGTGCTGCAGATTTATCTTCTCAGGCTAACCATATAGGAGTTACGATAAAAGCAGATATAGTTAAGCAAAAACTACCAACGAATAACGGTGGATTCAAAGCTATTAACTTTGCGAAGTGGGACGAACGTATGTATACCGAATTGTCTAGCGATCATCCTATCGATTTATGCCGTTATCAAGTTATAAATGGCTACATGGGACGCGTTGGTCTAATTAACTCCGGTGGTGAATCGCATGGAGCGTCAGACCTTAAAGATGCAGTCTATACAGCAGTAGTTAATAAGCGAGCAGGGGGTATGGGCTTAATTTGTGGTCGTAAAGCTTTTCAGCGTCCAATGAAAGAAGGTATTGAATTGATAAATACAATACAAGATGTATACTTGGATAAAGAAATAACTTTAGCGTGAGCTAAAATCTAGTGTTTTTTATTATAGTTGCTAAGCAGCCCTTGTGTATATAAAGCACAGGGCTTCTTTTTTAGAATAATAGATTAAAAATAAAGACCATTCTATGATTTAAGAATGGTCTTTATTTATTTTTATTTCTTCGTTTCTCCCTTTTCGTTCTTGTCTTCATCTTCTATAGGATGCGCAAGAGGGATGGTAATTCCAGCTTTCTCTGCATCGCCTTTCAGATACGAAGGAAGATTCATTCCGGCCATCTTGAATAAATCATTGAGTGGAGGAACAGACTTCATAAGACCCGAAACAAAATTAGCTGTAGTTGTTTGACCATTGCTATTGTTACCTGACGAATCCCAAACAGTAATCTTGTCAATTTTAAGATTCTTAATAGCTTCAACCTGAGTTTTCACCAGTTCAGGAAGCTTTTCTATCAGCAGTAACTGATATGCTGCTACAGGATCGCCTCCGGCTGCATTTACAACACCTTTATAACCTTCCGCTTGTTTAGATAGTATTTCATACAATCCTCGAGCTTCTGCATCCATTTTAGCAAATATAGCATCTGCCTCACCTCGAGCTTGTTCTCTCAACTGTTCAGCCTTAGCTTGAGCTTCAATAATGATTTTTTGTTTCTCTATCTCAGCAGGAATTACAACGTTAGCTATTTGAGTAGAACGTTCTCTTTCAGAACGAGCCAACTCAGCTCTTTGTTCTGCCTGATATGCTTCTTCCAAAGCTTTTGCTTCTTGTACTTTCTCCGACGAAACAGCAAGTCTCAAGGCTTCTGCTTCCTTTTCACGACGAAGAGCATCAGAGCCTGCAATTTCTATTTTTGCAATATTCTCTCCTTTTACTGCTACAGCATTTGCTTCAGCCGTTTTTACACGAGTATCTCTCGTTGCTTCAGCTTTACCAATCGACTCATCTCTGAATGCTCCGGCAATGCTAACCTCTTTGTCCTTCTGAGCTATAGCTATCTGCACATCTCTATCCCGATGTGTTTCTGCTATTTGTACATCACGAAGTCTATCGGCTACAGCCTTTCCTGTTTCACCCATTTTTTCTTGTTCAGCTACACTCACTTTCGCCTCATTGATGGCTTTAGCAGCAGCTTCTTTCCCTAGAGCTTCTATATACCCTGATTCATCATTAATGTCAGTCACGTTTACATTGATTAGCTTAAGACCAATCTTACGTAATTCGGTATCTACATTTTTAGAGATATTATCCAGGAATTTATCACGATCCGAGTTGATTTCTTCAATCATCATTGTGGCAATCACTAAACGAAGCTGACCGAATAAGATATCTTTCGCCAATTCTTGTATTTGCGAAGTGGTCAAACCTAATAATCTCTCTGCCGCATTATTCATATTCTCCTTCTCGGTAGAAATCGCAATAGTAAATCGACATGGTACATCGACTCTAATGTTCTGTTTACTCAATGCACTAGTCAGATTGGCCTCGATAGATATCGGTTTCAAATCTAAATAAGCAAAATCTTGTACTACCGGCCAGATAAAAGCACCCCCACCGTGTATACATTTGGCTGAAGCACCTCCTGTTTTGCCATATACAACTAATATTTTGTCCGACGGACAACGCTTGTACCTAGATACCATTGTCATAATGAGGACAAATATTACAATAATAGCCACTACAAAAAGAACTCCTGTTCCTTCAAATAATCCTTCCATAATAAGAGTTTTATTTTAAAATTTATTGTATTTGTTCAATCAAAGAATAGTTGTTAGAGTGTTAAAGGAGTAACAATTAATATATCTCCTTCTATACCTACAACCTTTACTAATGACCCGTTTTTGATTTCGTCAACGCTGTTGGTGATAGCTGAAAGTTCATGAGTAGAACCCCTAACACTAATAAAGACCTTACCTTTACCTTTTTTTGCAGCAGGAATAGAAAGATAAACATCTGCGGTTTTTCCTATTGTATCTTCTATTTTAAAGCTATTATCTTCTGATAGCTTTAGTAACGCTCGCATAATAAAGAAAAAGAATGCAATGAAGAGTACTCCTACTAAAAATGCGACAATAGCTAAAAGAACATTGCTTTCTATAACATTGTAAAGTGATACTCCAGCCCATCCAAATCCTAGAAGAAAATTAATTAGATTTCGAAGAGAAAAAAGCTGAAAAGGAGAATCTCCGCCATCTAGATTTCCATCAAAATCTGCATCAACACCTGTATCCGCATCGGCTCCAACAAAGGTCATTATTGTTTGTATAATAAATATTACACTCGCTCCGATGGCTATATACCAATAAAACTGTTGAGTGCCATCCATATTAGCAAAAAACTCTTTCATTATAGGTTTTAGTTAATGGTGTTAATTATATTTAAGCTTTATACAAATATATAATTTTTTCGCTAGAGAATTGACTCTAAAGGCATGTTTTTAAAATAAAAATTCCGTGAAACGTAAGATAATTTCACGGAATCTGATAACACTTGATTCTACATTAAACTCAATTATTCCAAATCTATAGGTTTTCCTTGGTAGAAATCTAATATTTTACTTCTAAAAAGGAAATCATACTTCGCCTGAATCTGTTCTGATCTACTTGTCAATAATTTAGTTTTCGCTTCATTAAATTCAAAAACAGTAGATTTTCCTATTTCGTATCTTTCCTGTGCATACTTGAAAGACTCTTCCGCTGCATCGTATGCCTTATCTGTAGAGCCGTATTTAGCCTGAGCTGCGACAGCACTCTGATATGCTTGTTGTATTTCCTTGTATAAGGCTAGTTTTACATTGTCTAAAGCTAGAGTTTGGTTTTCTATGCTTAATCGCGCGCTACGCACTTGATTACGTGTTTGGAAGCGATTGAAGATCGGGATATTCAGTGAGAATCCTATATATTTAGTCTGATTTTGACCAAGTTGTTTAGATATGCTTTCCTGATCCACCCCTTTTTTATAAATACGATCAAATCCGGTGCCATAGCGCATAGTCAGATCTAAAGTAGGATAGTATCCTGACTGAGCAACCTTTAATAATTTCTGAGAGCTTCCTAGCTTATATTGAGCCTCTTTAACATGGGGTTTTGTTTCTAATGCCATAGTGTAAACCTGATCGGGTGGTATTATACTAGAAATATTATCATATACAACATCTCCTAAATTAGGTTCTTCTATGTCAAAATTTTTCGTTGTTGGCAAATTTAGTGATTGTGACAGATTTAGCAGAGATAAATCAAGGTCATTATTTGCCATAGTCACATTTAACTCATCTTTAGCTAGCTGCGCTTTGATATCGTACAATTGTGAAGACGGTACCTTTCCAGCTTCAAGTAACAACTGTGTGCGTTCTACTTGCTGAGAACTATAAGATACTTGGTCTTTATATGCCTTTAGAATCTCTTTTTTGAAAAGTACATCTAGATATAACGATACTACTTGTAGTTCAAGATTTTCTTTTGCTTTTTTCAATCCTTCAACAGCAGCTTGCAAATTCAATTCATCCGATTTGATTTGATTTGGAATACGGAATCCTGTAAATAGAGGTACAGATGTTGATATACCAAAGCTGGTAGAGCCTGTATTTCCTGTTCCTACAGCATTTGTTGTGGTTCTGATAGAACGACCAAAGTTAAAATCTTGTCCAATATTTCCGTTTAAATTTGGAAGGCGACTATTCTTTGATGTGCTCAAATCTATTTCTGCACTTTTTACATTCAGAGATTGTTGTCGAAGGTCAATATTATTTTCTACTGCATAATCAACACACTGTTTCAATGTCCACTTCCCGGTTCCTTGAGAAAAAAGTGGAGTTTTTACTTGTACAGGTTCTACCGAGCGTTCTTCTGATATTTTAGTTGAATCTGCCGTCTCATCTAAGGTCTTTTCAGAACGAGACTCAGCCTTTTCTATATATGTCCTTTTTCTTACCGTTTGTGCTTGTATTGTAAAACAGCAACTTAATAGGACACAGAGTGTTATTGTTTTTTTCATAATTGTATACATTATCCTATCGGTCTATTTTTGAGCCGCTTTTTTAGATTTATCTGAAATTTCGTTTCCTCTGATTTTATCACCCTTCTTCAACCCGGATTTTACTTCTACTTTTATTCCGTCAGATAATCCTGTAGTAATTAGTTTTTTATCAAATAATTGTTCTATAGAATCTTTTAGAACATAGACATACGCAGAGTCATTACTGAATGTTATTGTACTTTCCGGTATAGATAATACTTTCTCAGCCTTAGATAATACGATTTCAGCATTTGCGCTGTATCCGGCACGAATAAGTACTGTATCAGGTATACGAGCAGCAGCTTTTATTTCAAACAAAATGGCTCCGTTTTCTTCAACTCCTTTTGGTGCAATATATTCCAGAACAGCATCAAATTTTTTGTTTTCTATAGCACCTACAGATAGTTTCATTGGCATACCTGTATGTATGCGTCCGACTTCGGTTTCATCTACTTTTCCAATAAAGATCATATCGTTCATGTTGGCTACACTAGCTATAGTAGTACCATCATTAAATGTATTGGCCTGAATAACAGAGTTTCCGACTTTAATAGGAACATCTAGTATCATACCAGTAATAGTAGATCTGATCTGAGTATTACTATATTGAGCTGTTTTTTTAGAAATCCCATTTTTTACAATATCCAGATTATCTTTAGAATTATCCAGCTCTTCTACAGCTTTTTTGTAGTCTGCCTCCGATTTATCCATCTCTTCCTTGGCTATTACACCTTTACCAAAAAGCTGTTTCTGTCTGTCGTATTCCGCTTTTATCTGGTTCAGGTTGATGCGAGCAACATTAACTCTCGATTCTGCACTATTCAACTGAGAAACCTCTGGTATTACTTTTACCGTAGCGATAATTTCCCCTTCTTTTACAAAATCACCGGCTTCTTTCAGCACCTCCGATACAATCCCGGAAATCTGAGGTTTGATAAGAATTTCATCACGGGGTGATACCTTACCTGTTGCTACAGTAGTGTTTTCTATATCTCCCGATTCTACAGTTGATATTTCATAAACAATCTTCTTCGGTTGTGATTTTCTAAAAAGAAAATATAATGTACCAACGAAAATTAATCCGATAAGTACTAGTCCAATAATTTTTAAAGCTTTCATATTATTTAATTTTCTATTTTTTATTCTTTACAGTAAATTATTCTTCTCTGATAGCATCGATTGCTTTTATGCGCAGTGCTCTCATTGCAGGCATCAATCCCGAAAGTATACCTGATACGATCAATACTCCTAATGCAGCTATTGCTGTCCAGAATGAAACTAGCGGCGGTATGAGAAATACGTCATCACTTATATTTTTGCTCATGACGTAGCTGATGATTTCTATGAGTGCTATTCCTGCAAAGAAGCCTGCAAATCCGGCCATTGTCGTTAAAACAAAACTTTCACTTAAAATCTGCTTCACTATTGTTATTGGCTTCGCACCGATAGCACGTCGCACTCCAATTTCACGGGTTCGTTCACGTACTGTTACCAGCATAATATTACTGATACCTATAATACCCGATAACAAAGCTCCTATTCCCACAAACCATATAAGGAAATCAATACCTAAAAATAAGTTGTTGAAAATCTGAAACTGTTTTTCTATATTGAAGCTACCTACGGCTTTTTCATCGGTAGGAGATATGTCATGCGCTGTTTTTATTATCGCTGTAACTTCTTCTTCTACCACAGAGGCTGGATAACCCGGTTTAGCCGTACATGCCATAAAATATACTTTGTCTCCTTGGTTAAAGGCCTGTTGCATTGTAGAGAATGGAATAAAAACCGTTGATTCTACATCTCCGCCGATCGACATGTTCGACTTAGGACGAATCACTCCAATTACTTGAAAGTATATTCCATTTACTCTAATATATTGTCCTTCGGGATTTTCCCCCGGCTGAAATAATGTTTCATAAACCTCTCGTCCGATTACGCATACTTTGCGAGTGCCCGCTATATCCAATTCGTTGAATACCCGTCCCATGAGTATGTGCTGTTGTTCTATATTGAAATGATCGGGATATATACCTCTTGTTCCATACGATCCTGATTTTCGTCCACGTACAACATTTTTATCTCCGCTATTTCCAAAGAGTACAGGAGAAATATATTCCACAGATTGGGCTTTCTCTCTGATCAGCGTAACATCTTTTCTGTTCATCGACCAGAAACGTCCTTTACGGAATCCTTTATACGGTTCACTGGTAACATCTGTCCAAAAGAAGCAGGAGTTGGATGCAAATCCGCTTACGTTTTTCATAATACCACCTTGAAAGCTATATCCGATACCGATAAGGATAATAAGCATAAAAATACCCCACGAAACGCCTATGCAAGTAAGAAAACTTCGAAGCTTATTTCGAGTAATCGTTACCCATATTTCTTGTAAATTGTCTAAATCAAACATGTTCTGGTTTTTTTATTATTCGGCTCTCATCGCTTCTATTGGACTCACTTTTGTCGCTTTCAGGGCAGGTATAAGACCTGCAATTGTTCCTGCAACAATCAGAACCACTGTTGCCCATATTACAGTAGACAAATCTACTGTTGGATCTTTGAATATTGAAGGACCATCCGATGGCGCGTTTGCCATAATTGTACTAATTCCTTCTGTTATACCAACCCCAATGACTATACCAATATAGCCTGCTACGGTAGTGATCAGTATAGATTCAAAGATAATGAGCTTGAGTACAGAGAAAGGAGTAGCTCCTATTGCCTTTCGAATACCGATTTCTTTAGTTCGTTCTTTTACCGTTATAAGCATGATATTTCCTACACCAACAATTCCCGCTAATAATGAAGCAATTCCGATGACAATGATAAAAGCAGTGATAATAAAGAATATACTTTGTGCTTCCAACATGTCTTCTGCCGTATTGCGAACATACAATGCAGATCTGTCGGCCGGGTCAAAATTATGGAGTGTTCCCATTCGTTGGCGGAGCCTTTCTACAAATTTCTCGTTTGCTTCTTTGGTTGGCAATCCGACTACGGTAAAATCAATCCTGCGAAAACCATAACCCTTGTTATATAGCATCTGGGCTGTTGTGAAAGGAATATAGCCCGGAGGGTTGTTGTCATAGATATCTTCATTATCGTAAACCCCAATCACCTGATAAGCTATATTATTATCAGCAATCACATATTGGTCTATCGGATCTTTATCTTTAAATAATACCTTTTTCATATCGGGGCTGAGAACTATCACTTTGCGGCGATTGTCAACATCCATTTTATTGAGAAATCGGCCATTTCCATTCGCAACTTTCAGATTATTGATAATAGAAGCATCCTGTGACACGCCGTCTATATCCCACGAACCATACTCTTTTTCATAAGATAGAGTTACTCTTTGGCTCAACCGAACCGAGACATATTCTACCTCCGGTATCTTATTTCGTATTAGATCATAATCTTTTTGATCAAATTTTATTTGTCTATTCGTCGGAAGGCCCTTGTAAGCCATTGAAGTCCATCCGGGCCACAATGTAACAGAGTTTTGTGCCCTGCGTGAAAAGTTTGAAGTAACACCATTTTTCAACCCATTACCTGCAGCCAATAAGATTATAAGCATAAAAATACCCCATGCTACAGCAAAACTGGTCAAAAAAGTGCGTAACTTATTTTTGCCGATTGTAGAAAATATTTCGCGTATAGAATCAAAATCAAACATAAGTAATCCGGGTTTACATTGCTATTATTGGGTTCTCATTTACTTCTATCGAACCTATAATTCCATCCTTTATATGGATAACTCGATCTGTAGCATCAGCCACAGATTGCTCATGGGTTACAATAAGCATGGTTATACCGTCGTCGTTATTGATCTGTCGAAGTAATTGCATTACATCTCTTGAAGTCTTACTATCCAAGGCTCCTGTAGGTTCATCGGCCAGTATTATCTGGGGTTGGGCTATTAGAGCCCGGGCAATTGCGACACGCTGCTTTTGTCCTCCTGAGAGTTCATTAGGCATATGGCTCGCATGTGATGCTAGTCCCATCTTGTCCAGATATTCCATAGCTATGCTATTACGTTTTTTTCGAGAAACTCCCTGATAATATAGCGGTAACGCTACATTTTCTACAGCATTTTTGAATGTAATCAGGTTGAAGGATTGGAATATAAAACCAATCTTCTTATTTCTCAATTCAGCTGCTTGGGTTTCACTCAAATTTTTGATTAGAACATTATCTAAATAATATTCACCGGTATCATAGGTATCCAGAATGCCGAGAATATTAAGTAAGGTGGATTTCCCGGAACCGGAAGCTCCCATTATAGAGACTAACTCACCTCTTTCCACATCCATATTAATCCCTTTCAATACATGTAAAGGCGATTTTCCCCAATAAGTTTTGTTTAAACTATTTATTCTTATCACGTTCGCTGTTGTTTATTATATTTGAAGAACCTACTGCCACACAGAATTAACTTTTGATAAAGTTTCACGAAATAGTATCTAGAAACATTTACTATATATGTCGTTAAAAATTAAAAAAGGTTACATCTTTTTGATATTTTAACATTAAAAAATTATATAATTCTGTAATTAGATGATATAAAGATGAATAATTAAATTTAGAAAATACAACTTTTGCTTATAAATTTATTTTTTTGATATGCTTAGGGAGCCTCGTATTGCTATTTTTTTTCAGAAGAAAGCATATTTGAAATAAATCATAGAATCATATATTAAATAGAAAGATAGCAGGCACAGTATGCGATAAAATTGGAGTATTTTCATCTTTTGAAAAATTTAGAATATTATTCATATACATTTTGTCAATAGAAAAATATTATTTTTCTTTGCAAATATTTTCCAATAGCAAATATTTTAATGGAGTCAATTTGTAAACTAAAAAACATATATAAGTCTCTTTATACTTTTGAGAAAGAGTTTGCCGAAAAGAATAATATAACCATTAACGAAGGGATGGTTTTATGTTGTATGAAGGATGAGAAGCCAAAAACAGCAAATGAGATTTGTGAATTTGTAGGGTTGTCTAATTCCAGAGTATCACGTATAATAAATACTGTAGAAACAAAAGGGTATATATTGCGAGAAATGGGTTCTATAGATAAAAGGCAAATGATTTTTTCCTTGACAGAGGAAGGGAGAAAGAAAATAAAAGAAATGATGAAACATGAAATTAATTTATCTGCATTGATAAAAGAACTGGTAGAAATATCAGCATAATTTTTAATCACATAATTGCTAATAACAAATATTTATAATATAAATTATGAAAATACTTATAATTGGAGGTGTGGCAGGTGGTGCAACAGCAGCTGCACGACTCAGAAGAATGGACGAAAATGCTCAGATTATACTTTTCGAAAGAGGAGAGTACGTATCGTATGCCAACTGTGGACTTCCTTATTATATTGGCGGTACAATTAGTGAACGAGACAGGTTATTTGTACAAACAGTAGATGGTTTCATCAATCGTTTTAATATAGATATCCGTGTAAGATCCGAAGTGACAAGCTTTGACCTGAAAGATAAAACAGTAAAAGTCCATGATATTGCAGCCAATAGAGATTATATAGAAAGTTATGACAAACTAATAATATCTACAGGAGCAGAACCTATCAAACCTCCAATGCCGGGCATAGAAGACAGTCGTATATTCTCTTTAAGGAATGTACCTGATATGGATAAAATAAAAAGCTACATAAACCAACATAAGCCCCGAAGGGCTGTGGTAATAGGCGGTGGTTTTATAGGCTTGGAAATGGTAGAAAATCTACATGATGCAGGATTAGATATAACGTTGATTGAAAAGAGTAACCAAGTAATGGCTCCAATCGATTTTTCTATGGCTTCTATTGTACACCGGCACCTTATTCAAAAAAATGTATCTCTTTTGCTCGAGGAGGGTGTTGCACAGTTCGAATCAATTGAGGATGGTATAAACGTCGTATTGGAAAGTGGAGGAAGTGTTACTGCAGATATGGTTATATTAAGCATCGGAGTTCGTCCCGAAGTAAAATTGGCTAAAGACGCAGGCTTGCAACTTGGTTCTATGGGAGGCATCAAAGTTGATGACTATATGCAGACGTCAGATAGTAGCGTATATGCTCTAGGTGACGCTACTGAAGTGTTTAATCCGATTATTAATAAACATACTTTAATTCCACTAGCCGGACCGGCAAATAAACAAGCTCGTATAGTAGCCGATAATATTTTAGAAGGGAATAAGTATATATATAAGGGTACTATAGGAACTTCTATAGCTAAGGTCTTTGATCTGACTGTCGCAGCAGCAGGAGCTTCTTCAAAATTACTAAACAGAGAGAAGATAGAGCATATATCATCATATACGCACGGAAGTTCCCATGCTGGCTATTATCCGGAAGCACTACCATTATCTATCAAAATAATTTTTTCTCCTGAAGATGGCAGATTGTTGGGAGCTCAAGTGGTCGGTTATGATGGTGTTGATAAACGTATTGACCTATTTGCACAGGTAATAAAAAATGGAGGTACAATTTATGATCTTCAGGAGATAGAACACGCTTATGCTCCCCCATACTCGTCAGCCAAAGACCCGGTAAATATGGCCGGATTTGTAGCAGAAAATATTTTAAAAAGGAAAGTAAATATTATACAATGGCGTGACATCCTCAACGTAGATAAAGCAGAAGCTATGATCATAGATTCACGTACAAAAGAAGAATATGATTTTGGACATATCGAAGGTGCAATTAATATACCAGTCGATGAGATTAGAAGTCGTCTAAATGAAATGCCGAGAGATAAAAAGATTATAGTTTATTGCGCTGTTGGATTACGTGGGTATATTGCCTCGCGGATTCTTATGCAATCTGGCTATACCAACGTTTATAATCTATCGGGAGGATATCGAACTTACTCTTGTGCTATTGCTGATAATATAACGAGTGAAGGTCTCTGTGATACACTTATTAAAGATGATGGAGAGATGGAAAATAAAGAAAGTGCAATGATTAAAACAATCAAAATAGATGCTTGTGGATTACAATGTCCTGGTCCGATCATGCAATTGAAGAGAAATTACGATGAAATAAATCTAGGCGACCGCCTCGAAATTAGCGTTACAGATCAGGCTTTTGGTGAAGACTTAAATGGCTGGTGCCGCATGGTTGGCGCAAAACTAGTAAGTATGAATAACTCGGGTGGGGTAATAACTGCTATTGTAGAAAAGATAGCAAAAGAAGATGCTTCTTGCACCACATCAGCTATCGCTAGAGATAATAAAACGCTCATAGTATTTAGTGACGATTTGGATAGAGCTCTAGCTTCATTTGTGATCGCTAATGGTGCAGCAGCTACGGGTAAAAAAGTAAGTATCTTCTTTACATTCTGGGGTCTGAATATAATAAAAAAGGAGAAAAAGCCTACTGTAAGAAAAGACTTTATGGGAAGAATGTTTGGCATGATGTTGCCATCTAGCAGCAAAAAACTAGGCCTATCTCAAATGAATATGGGAGGGATCGGTAGTAAAATGATGCGTAGTATCATGAAAAACAAAAATGTAGATAGCCTTGAAAGCCTTATGCAACAGGCTTTAGATAATGGTGTCGAATTTATTGCATGTTCTATGTCGATGGATGTAATGGGTATAAAAAAAGAGGAATTAATAGATAATATTACGATTGGTGGTGTTGCCGCTTATCTCGATAGAGAAGAAAATGCGAATGTAAATCTATTCATTTAATATTTTTAGATATATAAGACAACCCTAAATGCTCTTCTCTCACCTGATTATTTATCCTGGAGAGAGAGGAGTCCTTTTTATGTTTTTGCACCTATACAAAAAGAAAGTAGATATAATATCCTTAAATTAAAAAACAATAAATTTCATAGATTTAGATTCCGTCTCTGATAATTTGTAGAGGCTTTATTCTTTGTTCAATAATTATTTTTATTTGTTTAGTATAATATATTTATATAAGTTTGTGGCTTGAGACTATAAATATATTTTTTCTTTAACATTGACTTTACATACATTACTAATGTTTTGCCTAGATAACATTTAGTAATCAGATAAAATAATGGGGTCTATACTAAATAGATTAGAATCAGAACAAACAACAAAACTACTGAGAGAATATTCCATTTCGGCTATTATCGGTTCCTTAGTTGTTGCCATCTACAATATTGTGGATAGTATCTATATTGGACATGGGCCTAATTTAGGAGATCATGCCATTGGTGGGCTAGGAATCGTTTTTCCTATAATGACATTCTTTACTGCATTAGGAGCATTCGTCGGTACAGGTGCTGCCACTCGTGTTGCTATTTATATGGGTGAAGGTTGCAAAGATAAGATGGATAGAGCACTAGGTAATGCTCTGGTTTTGATAATACTATTAACAGGATTCTTCGTTCTTTTGACCTATATCTTTATCGATCCACTATTACATATAATCGGAGCAACACAAGACACTTATCATTTTGCTCGCGAGTTTTTAATCTATTATCTACCGTGTTGTATCTTTCTGAATTTAGGCTTTGTATTGAGCAGTGTTATGCGTGCTTCGGGTTATCCTCAAAAAGCAATGTATATTATGCTGCTTGGTGTTATTCTAAATATCATACTTGCACCTATTTTCATTTTTATATTCGAATGGGGTATGAGGGGTGCTGCAATTGCCACTTCAATAGCAGCGTTTATCTCCTTCGTAATCTTTATGATTCATTTTCTTAATAGAAATAACACATTAACACTACATAAGCATAAGTTAAATCTAGATAAAAAAATTGTATGGGCTATAATGAGTATCGGGGTTTCTCCATTTCTTATGCAAGTAGCAGCTTCCATTGTTGTCTTTTTTATAAATAACAGATTAAGTACTTATGGAGACAGCATTGCCATAGAAGCATATGCAATAGCCAATAGATTAAATCTTATTATTGTACTCATCATTGTAGGTTTAACACAAGGAATGCAACCTATAGTTGGATACAATTATGGAGCGAACAAGATAGAAAGAGTTATATCTACAGTAAATCAGGCAATAAAAGCCGGCATCGGTATCGGATTTATCGGTTTGATAGGTGGATTATTCTTTTCAGATATTGCAGTCAGGCCATTTAACCCTACTTCTGCATTGGCGAGTAAAGCTTCCGGAGTTTTAAAAATAATAACGATTGTATTACCTCTTAGTGGGTTACAAATGGTCATTTCTAATTTTTTCCAATCTATAGGAATGCCCACGAAAGCAATCATGCTAAGTCTAACACGGCAATTTCTTTTTCTAGTACCGTTGTTGTTTATTTTACCTCTTTTTTTTCAATTGGATGGGGTCTGGATTTCAATACCATTAGCTGATGTTGCATCAACAATATTAGCTGTTATTATTTATATTGGGCAAATACATAAACTTAAAGAAAAATATATATATATGCAATAGATTAGATAATAAAACAAGAAAGACAAACAAAAACAAACTACAACTATTTAATAATGCAACATTACAAAGAGCTACTTATCGTATCTCCTTTCGAGATACCGAATACTACTTTAGCTTTAGATACGATCAAGACCGGTGCATATCCCGTATTGCATCTTGGTCGGAATCTGCAAAAAGCACAAGAATCCTTAGATATTATGAGTGAATCTACAACAGAATCTTTTGGGGTTTGTTTTGTAGATGATACTACATTAAAATTAGACCTTCCACCGAATGTAAGCAGAGTGATTTTTCCTGCTGGTATGGATATATCTGTAAGCGAAAATATAGAAAAATTATGTCAGGTACATTCTTTAGATGAAGCTGCAAGAGTAATAGATAGCGGTATCAGTAATATTATCGTAAAAGGAAATGAAGGAGCGGGAAAAGTGTCAGCGCAGTCCGCATTCATCCTTTTCCAAAGTATAGCGAATAAATATTTAAAAAAAGGAATAAATATTTATATACAAGGAGGAGTCGGTATACATACTTCTGCCGCTTGTTTAGCTTTAGGAGCGAAGGGGGTTATTCTGGATAGTCAGATTTCCTTATTTCCTGAATGTGGATTAACCAAAGATCAGAAAAATATTTTTAGTAAACTGAGTGGGAGTGAGACTACTGTAATTGACAATTTCAGAATATTGTTGAGGAAAAATTCTCCTAAATTACCTGTCAACACTAAATATTCGGATATTATACCATTATTGGGAGGATTAGATATTAATAAGAATATCTTACCTATGGGACAAGATATTTCATTATCTATTGACTTTGTAGAAAAATATAAAAACCTTAACACTTTCGTTTCTAGTTTCTATGAGGCTATATACGGTCATATACAGCAAGCAAAAAGACTGCAAACAATCAAATCAGATAGTAAACTCGCAAAAAGTTTAGGTATAAAATACCCAATAGCACAAGGTCCAATGGCCAGAGTAAGCGATGTCCCTGAATTTGCTTGTAGTGTAGCTGATGCGGGAGCATTACCTTTTATAGCCATGAGTATGACGACCGGAGATGCTGCCCGCAGCCTGATAGCAGAATCTAGTCGGTTACTCAACGATAAAGTCTGGGGCGTGGGGCTACTCGGCTTTATTCCTACAAAACAACGCGAAGAGCAAACGAAATATATATTGGAGTACAGACCACCCGTGGTACTTATCGCCGGAGGAAGCCCAGCTTTGGCAAAACCATTTGAAAAAGAAGGTATCAAAGCTTTTATTCATGTTCCATCTCAAACATTGTTGGATATATTTCTTAAGGAAGGGGCGAAGAACTTTGTATTCGAAGGACGTGAAAGTGGGGGACATATAGGCCCTCTTTCCAGCTTTATCTTATGGGAAAGACAGATATACAGATTACTAAAAGAAGATAATCTGTCTGCATTTAGTGTCTTTTTTGCGGGTGGGATACATAATGCATTTTCTTCTGCGTTCGTATCTATAATGTCTGCCACACTCGATGCTAAAGGTGCTAAAATAGGGGTGTTAATGGGGTCTTCATATCTTTATACAAAAGAAGCCGTAGAGACAAAAGCCATCCTCCCTGAATTCCAAAAGTTGGCGATTGAAGAAAATGCAACAGTTATTCTGCAAGCTGCCCCCGGACAAGAAACACAATCTCTAAAATCTCCATTTACAGAATATTTCGGTAAGGAAAAAGAAAAACTACAACGGCAAAACCTAGATAGTAAAGAAATTTGGATCAGATTAGAGGAGCTTAATCTTGGTCGTTCAAGAATTGCAACCAAAGGCATTGAACGTATAGGGACTGATCTTGTAAAATTGAACGAGGAAGAGCAAAAAGAAAAAGGTCTTTACATGATAGGACAAATAGCAGCTCTCAATCAAAAAGAAATGACTCTGTATGAATTGCATAAGCATGTAGCTGTAGATAATAACGAGCTACTTTCTCAACTGCCCGATATTGCTTTGCCAACATCAAATACACAACCATTAGATATAGCGATTGTCGGAATTTCGGGTATTTTCCCCGATGCGCATAATATTGAAGAATATTGGAGAAATATCGTTCTTGGCAAAAATTGTATCACAGAGGTTCCCGATAGCCGCTGGAATAAAGATCTATATTATGATTCAAATTCTACTGATACAGATAAAGTGGTCTCGAAATGGGGCGGATTTATCCCATCGATAGATTTTGATCCTCTTGAGTTCGGAATGACACCTCAATCACTTGCGTCTATAGAACCGACACAATTACTGAGCCTTTTGGTGGCTAAGCAAGCATTAACAGATGCAGGATATGAAAACCTGTCCGAAATTGATTTAGAAAACACTTCCGTTATATTCGGTGCAGAAGGAGCAACAGAACTAGCGGCAAGTTATGGTTTCAGAGCCTATGCAAAACAGGTTTTTGGAGAATTACCAGATGTATTGAAAAATTCCCTACCTCGCCTTAATGAAGATTCTTTTGCAGGAGTATTATCAAATGTAATATCTGGTAGAATAGCCAATCGCTTAAATCTGGGGGGACGTAACTATACAGTAGATGCAGCCTGCGCTTCTTCTCTTGCAGCATTGGATCTGGGCTGTCAGGAGTTATTCTCCAATCGCTCTGATATGGTACTTTTAGGTGGAGCCGACTTACATAACGGAATCAACGACTTCTTAATGTTTTCATGTACGCATGCATTATCCCGTAAAGGTTACTCTGCCTCATTCGATGCAGATTCGGATGGTATTGCCTTGGGAGAAGGCATTGGCGTTTTAGTGCTGAAACGGTTAGCTGATGCTGAACGTGATGGAAATAAGATATACGCTGTTATCAAAGGAATGGGAGGTAGTAGTGATGGAAAAAGCCTGGGAATGACTGCCCCAAACAGAAAAGGACAGATAAAAGCATTACAAAGAGCTTATCAGAATGCAGGAATTTTACCCTCACAGGTAGAAATGATAGAGGCTCATGGCACGGGAACAGTAGTAGGAGACCGAACAGAGCTGCGAGCATTAACAGATATGTTTCTTGAATCAGGCGCCATTAAAGGGCAAACATTACTAGGTTCTGTAAAGACACAAATAGGACATGCTAAATGTGCTGCAGGTATTGCAGGCGTTATCAAAGCAGCCCTGTCTATCTACTATAAAGTTCAACCGCCGACATTGCACCTGAATAAACCAAATCCTTATTATGATAAGGACAGCAGTTCTTTTGTGTTTAATTCTCACTCGGGATATTGGGACAGTGAAAAAAGAATTGCAGGAGTCAGTGCTTTTGGTTTTGGCGGAACCAATTTCCATGTAGTGATGGAAAATCATAAAAAAGAGGAAGAACATAATAGCTGTTTACCTCTATGGCCATCAGAACTATTTGTATTTCGCGGGGATTCACTAATAGAAGCTAAACAACAATTACAGAAAGTAAAAGAACTGCTAAGCTACAATGATACAATCAATATTAAAAATATCGCTTACAGTTTGGCAGTAAACAGCAAGAAAGAAGTTCAAGTGTCTATAATTGCTAGTGATTGTAAAGAATTACACAATAGAATTAATGCAGCTCTTGCCGGAAAAGAAGAATATGGGATTTATTTAAAAAATGCGAAAGAAGGAAAGGTTGCATTTATGTTTTCCGGACAAGGTAGCCAAAGAGTAAATATGGCTCGGGATATGTTTGTTGTCTTTCCCGCAATGCGTCGCTTACTTACCAAGCATAAAGAATATGAGAAGATACTATTTCCATACTCAGCCTTCGATGAAGAAACGCGTAAAGAGCAAGAGGAAGTTATCACCGATACACGAAATGCCCAGCCATTACTGGGTATTGTAGATTTTGCCTTTGCTGAGTTTCTTAAATCACTAGGTATTATTCCTGATATGGTAGCAGGTCATAGCTATGGAGAGTTGCCGGCTTTATGTTTTGCCGGTGCTTTTGATGCAGAAGAGCTAGTATCATTAAGTAGTAAGAGAGCTTTATCTATATTAGGAGCAATAGAAGAGGATAAAGGGAAAATGATAGCTGTCAGTCTCTCCGAAACAGAGATAATTACGCTACTGGATGGTGAAAAGGATGTATGGGCTGTGAACTTCAATTCTCCGAAACAAATAGTCCTAGCCGGTTCTACCGAAGGAATCAATTCTTTTATGCGAAAACTAAGTAATAAAAATATTGCTTATAAAGAACTTAATGTTGCATGTGCATTTCATAGTCCTCTTTTGCATAAATCAAGAGCGTTGTATACCGATGAGTTACACAAGGTTGACTTTAAGACTCTAAATATACCTGTATGGTCTAATACAACAGCAGAGCATTATCCTCAAAAAACTCAAGAAATAAAAAATCGATTAGCGGAGCATCTTATTAAACCTGTACTTTTTACCCGGCAAGTTGAAAATATGTACAATGAAGGTGCACGTATGTTTATTGAGGTGGGACCGGGCAGAGTTCTTACTGGACTTGTTCAATCCATATTAGGAGACAAAGTTTCTACTTTTGAGACAGAAAATAAAAGTTTCAATGGAGTAACTTTCATCTTACATACTATTGCAAAATATTTGTCAACAGGAAAATCTGTTGATGTTGAAAAACTCTTTGAAAAGCGTAATACATCTATAGTAAACATTGATAAGCCTGAACAATATAAGAAGAGTCCTATTCTTTGGCATATCAATGGTCATAATGCTATACCTACTGATGGACGAATGCCTTCAACAGGAGCATATCCGATAATACAACCTATAATGAACTTAAAAAACATGACGAATAATCTAAATAATAATTCCACTTCAGGACTTTCATCCTCTGATCAAGTAATATTAGAGTATCTGAATAGTATGAGAATGATGCTGCAAAGCCAGCGTGATGTTATGCTGGGCTATTTAGGTCATATTCCCAATAATATATCAACTCCAATACAAACGAATTCTGTACAACAAGTACAAGTGTTACCGATGAACACTTCTTCACAACAGGTAGAGCAGAGACAAGAATTTGTGGACATAAATACTTCTTCTTCTAAATCGGCTGAAATATCAACACAAGCCTTATCTATAGATGATATTAAAGGTTTATTGCTCGAGACCGTTAGCGAAAAAACGGGCTATCCCATCGAAATGTTAGGTCTCGACCTAGATTTGGAGGCCGATCTCAGTATAGACTCTATCAAACGAATGGAAATTATTGGATCATTGAGAGAAAAACTTAATATATCAGGGAGCATGGAAGATGCTGAAGATACAGTAGAAAAGCTTGCCTCTGTAAAAACTCTTAATGGTTTGATCGATTGGATTAAGGAATTAGCCAATTCAAGTATAAATCAGACACAAGGTGCAATTATGCCAGATGTAGTTGATTCTGTTGTTCCTATTCAAACTCAAGCCGTGACAATTGATGACATTAAGACTTTGCTTCTTGAAACCGTTAGTGAAAAAACTGGTTATCCAGCCGATATGCTTGGTTTGGATTTGGATTTGGAAGCTGATCTCAGTATTGATTCTATCAAACGTATGGAGATTATAGGCTCATTGAGAGAAAAACTAAATATATCCGGTAGTATTGAGGATGCTGATGATACAATTGAAAAACTAGCTTCAGTAAAAACTCTTAATGGATTAATTGATTGGATAAAAGGGTTAGCTAATGGTGTTGAGAATAAAGATTCTATATCCCAGTCTCAAATAGAACAGATAGCAGTAAAAGAAAGTGATACCATTGAAGGTGAATTGATAAGAATGAGTTTTGAACTTGAAGAAACAACCCTAAACTCTGAAAATAATAAGATACAAGGAAAACGATTTGCCCTTACGGATGATAATGGTGTATATGCTCAAAAGGTTAAAAACGCAATGGAGGCAAATGGAGCTATTGTTGACTTGATACAAGGGGATGAGAATCTTACTCAGTATGATGGACTGGTGATACTCAACTCTTCGGCATCACCTCGAAAATACAGTATAAAAGAAGTGTTTAGTATGATCAAAAATGTAGATCTTGCTAGGATTAAATGGGTGTATACATTCAGTGATGTACTTGGAAATATTAAAATGACTGAAGGGGTATCTAAGTTGAAAGAAATTCAAGGCTTCCCAGGACTGATTAAGAGCCTTGCTCATGAGTTTCCAACAATTAATTTCCGGGCAATAGTATCACATTCTATCTTCGACCCAAATCTTCTATCTCAAATTACTGTAGATGAGTTATTAACAGAAGATGATACTTATACAGAAATAATCTATAAGGATAATAAGAGATATTTTGCAAAACCTAAGCCTGTCACTCTTGTCAAAAATGGAAGTTCTCATTTTTCTCTCGACAAAGATGCTGTAGTTGTTGTGTTTGGCGGGGCACAAGGGATTACGCCGGAGTTGATTAGCGAACTATCAAAAGAATATCCCTGTAACTATATTCTTGTAGGACGGTCTGACGCTCCTACAGAAGAATTTGATAAGTATAAATCATTGGACTCGAAGGATAAGATACGCAGATATCTGATCACTGAAGAAAATATGAAATCTCCCAGCGAAATAGAGAAGAAAGTACAAAAGATATTCAAGACTAATCAGATAAATGAAAATGTTGCAAAAATAGAACAAAACGGAGCGAAAGTAACATATATATCCTTAGATATAAAAAATGAAGAAGCACTGAGATATTTTATCAAAAAAACATATGATACCTATAACAGAATAGACGGAATATTTCATGCTGCAGGTCTGTTGGACGATAAATTATTTATACATAAAACCTTTGAATCTTTCTATAAAGTGTATTCTACCAAAGTTACTCCACTGCATGTCTTATTGGATGAACTACGTTCCGACCTGAAGCTATTTGTAATGTTTAGTAGCGTTGCATCAGCTTATGGAAACAAGGGACAATCTGATTATGCTTCAGCAAATAGTGTTTTCGATCATATAGCTTCAACCCTAAATGACAAAGTTGAAGCCAGAATACTAACCATCAACTGGGGACCTTGGAAAGGAACCGGGATGGTGAATGAAACACTAGAAGCTGAATTCAAGAAACGTGGAGTTTCGTTGATCCCTCTCAAGAAAGGAGCTGAATATTTTGTAAATGAGCTTAAATATGGAAAAGAGAGCCATATACTGGTAATGGGTGGAGCAGATGATGTAAAAAGCTTTTTAAATAATTGACTCAGAAGTGGAAAATAAAAAAGATATAGCAATAGTAGGAATGTCTTGTTTTGCTCCTGAAGCAAGTAATTACACTGAGTATTGGAACAATCTTATCAATGGGGTGGACTGTATTAAGGATGTTCCTGCAGATAGATTGGATCCTAGATATTTTGATGAGACAAAGACTCTGGCTGTAGATCGATTTTACTGCAAACGAGGAGGTTTTATTCCGGATATATTATTTGATCCCATGCAGTTTTCGATCCTACCATTGGCTGTAGAAGGAATGGATACGGCGCATCTTTTAGCATTAAAAAGTGTTTATGAAGCACTGGAAGATGCATCGGTCTTTGAAAAAAATATATCCTTAAAGAAATGCGCATTGGTAATAGGAAAAGGAGCGTATGTGGGATCTGCTATATGGCGAGCGATGGATATTGTTCATGTCAGTCATCAGATAACAGAAGTGGTAAAAAAAGCATTACCCGATTTATCTGATGAAGAACTCGACAAAATAAAAGAACAGTATCAAGCGTCACGAGGGCGTTATCAGGCGGATTCTATGCCCGGGCTTATACCCAATCTGATAGCATCCCTTATTTCTAACAAGTTAGATATGCAGGGACCGTCATATGTAGTTGATGCCGCTTGTGCCAGCTCTTTGATTGCATTGGATCATTGTGTCAAAGAACTAGAAAGTGGAAGATGTGATATTGCAGTTGCAGGGGGAGTTCATGTTGGTCATAATGCTCCGTTTTGGAGTATTTTCTCACAACTTGGAGCTCTATCTCATAAACAACATATCTGTCCATTCAGCGAAAATGCGGATGGTCTACTGATTGGTGAAGGTAGCGGTTTCGTTGTTCTAAAAATGCTGGATAAGGCTATTGCAGACAAAGATCGTATTTATGCAGTCATCAAAGGGGTAGGAGTGAGTAGTGATGGATCAGGAGTTGCCGTAATGGCTCCATCAGTAAAGGGGCAAAAGCTTGCTATAGAAACAGCCTGGGCTAATAGAGATTTAGACAAATCTAAAATTGGTTATTTAGAAGCACATGGCACAGCTACAATGATAGGAGATAAGACAGAGTTACAAACTTTATCAGAAGTGTTTCCAAAAGAAGAATGTGACAAAGATGTACTGATCGGTTCTGTAAAATCTAATATTGGTCATGCTATGCCTGCCGCAGGTATTCTTGGTCTGATTAAAACAGTTTTAGCATTATATACTAGAAAGATTCCTCCAACATTACATTGTGAGCATCCATTAAAGGGGATAGAAAATACCCGTTTCAGACCTGTACAGAAACTTCAGGATTGGGATGAAAATAAGTACCCATTAGTTGCTGGGGTAAATGCTTTTGGTTTTGGAGGAATAAATGCACATGTGATCTTAGAAGCATACGGAGAAAAACGATTTTTAGACGATGATGTTGAGAAAAGCCCATTTCATGATAAAGTAATAGCGATTAGCTCTACCTCCAAAGAAGAGTTAATAAAGACTTTACGTAATGGACAAACAGCATCTTTTAATCAAGACGGAGACTACCGTTTGGTTCTATTCAACCCAACGCCTGATAGGATAGAAAAAGCTATAAAGTTTATTGAAAAAGATTTAATATGGAAAGGGCGTCAAGATATTTGGTTTACAAATAAACCACTTATAAAGAATGGAGGAAAGATTGCTTTTATGTATCCGGGTTATGATACCGGAGTGAATCCTGAAATAGAGAGCCTGATCAACTATTTTAAATTTTCTTTACCGGAAGAGGAATACAGATCAACAGAAAGTAAAATTATAGACAATGTCTTAAGATTGTATCGTATCAACAAAGCGATGGATATGTCGTTGAAGGTATTAAATATAAAATCAGATATGAACGTCGGACACAGCTTAGGTGAATGGTTCGGCGTGGAAGCATCAGGTATGGTATCAGGTAAATCAATCAAAAAACTTATCAACTGCTTAGATGCGAGTCAATATAAAATAGATGGTGTTTTCTTTATTGCAGTCAGTGTAGGGCGGGAGAGGGTTAAGAAATATTTGAATACAATACCCAATCTTTACTTGTCTAATGATAATTGTCCGAATCAAGTATTACTATGCGCTACCGAAGATGCTCTTAATAAGTTGTCCGAATCTCTTAGACAGGAAGATATTTTCTTTCAGGTTTTACCTTATCAATCTGGATTTCATACTCCTTTTATAAGAGATAGGCTTCATCTGCTTGAGGATTCGTTCCAACATCTCGAATTTCTTGATCCGAGTGTGCCAATGTGGTCATCGAATACATTGGAACCTTATCCAACCGAATCTCATGATATTAAAGCATTATCTGTCAAACATCTTATAGAAAGTGTGAGATTTAGAGAGCTTATTGAAAAACTCTATAATGAGGAAAATGTACGCGTATTTATTCAGGTCGGAGGAGGAAGTCTTGTCGGATTTGTAGATGATATATTGGTAAACAAACCCTATAGTTCTATATCTCAGGTCAGCACACAAAGAACTACATTAGAGCAATTGAGACGCGTGATGGCATTGCTTTATATAGAAGGTCGGGATGTAAATATGTCTTTTCTTAATGTAGAGAAACTGAATAAGAAAAAACAGAAAAAAGGGATGAATTTACAAATGCTCATGGGCTTTCAATCAGACTTTCCTCTTTTGAGTGAACATGTCCAAAATCGTCTACAAAAAACGATTTCTGTTGATTTTGACTCATTAGCAATGGACACTTCTCATCCGATAATGGCAGCTCTGAATGAGAATATGAAAGAGATGGCACAAATGCATATGGAACTAGCCGGTCTATTCAAGGAAAGGAATATAAACTATAAAAATATCTCTGCTAATACTCAATCTCAAGTCACGAATACCATTTCGCCTGTTATCGAAAAAGATTTAAAACCTACCGTTATAAAAAATGGGCCTAAAACAGGATCAACATTTGAAGAAGATTTATACGTATCATTAGATACACACCCTACACTAATAGGACACTCATTAGTTAAGCAGCCGGCAAATTGGAACTATGTGGAAGACTTAAATCCTGTAATTCCAATGACTATGACCTTTGAGTTGATAGCTGAAGCTGCACATAGACAGGATTTGTCAAAAAAGATTGTAAGAATTGGGCCTATCAGTGTTTATCAGTGGATGGAAGTTCATACACCCTTTGTACAGAAAATAAATGGTGTGTGGAAGTCTGAAGATTTACTTTCTTTAAACATCAAGAATTATGCATCGGGGGAGGTTACATTAAGAAACACATTTTCTAAGCCTGATTCATATTATGAAAATTATATTGATCTGGGAGAAGATATCCGACCATTACCTACACCAGAGCAAATCTATGAAAAGTATATGTTTCATGGAATTGAATATCAGGGGATAGAAAAGGTTACAAATGTCACAGAAAAAGGTATAAGATCTTATATAAGAAAAAAGGCAGGCAAAGGATCTCTCCTTGATAATATGGGGCAAACTTATGGTTTGTATTTACATCTTATTCTGGATATAAACTATATAACCTTTCCTGTAAAAGTTCAGGAAATTACTTTTTATCAAGATATGCATGATCAAGAAGGATTATTTGAATGTGTCTGTTTGAGTAAAACTATTGATAAAGACTTTACGACAGCAGAAATGATACTGAAAAGAGATGATAAAGTATGGTGTATTGTCAAAGGCTGGCAAAACAGACGATTTGAGTTTGATAGTTTGCTATGGGAGATGACTTTGAATCCTGGAAAAAATTTTATATCGCAACAAATAGCACCTGGAGTATTTTTATCGGAAAGTATATATAATAAGACAGGTGTTTTAGAATTTCTTAGAAAAAGATACTTAAATCAGCCCGAAAAGAAACGACAAGCTTCTCTGCCTCTAAATAAGCGGAAAGATTATCTTACTAGCAGGATTGCTCTTAAAGATAGTTTAAGGTGGTATGTTCAGAATAAGAGTGGTAAATTAACATATCCAATTGAATACTTTATAAAATATGATGATTATGGCAAGCCTTATGTGTATGGTATAGAAGAAACAAAAGGATTAGAAATTTCTTTAGCCCACAAGAATGGAGCCAGTGTGAGCATTGTTTCAGAAAAATCTGTTGGTATCGACATTGAAACAATAGAGGAACGTACAAAAGACTTTTTGGAAATTTCATTCACCCCTTACGAATTCGAATTGATTAAAGACAAGGATATCACAGAATGGAGCACTCGTTTTTGGGTAGCAAAAGAAGCTTATGGAAAAATGTTAGGCGTGGGACTTCAAGGGAACCCTAAACGATATGAAGTAAAAAGAATAAATGAAGACATTCTTTTTATTGAAGATTGTGAAATAAGGATATTTAAATATAAAAACTACAT
The DNA here is from genome assembly GCF_951230145.1 of Dysgonomonas sp. Marseille-Q5470. NCBI lineage: Bacteria > Pseudomonadati > Bacteroidota > Bacteroidia > Bacteroidales > Dysgonomonadaceae > Dysgonomonas > Dysgonomonas sp. Marseille-Q5470. The sequence goes on along the minus strand of NZ_CATNVE010000008.1, from coordinate 121,374 downwards.
AATAGGATGGACACAATAATCGTAAAAGAAGAAAAAGATCTGGTATTTGAAGTTTTGCATCAGTTTATTTCAGATATAATAGGTGCAGATATAGCAGAAGAACTTGATATAACTCAAAACAGCAATTTTACAAAAGATCTGGAGATGGATAGTATTGAACTTGTATCTTTTGCTGAGAAAGTTAGAATTAAATACGGGACGGATATAGACTTTACAAAATGGTTGTCAGCAATGGATCTTGATCAGATTGTAAAGTTAAATATAGGAGATATTGTAAACTTTATTGTTGATGGCAATCATTCAGATAAATAACAAGAAAATCCATGTATTGGAAATGAATTGTGAAGCATCTCAGGCTATTGTGATGATTCATGGTATGTTTACCAATATGTCAGTATTCTACTTTAACATAGCCCCTGAACTGGCTAAACATTTTCATGTTGTATTATATGATTTGCAAAGCCACGGTATGAGTGAACGTGTTGACTGTGGATATAATCTTGAGGCGATGTCTGATGACTTGATAGCTCTACTTGATGTTCTGAATTTAAAGAAAGTACACTTGGTTGGATACAGCTATGGTGGTCTTATAGCCTTAAAAACGGTAATGCTTTATCCTGATAGGGTGGAAAAACTAAGCCTGATAGAGTCTCCCAAGCCGGATGAAGGTGATGCTCCTGAAGTACTCCAGAAATATGGAAATAAATTTATAGATCAGTATTTGAATAACTATGCTGAGTCTACATCTTTACAGCCCGGAAAAAGACAGATTGAAAAGAATAGAAAACTCTATGAATACTTATTCAACCATACTTCAATTAAGGAAGATTTTGATATAGATAATAATTTGTTTGATATATTATCTACCAATTCTATTAAAGTGCCAACCTTATTATTATATGGCTCTGATTCGGATTGTTTATTAGCCGGAAATCTATTGAAAGAAATTATTCCAAATTCTTATTTATTAGAAGGGAGTGGCGATCATAACTTGCCTATTCAAAAACCACAATGGATTATTGAAAAACTATTAGAATTTATGAAATGAAAGGCCGATTTTTATTTATAGTTCCGCCACTTACAGGTCACGTTAATCCTACCTTAGGTTTGGGGGCTGAATTGCTTAAAAATAAACATGATGTGGCATGGATAAGCATTGATCCTCAATTAGAAGAAAGAATACCCAACGGCGGCACATTTCTTTTACTCGATGCTGATATAAGTGAAGCTGATAAAGAACAGATAAAAAATGAAATTCTGGAGCTTGGAAAGAAAGCTGTTTATGGTCTTGATAGTTTGAAATTTTTGTATGATGAAGTATTAGTTCCAATGAATATGGGGATGTATGAAGGTGTAAAGAAACTTATTGATGCTTATAAACCTGACATCATTATTAATGATCATCAGATATTTGCTGCAGCAGTAGCTGCAATACAAAAGAATATACCTTATGTAACATCTGTAACTGCTCCGGCGGCAATAAAGGTAAACGAAGCTTTACCGACGATTCATGTATGGGAAGGAGACCAGATTATAAAGTTTCAAAAGAGTGTAGGGCTTGATATCCATAAGCGTTTAGATTGCTCCAAATTACTTACAATTGTATATACTTCTAAAAAATTATTTGGAGATTCTAACTTAGATAATTATTACCAATTCGTAGGTCCAGTAATCAATAGAGGAGATTTGACCGATGATTTTGATTGGCATAAACTTCAATCAATGAATGATCTTCCTAAAATACTAGTCACAATAGGAACAACATTTGATCACAACCTCAAACGACAATTTCTAAGGAAAGTGACAGAGGCTTTCGAGAATGATATGATAGGAATCGTAATTGTTTCCGATCCTGAGTTGTTTGACTATATACCTCAAAATTTTATAGTATGTAGACGCATTCCACAACTTAAACTTATCCCTCTAATGGATGTTTTAGTATGCCACGGAGGACACAATACTGTTTGTGAATCATTGTCATATGCCAAACCTTTGGTCGTTTTACCTATTGCCTATGATCAATCCTATGTTGCAAGTACAGTTGTAGATAGCGGATCAGGAATACGATTAAACTTCAATCGATTTAAGGCACAGCAATTGAAAGATGCTGTCAACGAAATTCTCCATGACAAGAAATATTCAGAAAATGCCCAGGCAATACAAAAATCATTTGAAGAAGCGGGAGGCGTTGCTAAAGCAGTAAAATTATTAGAAAATATACTTACAAAACAAATAGGTCTATAACCTTAAAATAGAATTAAATGTCTAAATTTTTATTTGTAATTCCTCCTTTCTGGGGGCATATAAACCCCACATTAAGTATAGGAGGCACTCTCTTAGAAAGAGTCCATGATGTTGCTTGGGCGGGTATGACCAAACTCAATATGAAACTCTTTCCTTTAGGAGCAAAATACTTCTATATGGAAAAAACAGAGAGTAAAAACAAAAAAGAGATAGAACGAATAATCTTGCTGCAAAATAAGGGCGCTAATATGCCGGCACTTGAAGCTCTTAAGTTAGGATTGGAAGATACCTATATTCCTTTTGCTAGGATGATGATAGACGAGTTTAATGAGATTGTAGAGCAATATAAACCCGATGTAATAGTGAATGATTGTATTACTTTTGTTGGTGGACTGTCCGCTCAATTAAAAAATATTCCATTTGCCACTATAACGCCTATTACACCTAATGCTCTGAACGACCCTCAAAGTGCACCTAAAGTTACAGAATGGGTACATAAATCAATCATTGATTTACAACGTTTTGTTGGAATAGATGGGGATGAAGAGTTTGTGCAGTCTAAGCTATTGAATATGTACTATACCTCACAGCTATTTTGCGGTTTAGATAATGCTTCTGTACCACCCTATATGAAGTTTATAGGGGCATTGACAGGTAGACCGGATAATACTCCATTCGATTGGAAAAAGCTTGAGGCAATGGGTGACCACCCTAAGATATACATTTCGATAGGAACAGTATTGGTCCAAAGTCGGAAAGATTTCTTTAGCCGCATGATTGACGCGTTAAAAGATAAGCCTGTTACTGTTATAGCGGCTGCAGATCCTAACATATTGGATGAATGGCCTGAGAACTTTATAGTGCAAGGATATGTTCCTCAATCGGAATTATTGAAACATATAGATGTTGTAATCGGACATGGTGGGTTAAATACAACTTGCGATACATTTATGAATGGTATACCTATGCTCATTATCCCGATGGCCTTCGATCAATCGCATACAGCACAACTGATTCAAAACTACGGCTGTGGTATTCGCATTAAATATAGTCGTATTCGCATTCAAGACATCGAACATGCAGTAGATGAGCTATTATACAATCCTACATATAAAAAAGCGGCTAAAGAGATTCAACAATCTTTTATAAAAGCGGGTGGCAATAAAAGAGCTGCCGAATTATTGGAAGAAATTATAACTGTAAAACAGTAACTAAAAAGAATATAATTTGAGCATGAGCGTTTTTAACCCACTGACCGAAAATAAAATAATAATACTCCTCGGTTGTTATGTTTTTTTTCTATTAATCATATGTTCTCACATGTCTCCTTTGTATTATTCAAATGAATGGGCAGATGTAAATATTTACTTTAATGTAGCAAAAGCTATGTTTAATGGCAGAACCCTTTATAATGAATCTTTTGATCATAAAGGGCCTCTTATTTTCTTTATATATGGTCTGGGATATCTTATATCAAATAATTCTTTCTTCGGAATGTTTCTGATTCAATGGACTGCATGGTTTATAATGGTTTATTATATCTATAAGCTATCTAAATTATATTTGGATAATGCTTTTGCATACATAGTAGCTATTATTTTCCCTGTCTTTATACTGAAAATAATGAAAGCGGGAGGATCAGCAGAAGAGTTTATTCTTGTTTTCGAATGTATTAGTTTATATTACTTTGTCAGATATTTTAAAGGAAAAGGTGTATTTATCCATAAGCCGTCAGTAATGTTTATACATGGAATTATGTGTTCTATGGTACTTTTCATAAAACTCAATTTGTTGGCTTTTTGGTTCTTTCCTTTAGCTGCTATATTTTTTAATCTTTTACGGAAGAGAGCGTTCAAAAATTTTGCAGTAAATATGGTTGCATATATTGCAGGACTTTTGATTATTGCAACTCCTATTCTTTTGTACCTCTATGTTAATGACGCACTCCAAGAAGCATACTCTATTTATATTGATTTGAATAGAAAATACGCAGAATTACAGACGATAAGTAGCTCTCTGCAATTGGTATTGCTCCGTGTTGTATACCTGTTTATGGATCCTTTTGCACTTTTCTTTATGGCACTTATTGGAGTTTTTTATTTTCCAGTAAAACATATTAAGTATACTTTAGGTAAATATGCTTTACTATTATCCGGAGTCGCTCTTTACATTATTATATTTATGTCTCCGGTTTTTCAAATGTATTATCCTGTTGTATTTCTTGTTTTTAGCTTATTGGGTGTACTAAGTTTGTTTATATACATATCCGGTTTTATAACGATAGTAAAATATATTACACCTGCTTTTTTACTTATCATTACAAGTTGTATGATATATATAGGCTATAGTCAGACTGATTTGGGGAATAGTAAAATCGCCGGGACTACAGTTTCTTTGAAGCCGGGATTACTTACACAGAAAATTCATGATGAAATTGTTAAGGAACAAAATCCGACACTCCTAAATGTAGGTTTTGGTCTGGGTAATAGCTTATTTACAACATGTAAAATTGTTCCTAATATTCGTTATTTTGTTTCACCTAATCTAACATATGAATCATATCCTCAAATGCGTGATGAACAGACAAGGTATATTGAAAATAAAGAAATCAAGTTTATAGTTATACCCTTGCCTCTATTGGATATAGATGGAAGCACAAAAGTGCAGAAGAGACGGAAAATTGGAAATCAAGAATATTTTTTAAATCTCCCTGCTTTCAAAGAAAATTACACTTTAATTTTAACAGACACGATTATCAATACGATAGATGAAAAAAATATAGAGATACTTCAACTATACAAACTAAAATAAAGAAGATGAATAAAATATCCAATGTAACTATTCTAGGGGGTGGTAATATGGGCTCTCAAATTGCATTTCAGACAGCTTTTAAAGGATTCAATGTCACGATATATGACATCAATGTAGACTTATACAGTCAGGGGATTGAAACCCTTGAATTACTAAAGAACATATATCTGAGAGAGGCTCATGCTAACGAAGAAGAAATGGATGCCGCTTTTAATAATATTTCGTATTCTTTTAATCTGTCTGAAGCTGTTCAAGATGCTGATATTACAATAGAAGCTATACCCGAGAATATGGAAATAAAACAAAAATTATACACAGAGTTGGGTAGGGTTGCTCCTGCAAAGACAATTTTTACTACTAATTCATCAACAATTTTGCCCAGCGATTTGATGAAGTTTACAGGGCGTCCCCAAAAATTCCTGGCATTACATTTTTCTAATTTATTATTTCACTGCAATATTGCTGAAATTATGAAATCATCAGAGACTGATGCTGAAACGTATAATACTGTTATAGAATTTGCTAAAGCTATTGGAATGATTCCTGTCCTTGTAAAACAAGAGCAACGTGGTTATATATTAAATTCATTGTTAATGCCTTTTATGGCAGCTGCTACCGAACTCTACCTAAAGGGTGTTGGCGATATTGAAACCATCGATAAAACATGGCGTATCGCAACAGGCTCACCTGTTGGTCCTTTTGAAATATATGATATAGTTGGTATAAATACAGTCTATAATATAGCCGCTAATGGAGATCTGAAAGCAAAATTATTTGCACAATATCTAAAAGACAATTTTATAAAACAAGGAAAACTGGGATATCTCTCAGGAGAAGGGTTTTATAAATATCCAAAAGAAAAAGAAGTAAACATCAATAAAATAAAGAAATGACAAAAGGGAGATATGTAGGATTAAAGCCTATATATCTTCCCTTCAAGTTATAACTGGTTTTAAAAGTTACTCTTCTACTACACAACGCACACAAAAGCCTAAAGTACGAAAAAGTTCATAATTGGTTGTTATCAAATTGCCATTAGCAAAAGTCATGGCATAGTTATTGGGTCCGTTAGCGGATGAAGACCAATACATTCCATTTGTTCCGATTTGAACAAGACTATTATTTGTATCTCGATATCCTGATGCTGGGAAAAATGGAGAACCTGTATCTAACTTATTATATCCTCTGTCGAAAGACTGAGTTCCATCAGCTAGGGTAGAGGTATATGATACAAACGGACCTACTATTGAATAACTGGATACATCATTAAATTCGTTAGAAGTAGGCATTCGCCATTTTTTACCAGGAGGCGCCCATCCTTTTTCTGTTAAGTATCTGCAAATATCGCCAACGCCTGTCGATGCATTCGTTATTTCATAGAGGTATGCACGGTCAAGATTTGTTTTTCCCGAAGGAGGATTACTGTTTACATTGGTTATAGGATATGGAATTGCAGACCATTCTATGTTTGATGTCGTTCCGCCCAAAGGAGGATATAATACTGTTGCCAAAGAATAGGCACCTATAGGTGAAATAGCATATAAGCTACCTCCTTGAAAGTATACTCCCTGATAAGTCTTGTGTGTGGTTACACCGACATCATCGAAAGTCAAATGCCCTGAAACAAGATCGTAATATATATTACTGCCAGCCCATCCTTTATGAGCTTTAGGATAATATTCATTAGTTATATTTAATACAAGAGTTACATCATTGAACTTCTTGGGAGAGTCGGTACTTTCAAAAACTACTGTTACCTGTCCTGCCACACTTATGGCATTCCCTACTACTCTAAAATTAACAGCAGTACCTGTTCCAGTATTAGCGGAACCAACTGCTCCAACTTTTAAGTTGTCTGAAGCTTGCAGATTCAAAAGAGAACCACTACCTGTCGTTATATTTTCAGTGATGGCTTTTATACGCCAACCGGCATTACTTCTCACATTAAACGTATATGTATTTCCATTTGTCCAGTACGAACTGCTAACATTGCTGAACACAATGTTGTAAGTCGATTGCCTTAAGAATATACTCTCAGTTATATTATTAGTACCATTGGATACTGTGAAGTCTATTTTTGATATTTTCACAAGAAACGGATTATCTAAAAGCTCGGAATCAGAAATACCTGGGGGTTGTATTGTAAATAATTTCTCTCCTGAAGGATCACTTATACTAGACTGCAAACCAACGGAAGGCAAACCTGAAGAAACGTCTAACGAGAGCCCTGTACTACCTATCACATAATGAGTTGCTGTAACAGATGAAGATTCTGGAACCCACTTTATTTTAAATTGTTGGGCGTCAGGTTGAGTATTTATTGGTGCTGCAAATATCAATTCTGTGATTTTTCGAGTTCCTGCAGTATTTTTTATACTTAATGTTATAGCTGCATTTATATCTTGCGCCACTTTGATTATATAAGTAAGTCGCCCTGCTTTCAAATGGATAAAACCAATACGGACTAAGCCACTTACATTTTCCGTCAGACCAACTTTAAGGTTGGAAATTACACCCGAAGAACCAGATGAAACAGAAGTTCCTGATGTGGATAACAAACTTACCCAATTAATATTGTTGCCTTGCGCATCTACTATTTTATCTACAGTCCACCCTAAAGGATTATCAGTTGTAACTGCAAGCGTATTGTTTTCATCACTAGCTGTTTGAATATCTCTGGGAAAAGAAAATTCTCCGGCGGAAACTCCGAGCATGTATTGTCCGTCAAAAACAACGTCACTCATCAAAGCGTCATTCCATTGGATAATTTCAGCTTTAATATTAACCGGACGAGAATTGAAAGCATCTGTTGGAGTCGCCAATCCTGAACCACTAATTTCAGATATATTTACTTTATAATGATGATTTCTGAGTAAAGCAAGATAGGTGGTAACGCCTGAAGATGTTTGTGTAAAATCGATCCGATAATAAGTCGGTTGGGCATCGCCCGTATAAGTTCCACCGATAACCAGACAGGTATTATCTTGTAAAGATGATGAACTCCCGGCTAATGCTTCAAAAGTGTAGATTTCTCCTATGCTAGAAATTCCCGGTGTTGTAATGGCATCTTCATCATACACAAGTGGGTTCAGTGACGCATTTGCAGGTTTCTGTGCTGAAGTAGGAACCGAAGGAGATGTTACTTTTCCTTGTAATGCATTCCAATTTGACGATACAGGAGCAATTCCACCTTTATTATTATAGTTATAAAGGCGTATGCTTTCCAGTACAAATTTACTTGTGGCATCTACATGAGTAAGTGCTACATCTATTTTGGAAACCATACGAACCAGATTGACCGGATTATTAATGACTGTATTGCCATCTACAGAGAGTGATGTCAATTCTCCCCACATTGGTATGGGAACGTATCCTCCGGATAGAGGATCGGTGTTCCATTTTCCCGCATTCGACAATAGTAATTTTTCCATAACCGAAGATTTTTCCTCTCCTTCACTTATGTTGCTTAAAGCGTTAGCTAGGCTCTGTCGGGAATTTGCCAGAATTACCACATTATAATTTCCTTCCGGAATTTTTACAGAAAAAGTCTTAACCTTACTATCTGTAGGATTCGTATTTATAACATTACTATACAAAGGTTGATATGTGTATTTCCCGTCTAGGTCGAACAACAAAACTTCTATACTTCGCACATCATTCTCATCATCTTCATCCAAAGAAGATTTAAGACCCGATGAACCTGGAACTACTACTGAAAATAACATATCCATGACATTCTTATTTTCTGTCGATACATATTCGGTATCACTGCATGAAGGCATAGAGATGCCTAATGATAACAAAACAAGTATAGCTCCATATATAGTCAATTTGATAATTACTCTCATAATTTATTCGTGTTTATAATTTCTAAGCCGATACCTCTAGGCTATTTATTGTTCGGATACGCATCGAATACAAAAACCTCCGGCACGGTAAGTTGGTTGCCCAATCCATAAATTTGTAATATTAAATTTCATATTGAATCCGTATACACCAGTAGCTGTGGCAGCCCAATATATTCCGTTGTAACTAACGTTTGTCAAACTTCCACTTCCATCTGTCCGATAACCTGCCGCAGGATACCAGTTTCCGTAGCCAGTCCATGTCATTCCCGAGGTATTCCATGTAGTACTATTTTGTCCCATATCAAAATTACTACTGCCCCATGTTCCTTGTTGAGGTACACGCCATCCAACAGGGCATGGATCATAAACTGTTTTAGTTGCTGGTCCCCAAAGAGCATTGTTTTGTGCTGTTCCATTGGTATACCAATCAAAATTGGGTGTTGCGCCATAGTAGAAAGTTAATGGATATGCTATAGAATTGGCCAAGTTGTTGGATTCTGCGACCTGTATTTTAGATACTGATGTGGTGCCTGATGACGTATATAGAATAGGTTCATCGGTTCCTGTTAATGTTGACGAATTCGGGAACGGATCTTTACGTCCCCATTGATATAATAGACCTTTTGCTTCCACTGTGTTTGAGGTGTTCCCCAAGGCACCAAGGTTGCGATCCATAAATTTGCCGATACCTAAGGCTGACGGAGTATAGTTAGTTACCCATATATGCCATGACCAAAGTGTTTTGTTTGAAGCATTTTTAATCTCTACAACTGCATTTCCTTGGATACTCCCCGGTTTTACTAGAACATAGCCCGATGCACCTGTGCCAACAGCCTGAAGGATGCTTATATTTGAATTAGATGCTATTTTATTTGTATTATCAGTCCAAAGAAGCCCCGCCGTAAAACTATCTGAAGTACCAAGTTGAATGCCGGCAGCAGATTCGTTAGCTCTACTTACAGGGATTAGTATTCCTGTACCTCCCGGACTTACAATATAAGAATTTGATTTAGGCTGTATGATACCGGCATAGCAAGGCAAAGTAATATCTGTATCTGCGAAACGTCCTTGTGGGCTCTTAATTGTCAGCACTACATCTCTATTATAAAGTGTAGGATTCGTTATATCATTGATTATGTTGAAATATACTCTCGTCCCATTCGTATTGCCCCCTCCAGAGGTGGTTGTCAAAGTTTGTAATACATTATCAGGATTACTTTTGACCTCAACGGTGAAATTTGTATTAGACTTAATAGTAAAATACTTCTGAGTCCCATCCATCAGATAATATGTATCTTTTTCTGTAGAGATATTGTATTTTACCTGTCTAAGAAAAATACTTGCGGTTAAGAAAGTGTATGGATCACCTATTCTGAAATCGACAACAGATACTTTTTCGAGAAAAGGATTTATTGCATATTCAGCAGATGTAATAGCTGTAGGACGTACTGTAAAAGTTTTTTCGCCAGAAGCATCATTGATCAAGGTCAATGCTCCCGAACCAGGCTGATCTGATGACCCATCGAATGAAAAGCCCACATTATAAAGATCAGTACGACTTGATGAAACTGTGAATACCGAAGGATTCCATTTGAGTTTGAATTGTTGTGCTGCCGGCTGAACATCAGCCGATGAGATAAATACCAGCTCGGAAATTTCTTTTCCAGACATATCAGTAATCGTAAGTTCCAGGTTTAGTTCGGCTTTTTGAGTTATCTTTACAGTGTGAGTTAACCGCCCTGCACTAAGATGAATAAAGGCAACGCGATCTAATCCGCTAGTATTTTCTGTCATATTAAGCTTAAGATCACTTACACTGCCCGAAGTTCCTGCCGTTACCGGAGTCCCTATCATAGACACTACACTTAGCCAACTTATAGAGCTTCCTCCTGCATCGGTTATTTTTTCGATCTTCCATCCTGAAGGAAAATCTGTTGTTATAGAAAATGTATTATCTGTACTCGAAATAGTTCGTACTTTACGGGTAAAGGTCATTTCTCTTTGTGACACACCCAGCATATATTGTCCATCAAAAACTATATCACCTATTTTTGCATTATCCCACATAATGACATTAGCCTCTATATTTACCGGCAGAGAATTGAACGCATCGGTTGGGGTTGTCCAACCGCGTCCACTAACTTTCGTTATATTCACTTTATAATAATGGTTTCTGAGTAGAGGTAGGTAAGTGGTGACCGATGAAGAAGTACGGGCAAAGTCTACACGGTAATATGTTGGTTGACTATCACCGGTATATGTACCTCCTATTACCAGACAGGTCGCATCTTGCATCGATGACGAATTTGCCCTGATAGCCTCAAATGTATATATTTCACCTGATGATGCGGTCTGATCTATGTTAATAGCTGTATCATCGTATACCAAAGGTCCTTGTGTAAGAGTAGAGCCTGCAGGGATACTGGCATCTGTAACAATACTTTGAGTCTGATCCCAATTACTCGAAACCGGGGCAATATATCCTTTATTATTATAATTATAGAGACGTATACTTTCTAGGGTAAAATTATCCGTAGCATCAGTATTAGTAAGTGCCACGTCGATTTTTGATACCATACGCACCAAATTAACGGGTGTGTTATTTGATAATCCTGCATTTACCGTGATAGATGGTATTTCTCCGAACATCGGAATAGGAGTGTATCCCGTAGATACCTGATCGGTATTCCATTTCCCATTATTGGAAATAATAAGCTTGTCTAATACTGAGGTTTTGGAATCTCCTTCTTCAATGCTGCTGATAATTCCTGATATCGCCTCCCGGGCATTCGCAAAAATCAACATATTATATGTTCCTTCGGGAACTTTTATAGTGAAGGTTTTAATGTTGATGTCATCTTCATCTGTATTGATAACATTACTATATATTGGTTGATAAGTATATTCCCCGTTATTATCGAATAAAAGCACTTCAATGCTCCGAACTTCATTTTCATTATTTTCATTCAGCGATTTTGTTTTAGGTAGCGACGCTCCGGGAATCTTTACCGAAAAGGTTACTTCTTTTGTTTCCACACCAAAAATCGGTGCAAACTCATTGTCACGACACGAATTGAATAATATTCCTGCTAAAAATAATAATACAATGATGCTTTTTTGTCTCGTATCAATTTTTCTGATTCCCATATACTAATCTTATTTCTATATTATGATCTACGCAAGCTGAAAAGCGCCCTAATACTCCACTTGTGCAATAATATCTTCTATAATTCTGGTGTCACCGGTATTTGCCACCATTCTGGAACACTTATTTCAACAGAGGCTTCTTTATATTCTACCAGTATCGGTATCACAGCCTCTTCTTTACCTTCTACTGTTATATTATTTTTTTTCATAAAGTCAGTCAGACCAATTGATGTAATCATACTACCGTCTGAACTCTTTTTTATTTGTATATTAATTGGATTATCATCCTTAAAGCGAAGTGTATTAAATGTTATAGATGCGACTTTCTCTCCCGAAATATTCTCAAATACAGATGTATTAAGGTAACGTATAGGGGTACCTATAGCCTGCATCTCGAAGTTATAAGTACTGGGTACCTCTGTCATTTCTACTATCGGCGCAAGAAGATTTCCCTGAGTGTCTTTATCTACAAGCCCCTTTACATATACTTGTACTTTTATGAATGCCCGGCGAAAATCGAGTATCCGTTCTATTATCGTTTCGGATACAGTCGTAACTTTTAAAGATGGGGATAATACAGTATTATCCAATGCATAATATAATGTATCTCCATCTATAGCTGAAGTTCCATTTCGGAGGGACATATTACAAACAAAAGCATCTTTCATGAGACTGCTTGTGCTTAGTGGGCTAACAAAACTTTTACCAGAAGCGTTTCCCCAACATACTATACGATAGTTGCCTGGTTCTAAGTTCAAGCTAACTCCGGCAAAATTAGTTAATGCATCTATATCTGCATCTTGTGACATTACATACTCTCCGTTTTCCCTAAAAACAAATACATCAACTTTTTTTATCTTTTTTATAAAAAGCTCTCCGGATTCATTGCTTACATAACGGAACTTAATCACAAAATTGTTTTCGATATCAGTTGGGCAATCCTCATAGTCATCATCTATACAGCCATTGAATGCCAAGACAGAAAATAATCCAAAAAACAAATAAAACAACCTCATATATAAGACCTTTAGATTAGGTATTAAGCTACAGATTTCTATTGTAGCTTGTATTATTTTTAGCCAAAGCTTTTGTTAGATTACAAAATGATTCTTTGGAGGAAGAATATTCTTTCTCCAAAGAATACTATATCAATTAAAGTTCAGGTGTCACACCTACTACAGACCAAGTTGCCAAACTAACAGTTACTTCTACATCAATTGGGCTTAAGTTAGGTATCGATGATAAATCTGTTTCTTTAAAAGTCAGTGCTCCTGCAGCAATATTATAGATTTCACCCGATTTGATACTCGTTAGAGACGCTCCACCGGAAACAGCTTTAAAGCCTTTAATCGTAATAAACTGAGGACTAGTATATGTGGAGAGGTCATTTGTTTGTATATCACTTAAGCGGATAATTATGCGAGGGACCGTACTACCGGTAGAAGATGCAAATAAATTATATGCCCATATTGTGCCAATAACAGGCTTAGCAACCTTTGAAACAGCAGTCAGTGCCGGATCATAAAAATCATAAATAGCAGGTTTTAGTCCGGCTGGATATTCAGCGCTTTCATCTCCAAAAGGTGCTGCAAAGGCTCCATTTTCAACAAAATCGGCAACATCTACACTTCCATCTACAACAGCTTGCTTGTAATAATTATCGATGAAGATTCCATCTACCTTGAAGCTTGTAATAACACCTGAAGCTGTAATATCAGTTAATTCGACCCGAGCCACAGTTGGATTAAGATCGATTTCAGATGTATAAAATGTATTAGGCAGCACAGGAGGGGTAAGCGTGTTAGTTCCGTATAGGTTCACGTCTTCTATGTCATCCTGTGATGCCACTTGTAATAAATATTCCTTTACTGCAGAAATATTTCCCGATGAAGGAAGACCGGAAGTATTGCCTACAACATACACAGCAAAAGTGTTTCCGGGCAGGTTTGTTATTAATGCTCCACTTTCGGCATCTGTAATATTAATATTCGTCGCACTAGCAGCAGTAGTTGTCAGTGTATAATGTTTTAATATGGCTCCTGATGAATTTACAAAATATAAATTTCCTGATTGGAGGACGACATCATCCCCATTTCCAACAGGAGTACCCACAGAACGGAGAGAAGAGCCACTTTTACCTAGTTTTAGGAATACGCTTTTAGGTTGTTTATCTACATCCTCTGTATCATCACCATTGGAACAGCCGTTAAAGCTCATTAATAGAGCCAAAATTAATAAAGTTAAATAACTGATTTTCGTTTTCATACGCTCTTGAATTTTTAATTAAATTGAATGTGATTAATAGTGTGAATTGTAAAAGAATTATTTATACCTATTATTTAAGAATGTAAATAAGTGAGAGTCCTATTTTAGTAGGGCCAAAATAATTTTTATGTCCATTACCGAGTTCTTGCCCGCATGTCTCGCAATCATAGCGTGCATAATCGAAATAAATGTATCCGACTCCTATAGTTGCCTCTAAATTCCATCCTGGAAAAAGAGGCCATTGATACCCATAGGATATACCTAATCCGTACCCATCTCCCTGATAACGATAATTATTTAAGGACCCGAATGGCAGATTCCCGACATTATAATGGCTATAGAGAATATGTCCTCCTACAAAATGCTTGTTGTATGGTTTGTTGATCCAGTAACGTAATTCGGGCTGGAAAAGAATGTGCTTTAATTTTTTATTTTTAGAGAATGTCCAAGGGTTGTAGTTTATCGAAAAATCAAAACTTAGATAATCCAAAAATCGATATTCAATACCGATATTTAGAGTTGTTGTGATATCATAAACCAAATTAGATTTGAGTCCAAGAATGTCTTGAGACGATTCAGTTTTCTCTGGCATAGCCTGACTATTGCCCTGCAAAAAGTTCACACTAATAATAAGTGTGAAAAATATTATTTTCTTAGTCATCGGATGTTATTGAGTAGTTACATCATTGGTTTTGTAGAAACCAATCTGATTTTCACGTTTTTATCCTTTTTATAAAAGTTTTTGTCTCCTTTAGAGTTGATGATTGCAGGCTTATTGCCTACCAAGATGATATTACTTTCTAAGGATGAGTAATTCTCCTTAGGTCTCTATTATTTGAATTTAAAAGTTTTTAGACTATCAAAGTGTAGAATTTGTATTCTATCTTTTATTTTTAAATGTATTATATTTGCTTTTCAATTTCCGCCTATTCTCAGTTAATAGACTATTCTATTGAGTGATTTAAATTGATTTAAGTTTTGCCTTCTTAACCGTTGTTTACAAAAATAAATTATGTTTTATAAAAAAAACTCATATATTTTTTTCTTTTTTTGTTACTTTTTCACCTTTTTTATATCATCTTTCTCTATTAGTGTTTGTTTACGTATATATCCCGGAGATAATCCGAACTTTGATTTACAAAATTTGTAAAAATGAGACATAGATGAAAAGCGATAATCAAAACAAATTTGTTTAATACTTTTACGGCTTCGACGTATTTCATGATAAATATCCGCTGCCTTTCGCAATGTAATCCAATGTGAAGCAGGTACTCCAAAAATTTTACGAAAACGTTTTTCAAAACCTGAACGGCTATAACAAGAAAGACTGGCTAGCTCACTAATTGATTTTACTTCTCTATAATTTTGGTATATAAAATCAGAGAAACTATTATCTCTCGAGGCCAATGACTGAAAAAAAAGGCTTCTTTCCTGGAGGGTATAGCAAATAGACATGAGATAAAAAAGCTCTCGTATTTTTATACAGATATATAGAGCATCTCTGAAGTTCATATTAAGAAACCATTTTAAAGATTCAGCATAGACTGATATAATTGGAGTAAAGCTCAAAATTACAGGTTTATTTGATGATAGTTCCTTCGGATAAGAGAATTGGCTGTAATTTGAATAATTGTATAAATTTAAAATCAATCCCGGTTTCAGACAGATTGCAGAAGCCCCTTCTGTTGTACTTATAAGGCAGCGACTTCCTATAGATATAAATATCATTTGACCTGCTTCAATATTTTCATCAGTATATCCCGATAAAAGACATGTTAGACGGCCACTCGTTACAAGCACAATTTTATGCTCTTTCGCTATAAATTCAAGATGTTGATCTTTACTTAAGGTCCAGATTTCTAAAAATACAGATTTCTAAAGATACAGAAGCTTCTTCTACTTCTTTAACACACTTTTCATTTAAGACATCTGGTGTTTTAGTCTTCATTAGAATAAAGATATCAAGTTAATAAGAGTTTGTTAAATATATTAAATTCTATAATTCTAGGGCTTAGAGGAATGTAATCATCAATAATTCAACGAATAACTTTTTCTTATGTTCAATTTATAGTGCATTTTTTTATTAAAATATTATTCTAATAGTTTATATAATGAATATTTAAAGAATAAAAGTTAACAACTTTTTATGTGCGGAAAAGAAGAATTATAGGAGGGCCTGAAAGAGTCTTGTGATATATCCTTGTCTTAAAAAAGAGTCTATTTTTTATATATGGAAAATATATTTAAGCCATTACTTTTTCTGAATTGAAAAACGAGAAAAAGACTAACCTTAAGAACAAATATAAGTTGTTAATTTATTTTAGTTGTTATGCTGTAAACATAAAACTTACTAGCTTTGTGCCGATAGATAGTTATTGTCATTTCTATATATCCCAGATTTCGTTTTTTATCTATTCTAGATCGTATGGACATAGAAAAAGAGTATCTTTTAAATATTTCGAAAGGAAATACAAAAGCTTTCGATTCTCTTTTTATTCTTCATTATCCGCGAGTGAAAAATTTTATAATGAGCTTAGTCAAGAATGAAGAGGATGCTCAAGATTTATCTCAAGATATATTTCTTAAAATATGGAACAATAGAGAGAAACTCCCCGAAATTCAATATTTCAGAACATACTTATTCCAAATGTCCAAAAATGCGGTCTTCGATTTTTTTAAGGAGAATACACTCTTTGATGATTACGAGGGAGGCTATAAAATAAAAGATTTCGATTCATTGGAAGAGTCAATTGAGGCTCGTGATTTGGAAATGCTTATTGATACATTAGTTGAATCAATGCCTGAGCAACGAAAGAAAATATATAAAATGAGCCGTAAAGAAGGATTCACAAACGAGGAAATTTCTATAAAATTAGAAATTAGCAAAAGAACGGTAGAGACCCACATTTCCAGTGCATTAAAAGATATTAGAAAACTACTTATGAACATAGTTTTATTTTTTTACTAAAAAAAATAGAATTACCGACTACGTGTTTATTTCCTTATTACAGTCTAAGTAATAAAAGCCAAAGAAATGCATAAAAAGCACATCGATCTACTTATAAGAAGATATACAGAGAATATTCTTCCCAAGAATATCCAGTATAAATTCAGACAATGGCTGATAAATTCAGACAATGTTGAAGATAAAAATGCATCTCTTGAAAATATATGGAATAATATAAATGGGGAGGCTGATGAATCTACAATAAGAGATTTAGAGCTGTTGCATCAAAAAATGAATGCAAGACATAGAATTAAGAGAATCAATTACTCTTACATTGTGCGTATTGCCGCCATGATTATGATTCCTATACTATGTTCATATCTTACATATTTCCTTACACAGAAATATTCGGTTAAAAACATAAATATGGTAGAGTGCTTTGTTCCCTATGGCGAAAAAAAATTAATTGTTTTACCGGATAGCAGTAAGGTATGGGTAAATTCAGGATCAATAATAATATATCCCGAAAAATTTGTAGGAGATACACGCACTATTTATCTCAATGGCGAAGCTAACTTCTCCGTAACTAAAAATCCGGATAAACGTTTTATCGTAAGTACAAACAATTTGAATATTGAAGCATTGGGCACAATATTTAATGTTAGGGCTTATTTAGACTTACCAAAAATAACAGCAACATTAGAAGAGGGTAAGATAAAAGTAGAAACAAAAACGGGCCCTGTACAATCTATGATACTGAAGCCGAATGAGCAAATTATATATGATAATAAAACTCAATACTTATCGAAACAAATTGTGGATGCAAAGAGAGTAGCAATGTGGAAAGATGGATATTTAATATTTCAGGAAGCCTCCTTTGGTGATATTCTGCATGCTATAGAAAAACGCTATGATGTAGTTATACACTTTGATGCGGGTAAATATGAAGGAAGGACATTTACGGTACGTTTCTCTCCAGAAGAAACCCTGCCGGAAACATTTGACATACTAAAAGAAATTATTCGGGACTTCAATTATAAGATAAAAAGCAATACTATATATATATATTGAAAAGCAATTAATTAACCTTTAAAATTTATACTCTAATGTTGAAAAGAAAGCATGTTTATACATGGCTTACAGTACTTCTATTGTCTTGTTTGAGCCATGTTTGGGCGCAGTCCAACATTAATATTGTGAATAATAATATCACAATCAGGGCTGCATTGTATGAAATAGAAAAACAAAGTGGCTATTCTGTCGGATTTGATGAAACGGATCTTGATGTAGAAAAAAAACTCTCGATATCAATCCGTAATTTATCTTTGGAAGACGCTCTTAAACAGGTTCTGAAAAATGAGAATTGTAGCTATACAATTAAGCAGAAACATATAATCATTGTTTCGAAACAAAAAAAGGACTCTGACCTTACTCAGCATAGCATTGTGGCACACGGAAAAACAGTAGAGGGAACAGTTATTGACAATCAAGGAGAGCCTTTGATTGGAGTAAGTGTAGTGCAAGAAGGAACAAATAATGGAACAATCACAGATTTGGATGGTAGTTTCTCTATCTCGGTAAAAGACGAAAAATCTGTATTATTGATCTCTTATGTGGGATATGCATCACAACGTATTACTGTTGGTAAAAACTCACATATACAAGTCAAACTACAAGAGAATAATAAGGAGTTGGAAGAAGTAGTTGTTATAGGTTATAATACGGTAAAAAAGAAGGACTTGACGACTGCTGTTGCTGTAGTATCTACGGAAGATATTTCAGAACGTCCAATTATATCAGCAGCTCAGGCTATACAAGGAAGAGCTGCCGGAGTACAAGTTGTTCAGCCCTCAGGTCAGCCGGGGTCTGAACTATCGATCAGAGTCAGAGGTGCAACATCTATACAGGCTGGAAATGAGCCGCTATATGTAGTTGATGGCACTCCAATGACGACTATTTCTAATCTTAGTGCAAATGATATAGAAAGTATGCAAATACTTAAAGATGCTTCATCTGCTGCTATCTATGGAGCAAGAGCTGCTAATGGTGTTGTGCTTATTACTACTAAAAGAGGGAAGGCTGGCGTACGTTCTGTGAGCTTTAGTTCGTATGTTGGATTTTCGAAGCTGGGAAATAAAATAAATGCATTGAACACTGAACAGTATAAAGATTATATCAAAGATCTAAACAAGTACACAGATACACCTGTCTCTATCCCTGATGAAGAAACTCGTTATACAAATTGGACTGATGCATTTTACGGAACCGGTAGTAATCAAAACTATCAGTTGTCATTAACCAGTGGAACTGATAAACTTCAGTACTTTGCTTCTGCGGGTTATTTGGATGAACAAGGTATTGTTAAAAAGTCAAATTTTAAACGTTATAATTTCAGAACGAACATTGATAATCAGCAAACAGACTGGCTTAAAATGGGACTAAACCTTGCCTATACCAAAACAAAAGGAAGCAAGGTCTATGAAAACAGAAGTGCAATGAGAGCCGGATCAATCCTTTCGGTAATAAATACTCCTCCTTATATTCAAAAGTGGGATTCTGATAATCCCGGACAATATGATGAATTTGCGTATGGAGCACGTATATTAAGTCCATTTGCTGCTAATGCTGCAGATCAGACTTACGACAGAAGCCGTCTGATTGGGTCCCTCAACCTCGACTTTACTCTTGCAAAAAACTTGCATTACAAAACAAGTTTTGGAATAGACGAAACGAACTCTAGAGGCTTATATTTTCTAGACCCTACATCCAACTCTGACGGACGATCTACTAAAGGTCGTGTAGAGGAAGAAAGTTCTAAGGATTTTGAATGGCTATGGGAAAACCTTGTAACATACCAAAACAAATTTAAGAACAAGCACAATTTATCAATTCTTGGAGGAGCCACACTACAAAAAGCTAAATCTGAGGAAGGAAATCTTGCAGGATACGATTTACTTAGTTCTTATCCTAATATTCGCTCTTTCTCTGCCGCTAACATCATTGACAAAGATGCTACATGGAGCTATGCATCGGAGTGGACTCTTGCCTCGTTTCTTGGACGTGTGGCATACGATTTCGAAAGCAAATATCTGATCAGTGCTAATATGCGAGCCGATGGTTCCTCTAAGTTTGCACCCGGAAAGAGATGGGGTGTTTTCCCTTCATTTTCTGCCGGATGGCGTATTTCTAGTGAGTCCTTTATGGCCGGTACAGCAGATGTCATTTCAGACTTGAAGCTCAGAGCAGGGTGGGGGCTTAATGGTAATCAGGAAGGAATTGGCAATTATTCATGGCGAGCGCAATATGCAGCAGGAAGAATACCTCCTACTACTGATAATTCATTACCTGGTTTGTCTCTTTATTTGAAAACTCCTGGTAACAGAGAGCTTACATGGGAAAAAACGACCCAAACAAACGTAGGTATTGATCTCAGTATGTTTAATTCGAGACTCATCTTCACTTTTGATGCATACTATAAATATACAAAAGACATGTTGTTAACTGTTTATCTACCTAGTTATGCCAATATACCCGGAGGAATTGCTCGCAATGATGCTGAAATGAAAAATAAAGGTCTTGAAATAGCTGTATCTGCACGAAGCATAGATGCTAAGAACTTTAAATGGAATACTGATTTTAATATTTCATTCAACAAGAATGAAGTAACCAAGCTTGGTTTAAACAAAGTGTACTATTATGCAACTACTTATACTACCGAACAACCTGCTATTATATTAAAAGAAGGAAATTCATTGGGAACATTTTACGGATATGTATCAAAAGGAGTAGATCCGGAAACAGGTAATATCATCTATGAAGATAGAAATGAGAACGGAATAATAGATCCTGAAGACCGAACTAAAATAGGAGATGCACAGCCCTTATTTGTTTTTGGTCTGACAAACACTTTCTCGTATGCAAACTTTAACTTATCGGTATTCTTTCAAGGATCATACGGAAATGATATTTTCAACGCATCAAAGATTGATATGACAGGTATGATGGACTTTCGTAATCAATCTACTGATGTCTTAAAGAGGTGGAAACGTCCCGGTATGGTAACAGAAGTACCTCGTCCTGGAAATATAGAGAATATTTATAACTCTTCCCGCTTTGTTGAAGATGGCTCATATCTGCGACTGAAGAATATAACACTATCTTATGATTTTAGCCCGAAGTTCAACTTTCTGAAAAAAGCAGGAATCAGAAAACTTCAACCATATATAACAGCTCAAAATCTATGGACATGGACAAAATATAGCGGATACGATCCTGAAGTAAATGCTTATGATGCAAGTGCAGTCGAATTAGGTGTCGATTATGGAACATATCCTCAAAATAAATCCGTAATATTTGGTCTTAATGTAGAATTCTAAAAATATAAAGCAATGAAAACAAATATAAAATTATTAGCCTTTATATCATGTCTATTTATCACCTATTCCTGTGGCGATTTTTTAGACAATGAACCTTTATCTGATTTTACAGGAGATCCGCAGAGTTCTTCTAATCTGGAATCTAAATATACATCAGTAACGGATGCTGAAGCCGAACTAAACGGTGCTTATAATAAATTTAA
Source organism: Dysgonomonas sp. Marseille-Q5470 (assembly GCF_951230145.1). Taxonomy (NCBI): domain Bacteria; kingdom Pseudomonadati; phylum Bacteroidota; class Bacteroidia; order Bacteroidales; family Dysgonomonadaceae; genus Dysgonomonas; species Dysgonomonas sp. Marseille-Q5470. The sequence goes on along the minus strand of NZ_CATNVE010000008.1, from coordinate 99,533 downwards.
ACAAGATATTTTTCAATTTGAGAATTTCAGTTATGGGGATATCCAGTCAGACAATTGCTATGCCGGAGGTGATGGAGTTCCGGGTGAAGAAGTGGACGGTATCAGGGTAACATCTATGAACTCGAAAACCAAACTGATGTGGGCTCAATATTATGAAATGGGAGGAGCAGCAACAAGTGTAATAGAAAATACACGTTTGATGAAAACAAATATTGATGATGCTACTCGCAAACGAATTATTGCCGAAGCTAAGTTTATAAGGGCTTATGCATATTTCGATATTGTAAGAATATGGGGCGATGCCCCTCTGATGATAGAATTGATACCTGCTATTACGGCCGAGAATTTAGAAGAACTATACCCTAAACTATATCCTGCACGTACTACTTCAGACGATATCTATGCACAGATAATAAAAGATTTGGAAGAAGCTATCCCAGATTTGGGTAGTTTGTCGCAAGGTGCATTTAAAGCGACCAAAGGAGCGGCAAATGGTTTGTTGGCAAAAGTATACGCTACTCGAGGAGAAAAGTCTGGACGTAACTATTCTAAAGTTGTAGAACTATGTGATAAAGTGATTGCTGATGGTTATAAATTAGTGACAAACTATGATGATTTATGGAATCCAGCAAATAAATATACAACAGAAAGCATCTTTGAAATATATTATGATGCTACCTCACCCAACTGGGCATATTGGGTATTGTACAGTGAAGAAGATGGTTCTATTACATGGCGCCGCTACTGTACACCGACACATGATCTGATCTCTAAATTCAACCCTGATGACAAACGCTTTGCATCAACAATTGTTTATAAAGAAGTACCATATGATACCTACTTCCCGTCAAGCAATTATCCTATTGCAAATAAAATCCGCCAAAAAGATTCAGAGATTATATTAATGCGATTAGCAGACATACTTCTCCTTAAAGCTGAAGCATTAGTTGAATTAAATAAAATTAGCGAAGCTATGAATATTGTAAATACGATTCGCGATCGTGCCGGATTAAAGAAATTATCAACAACTTTATCTCAAGGAGATGCTCGTTTAGCCGTTGAACAAGAACGTCAATTTGAGCTTGCTTTGGAAGGACAACGCTGGTATGATTTGTTACGCAATGACAGAATGGTGGAAGTTATGCGTCAACATAAAGACAAAAATGGAAAATTACTTTTCCCAAACCTAGAAGAATTTCATAAACTATGGCCTGTGCCTCAGACAGAGAAAGATTCAAATTCCAACCTAACACAAAATCCGGGTTATTAAAAAATGAATATTATGAAGACATTTAAAATATTATTTTTATTGATTTTTATATCTGCCATTTTCGTATCATGTAGTGACAATGATGACAGTTCTACAATCGTAGTACCAGTTATTGAGTCGCTGGCAATAAAGGGTAACGAAAATATTAAGTTAGGAGATTCTATTTATTTTGATGCGAAAGTGAGCGATGCTGTTCGCCCTCTTTCTACTCTCGAGGTAGAATTAGTGGCCAACGATGTTGTTATCAGTAGTAAGTCTATACGAACAAAAGGTAATTCTGTATCGCTAGATAATATTTCTTTGTTTGTGCCATTTACTTCCAATATTGCTACAGGAGATGAGCTGAAAGTCAATTTCACTTTGATAAATGTGGATGGAGGTGAAACTAAAGAGCAAAAAACACTTAAAGCTATCCGGCCCGAGTTACCAGAGACTCTCTATCTTATATTAAGTGATAAATCTGTAATAGAGTTGCATGCAAAAGAAAATACTCCATACATCTATGAATCGGAAGAAGGAGGATATCCAAGTACTTTCAGTACTAAAATAGCAACATCTGAAGACCCTGCACAAGCCAATTATGTATGGAATGCAGGTATTGATGATAATGTAGCATCTATTGGAGATAGATTTGGCAGCGACATTAAATTTTCATATAGTAACTGGCTTGTTAAGAAAATTATATTCGATGCATTTTCTTTCAATTTTGATATAGAGGGCTTGAGACTGGTCATCAAGGTAAATAATGTACAGATGATGGCTTCCGGAAATTACTTGTATGCAAGTGTAGACTTTACCAAAGGACAAGAATTTTCTATATCAGGTATTGATAATATAGAACAAGCTTACAATAGAGACTTTTTCGAATATAATGCTGAAACAAAGACATACAAATTTATAGGTGAATCCGGCAAGTGGGATGTGTATTATTCATTGGATTATAACTATATATGGGTTAACAGGATGACAGATGTGGCTCCAGCTACATATTGGATCATTGGACATGGATTTTCTTCATCTCCTACTTGGAATAGTGCATTTAATTCTATAGGATGGGATCTCAATGATGTGAAACAGTTAGCTTACATGCGCCTTTTAGAACCAAATAAGTATCAGGCAACTGTTTATCTGTCAGATCAGCATGATTGGGGAGGGTTTGATATCCAAATATTTAGTAATCGTACATGGGATGCCCAATTCGCTGTTTTTTCGAATGACTTATTTACCGGAGATTCATCCGGAGTGAGCGTAGCTGGCGGAAGCATGGCAGATTTGGTCGGAGGTGAAGGTTTTATTCCGGGTTATTACCGTATTACACTAGATGTTTCTGATGGTTTGAACAAATCTAAAGTTGATTTTAAAAGACTTCCTTGATAATAATAACAGTGGCTCTGATCATGATGCAAATGAAATTCTGTCATCAGAGCCACTAAAATAAAATATAATACAATGAATACATATTGGTTAAAACTTTTGATAATATGCAGTTTAGGACTCTCTCTATTTAGCTGCAATGATAACGATGATAATAACAAAACAGAGACACCTCCTGTTATAACCGAGGCCCCAACCTTAAAAGGCAAACTAGTATATCACAATTATACAACCTATGACACTGAAGATTCTAAAATGTACATTTATGATTTTGGTACAAATGAATTGAAATGTATAAGTGAAAACTGGAAAATACGCAACGCTATGAATGCGCATTTTTCTCCCGATGGTAAACAAATCACTTTTATGGGAATAGGAGAAGACACAAATACATGGGATATCTTTTTATACGATCTTTCGGGAACAGCACAGCCTGTAAATCTTACACCATATGACGGAACAAGAGATGAAGATCCTAAATTTTCCCCTGATGGTAAACGCATAGCTTTCAAACAAGACTTTAGGGTTGCCGAACTCAATTTGGAAACAGGGAAAGTAACAAAACTTAGTCCTGTAGATTATTCGATGCCTTACTATAATGCCGATGGGACAAAGCTTATTTGTTCGAAAGGCGATGGAGCAACATCTTCTATTGCTGTAATCGATATTAAAAGTAAATCTATAAAAACACTTTATGATGCACCTAAAGTTCAGGATTATTATCCTATAAATGCGGATGAAACATCATTCTATTATTCTGTGGGATATTCCGAAACAAACCGTGTAGATCAGGTATATCGTGGATTTTGGAGCGGATTGAAAAGTAAACGCCTCCCTTTTAATAATACAGACGGTGATTATTCTGATGCTTATCCGATAAATAATGATTGGGTTATTATCTGTAGTACACGTACCGGAAGCCTTGGTGGATATGATTTATATATAGCTAATGTTGTATCGGGAGAAATTTTTCCGATGACAGACTATAATAAAAATATAAACACTGCGAAAAATGAACTGGGACCGTGTGTCTATATTCAAAAATAAAGAAAGTTTTTAAGACATGAAATACATCATTTATCTGATTACTTCTATGTTTATAATGTCGGCATGTATAAATCAGAAGAACCTAAACAAATCCCCTGTCTCATTAATGTGGGAAATGGGTAGGAATGGAATAGAGCCCGGATATTATGAAAATACATTTTATCTTATTAATCATAGCAATGATTCCTTACGGGAAAATTGGATTATCTACTATAATCAGATGCCGGCAGCTGTAAAGCCAGACCCGACATCACCTGTCATTGTGCAGCAAATCAGTTCTACTTATTACAAGATTGCTCCATCATCCTCATATCGTCCTTTAGCTTCGGGTGATACTTTAAAGATAACATTTCGTTGTGCAGGAAGTATTCTGAAAAATGCAGGAGCACCGGAAGGCGCATACATTGTTATGCTCGATGAAAAAGGAAAAGAGTCTGTACCGTATAGTGTTGCTATCAATTCCAAACCTTTTCTTCATGATTATCAATGGTCAAGAGTAGGAGAGAGTGAGTTGCCATATCCTGATGGGAAAATGGTTTATGAAAGTAATCTAATTTTTTCAGAGCAAGTACCTTTAAAGAAAACTGATATCTTCCCATCGCTGAAAAATGTGAAGGAGAATGGCGGAGAATTTTCCTTCACAAAAGATGTTAGCCTGAAATATGATCCAACGTTTGCGAATGAAGCAAATCTATTGAAAGAAAAGCTTGAAAAACTATATGGCTGTAATATTGTAGATAAGGCTGCTGTAATTATAAATCTGAGAAAAGAATCGTATGTAGGCAAAAATAAAGAATACTATCAAATGGAATTGAATAATGGTTCCATTGAAATTACCGGAAATACACCTCATGCAATTTTTAACGGGGTTCAAACACTTTTAGCATTTATACATAGTAAAGATTTACCATATAGCTTACCGAATGTAAGTATATCTGATTATCCCGATCTCGAGTATCGAGGTCAAATGTTAGACGTCGCTCGTAACTTTTCTTCTAAAGAAAATATATTGAAGCTTATAGATATTTTATCAATGTATAAAATGAGCGTTTTACATTTACATTTGACAGATGATGAAGGTTGGCGGATAGAAATTCCCGGTTTAGAGGAACTGACAACAGTTGGAGCTCGCAGAGGTCATACTCTTGACGAGAAGGAATGTCTATATCCTGCCTATGGAAGTGGATGGAATGCTAATGATGAAAATTCGATAGGAAATGGTTATTTTACTAGAAGCGACTTTATAGAAATCCTTAAATATGCACAGAAGCATCATATTAGAGTTATCCCCGAAATAGATCTACCCGGACATGCACGAGCAGCGATTAAAGCTATGAATGCTCGCTATTATAAATATATAAAATCTGATAAAAAGAAGGCAGAAGAATATTTACTTACTGATTTTACAGATACATCACGTTATATTTCGGCGCAAAGTTATACTGATAATGTTATCAATGTAGCTCTACCATCAGTATATAGCTTTGTGAAAAAGGTTGTAAACGAAGTAGATTTGATGTATAAAGATGCCGAAATGGAATTATCTGTTTTACATCTGGGGGGTGATGAAGTTCCCCATGGAGCTTGGGAAGGTTCGGATATTGCAATGACATTTATGAAGGAGAAAGGCTTCAAGGAAACGAGAGAGTTGAAGGACTATTTTATTGAACAGATCATCCCTTTCTTTAAAGAAAAGAATATACAACTCGGCGCATGGCAGGAAGTTGGTTTATTACCTGATGAAACGGTAAATAAAAAGTTTTCCGAAGATAATGTTTTAAGTTATTGCTGGAATACAGTTCCCGAGTGGAATGGAGATGAGATTCCTTACAGATTGGCTAATGCCGGTTATCCTATTATTTTATGCAATGTTTCCAATTTGTATTTTGACTTATCATATAACAAACACGAAAATGAACCCGGAGCTTATTGGGGCGGTTTTGTAAATGAGTATAATTCGTTTAATGTTGTACCATATGATATATATAAGTCTGTACGATCAGATATGAGTGGTAATCGGATAGATATAACAAAGGTATCTAACAAAAAAATAACTTTATCACCAAATGCCTATAACGAAATAAAAGGCATGCAAGGACAATTATGGGCAGAAACCATACGCAATTTTGATATGGTTGAATACTATTTGTTTCCTAAGATGTTTGGTCTTATAGAGAGAGCTTGGAATACTCATCCTGAATGCGAGAAAGAGCCGTTAAGCGATAAATATACTGATGCATTGCGCCTATATAACAGAAAGATAGGTGAGTACGAATTGCCTCGTCTTAGTCATCTGGATATTAAATTTCGTATCGCTCATCCCGGCATAGAGATGATCGATGGCAAATTACATGTAAATACATCTATTCCTAATGCTGAAATCAGGTATACAATAGATGGATCGGAACCTACAGTTAATTCTACTCTTTGGACTGAACCTATAACCTGTAATGCAAAAGAAATAAGGGCGAAAGCTTTTTATTGTGGACGAGAGAGTGTAACCACATTATACAAATACAAATAAGATGAAGTTTAGAATATTCCTCTTGTGTCTGTGTTTAATTATACAGACACAGGGCGGGTTTTCTCAGAAATTAAATTCTGAAACCCCTCAATTGATACCAAAGCCTCAAAAAGAGATATACTCTAATCTATTTCTACGTTTGCCATCGGTAATAACGATAAGCAACGATATAGATGTGAATGCCAAAAGCATACTTGAAAAAGCATTATTGGAATCTTTGAACATAGAGGTCTCTTATAACTCGAATGAAAATAGCCTAATACGTTTCTTTGTAGATAAACAACTACCTGATGAAGCATATCATATTAAGATAGACACAGTACATATTGATATCCATGCATCCGGTTCCGCCGGAAGCCTTTGGGCGATACAAACTTTGCATCAGATGATAGAATCTATTTCTCTCACATCTGCAGGTCAAATCAAACAATTACCTGTTACAGAAATAGAAGATTATCCTCGATATGGGTGGCGAGGATTTCATCTGGATGTAGCTCGACATTTCTTTACCAAAGAGTATTTATTAAAAACGATAGAACGCTTATCATTTTATAAAATAAACAAGCTGCATTTGCACTTAAACGATGATCAGGGATGGAGAATAGAAATAGATAAATATCCACTATTAACAGAAATCGGCGCATGGAGATCTTTTGATAAATATGACTCGATCTGTATACGTCAATCGGAATATAACCCGGATATGCAAATAGATAAACGTTTTATTCGAAATGACTCTAAGTATGGCGGATTTTACACTAAAGCTGATATGCGGGAAATCATCGCACATGCACAAAAGTATGGCATAGAAATTATACCAGAAATAGATATGCCGGGGCACATGTCTGCTGCGATCAGAGCATATCCGTGGCTGTCTTGCACCGGAAATACCGGCTGGGGTAAAGAGTTTTCGTATCCTATATGTCCGTGTGATCCTAAAGTTATAGATTTTGCAAAAGACATATATTCTGAAATAGCAGAACTGTTTCCTTCACCTTTTGTACATATTGGAGCAGATGAAGTAGAAAGAGATACTTGGGAATTGAATGCTGATTGTAAAAAACAAATGAAAAAGCACAAAATGAAATCATCAGCCGATTTGCAGACTTTCTTTGTAAATGAAATTCAAAAGTCGCTAAAGGAAAAAGGGAAAAAGACTATCGTATGGGACGATGCAGCTGTCGATAATATCGAAAATGAGGTACATGTGACTTTCTGGCGTGATTGGATGAATGAAAATGCGAACATGATTGTAGAGAAAGGCAATCCGATGATTTTTATGACATGGAGCCATTTTTATCTAAGTGCAAGACCTTCATTTAAACAATGGAAAGAATTATATGAATTTGATATAACAAAGGATTATCCCAACATGACAGAATCTAAAGTAATCGGTTATCAGGCTTGTGTATGGACAGAAGAAATTCCAAATGAAACAAAGCTAGAAGAACATGTGTATCCTGCTTTACAAGCTTACAGTGAGCTGATATGGAGCAATAAACGAAACTGGCAGGATTTTTTGCAACGAATGAGTTTACACAACCGTATTATGGATAGAGAAAGAATACATTATCGCTCTTATACCTATTAAAAAATACAATGGAAATAAAAATTAGCAGTCGCCTTTTATCTCTCGATGTTTTGAGGGGTATCACCATCGCCGGAATGATACTTGTGAACAACCCCGGATCATGGGGGCATATATATGCTCCGTTGAGACATGCCGAGTGGAATGGATTAACTCCCACAGACCTTATCTTTCCGTTTTTCATGTTCATTATGGGTATTTCTACCTTTATTTCGTTACGGAAATTCAACTTTGAGTTTTCTGTGCCCACCCTAAGAAAAATACTGAAACGTACATTCGTTATATTTCTTATCGGTCTGGGACTTTCTTGGTTGGGTGTTTCATTCGGTACATACCATGGCTTAGCTGCCGATAACCTGGGATTTTGGGAACGATTGAGCAGATCCGTCACCAATTTTGAACATCTGCGTATTCTCGGTGTGATGCAACGCTTAGCACTTACGTATGGAATAACATCTTTGATAGCAATATTTATAAAACATAAGTATATACCGTATATAATTGTAGTCGGGCTGATTGGTTATTTCTTGCTTTTACTTTTCGGAAATGGCTTTGCTACGGAAGGATACAATATCCTAGCAGTGACAGATCAAAGTATTCTTGGACTAAATCATATGTACACAGAGTTCGGTCTCGATCCCGAAGGTATTTTAAGCACCATTCCTGCTGTTTGTCACGTGTTGATCGGTTTCTATTGTGGGAAAATACTGATGGAAACAAAAGATAACCAACAAAGGATGCTTCATTTGTTTATTATAGGTGCAATACTTACCTTTTCTGGCTTTCTGTTGAGTTATGGCTGTCCTATAAATAAGAAGATATGGTCTCCGACATTTGTTCTGACTACATGTGGATTGGGTGCTACCTTCTTATCGCTGCTTATATGGATCATCGATGTGAAGGGGTATAAGAAGTGGTCGGTATTTTTCGAATCGTTTGGGGTAAATCCTTTGTTTATATATGTTTTAGCAGGTGTTATGGCGACTATCCTTGAAAGTATTTATTTGAATTGTCAAGAAGTAATGAGCATTAAGGATTATTTTTATACTCAGATTTTGAAATCTTTTTGTGGAGATTATTTCGGATCATTAATCTATGCCTTATGCTTCATCTCTATTCTTTGGATAATTGGTAACATATTATATAAGAAGAAAATATTCATAAAGATTTAATATAGAAGAAGTAAAAGAAAAGTTGGTTATTAGAAGAAGCCCATGAAATAAATATTTTATGGGCTTCTTTTTTAATAAATGTTCATGCTGCTATCTCTTATTTTCAAATAACTTAAGCTTAAACATACTAGAATTTTTAAACATCCTTTATATTTGTATTTAAAAGCTACCCTTTTTAAGATGAAAATACTGATTGTAGAAGACGAGCAGAATATCAGTTCGTTTATTGAGCGAGGTTTAAATATAAGCGAATTTGAAACAGAGATATGTAATGATGGATTACATGCATGGGAAAAATTACAAATCACAGATTATGATTTAATCATTATGGATATAATAATGCCTTTTATGTCAGGATTGGAGCTTTGTAAGGCTTATCGGCAAAAATTTGGCTATACCACCCCTGTAATCCTACTTACAGCATTATCTACAACCGAGGATATTGTAAGAGGCCTTAATGCCGGAGCCGATGATTATATCATCAAGCCGTTTAAGCTGGTTGAACTTGAAGCTCGGATTAATGCATTGTTAAGGCGTTCGAAAGTCAGTGCGGAAATACAAGATGACAAAATTTTACAAATTTCTAATTTAAAATTAGATACTAACACGAAGCAGGCTATTCGTGATGGAAATATAATTTATCTCACAGCTAAAGAATATTTACTGCTCGAGTATTTCATGAAAAATCCCAATAGAGTGCTTTCGCGTCAAACTCTATTAGAAAACGTATGGGATATCAATTTCGACACGAATACAAATATCGTAGATGTATATGTTAACTATATACGAAATAAGATTCAGCCTGAAGGAATGGATAAGCTAATTCATACAGTTATTGGATTAGGATATATATTAAAAGAAGAATGAAGATAAAAACAAAACTTGCCCTTTTATATACATCTATCACTGTTGTGATCTTGATGGTAGTTTTTATTTTTGTCTATCTACTTACTTCAAAAAATATTGATAGTAATTACTATACACTTCTACTTGATAAAGCACTTATTACGGCTCAAAAGCATTTTGAAAAAGATGAACTGAGTCAACAAGCCTATCAAAAAGTACTTGACGCATATCAAAGATTATTACCTGAGACTTCTGAAAGAATAATTGTAGCCAATAGTAGACAAGATGCTACTGTAGAGCTTCAGTCTTTCTTGAATGGAAGGCAAATAGACGAATTGTTCCGAACAGAACAATTAAAATTCGAGATTGATAACCTAAGCGGAGTTGGTATATATTACCCCGACAATGAAGGAAATTTTATCATTATCGTTACAGCTAAGAATATTCAAGGAGATTACCTGAAAAATCTGCTGAAGCATATCCTGTTAATAGTGTTATTCGTAAGCAGTATTATTATTTTTGGTCTACTCTGGTGGAATGCAAAAATGATAACTAAACCTCTACAGGATATGGTTTCCAGAATGCAAGAAATAACACCCAAAGACCTACACCTTAGGCTGATAGAGAGAAATGGAAATGACGAACTAGCTCAAGTTATCAGTTATTTCAACCAAATGATCGAACGCTTAGAAATAAGCTTCAACTCGCAGAAGACATTTATTGCGAATGCATCACACGAACTAAAAAACCCATTAACAGCAATTATGGGCGAGTGTGAAGTTATGCAACTAAAAGAGTTTACTCCGGATGAATACAAAGGTTCTATCAAACGGATTGAAAATGAGATCGAGCGTTTAAACATATTAGTAAATAACCTTTTTCAATTAGCTCAAACCGATTTGGAAATATCAGAATCAGATGTTGAGCAATTAGATGTAGTAGGAGAGTTGCAATTCGTTATTCATTATTTAGAGCAATCTAAATATAAAGGACGAATTTCGTTCGTAAAAAATGAGAATTCATTCTATATTCGCTCAAATAGTCATTTGTTATTTGTTGCCCTACAAAATATAATTGATAATGCTTGTAAGTATTCAAATGGTGAGGTTAAAGTTGAAATCATCAAAAACAAATTCCACTTTCATCTTTTAGTCTCGGATAAAGGTATTGGCATACCTGCAAAAGAAAAAGATAAAATATTCGACATCTTTTACCGAGCACAAAATACACATTCATATAAGGGGGCTGGAATAGGCTTATCTCTTGCACATAAAATATTAAAACTTTCAGGAGCTGATATTAGTATCTCATCTATGGAAAATAAAGGGACAACTGTTACAATTACCTGGGATATCAATTTCTAATCCTATTCTAATCTCGGTTTAATCTCTTTCTAATTTCAAGAGTCTAGTTTTGCATCTAAAATTAGATTTTGAAGATGAGAAAGTTACTGCTATCAACTCTGTCCAGTCTTATATTGACACTTTTCGCATTACCGGTCTTTGCTCAAGAGTTTCAAGTACTCAAGTATACTCCTGTTGAAATTGAGGCTTTGTTCCTAAAACAAAACCTACAGTTGTTAGCCGAAAAGATGAACATCACTCTTGCCGACGCAGAAATTGCACAATCGAGACTATGGGATAATCCACAATTATCTATCGGTTCTATGAATTTATGGAGCACCGCCAAACAAAGAGAAGAACTTGGGGCTGAAACCTTTCCCAGAAATACAGAGTTTAGTATAGAACTGAGTCAACTGATTTTAACTGCCAATAAACGAAACAAGCTTATCAACAGCCAAAAAGTTTCAAGAGAAATTACTGTTTTAAATTTTGAAGATGTACTGAGAGGTTTGAAAGCAGAGTTACGAAAATTAATTTACGAAACAGAATACCTTCAATCATACAAAGATGTCTTATCTGTTCAACAAGAGTCTCTTGAGCTACTTATTTCTGCCTACAAAAGACAAGCCGAACTAAACAATATCGCAAAAAATGAATTGCTTAGGCTTCAATCAGGCTTAATAGAACTTAAAAATGAAATAAATGAGACGGAAGCAGCTTTGAATGAACAACAAAAAAATCTGAAATCGTTACTTAATATCTCACCTTTTTATATCATAAAAGTAGAAAACACAAACTTCAATTATATTGATCCCAATCAGGTCTCACTCGTGTCTTTACTCGAAAAAGCGCACGAGTTACGTCCTGATATAAAACGTGAACAACAGCAAACTTTGTTTTATGAAAAATCATTGATCTACGAAAAATCACAACGAATTCCGGATATAACACTAAGTGCCTCTTATGATCAGTATGGAGGCGTATGGAAAGATTTTATCGGATTTGGGATCAGTTTCGATTTACCCTTTTTGAATAGGAATCAAGGGAATATTAAAGCTGCTAAAATAAATATTGAGCAAAACAAACTTATTGCTTTGCAGCTACAAAATATTGCTGAACATGAAATAACTGAGGCTTTCTACAATTATAGTCGCACGTACAAATTTTATGAAGAAATAGAGAATAATGATTTGTTAACAGAGTTGGATGAGATGCTTGGTATATATACAAAAAATTTCCTAAATAGAAATATCAGTATGCTCGAATACCTCGATTTTATGGAATCTTATAAAAGCAACAAACAAATAGTTCTTTTATCTCGAAAAAATATGTACAATTCATTTGTAGAGTTTCAATATGCAGTTGGCACTGAAATAAATAAGTAACGATTATGATAACAAGGAAAATTCTATTATTTACATTAACGATTCTTTTTTTATCGCTTGTTTCCTGTACGGGGAATGGAGAAGGTAATTCCGATAAACAAGCAAAAATTGTTCCGGCTTTCTATTCGTCAGTAAAGACTGTAAAGGCAGCATACGAAACAAGAATAGAAATGTTGACTCTTACAGGACAAGTAGAATATGATTCAGATAAAGTAATCAATTATTATCCTCTAACTGAGGGCGTAGCTGGCAGGGTTTATTTTTCATTGGGAGATAAAGTTGAAAAAGGACAAGCGCTGTTAGATATTCATAGTAAAGATTTATCTGAGCTGCAGAGTGAGCAAAGCTCTCTGCAGGCTGAAATACGTATCATAGAGCGTGAACTTAAATCTGCCAGGGAGATGTTTAAAGACAAGATGCTTTCGGAAAAAGAGTTGTTGGAAATAGAAACTAAACTCAAACAAACACAGACTTCCTTATCAAAAGTAAAAAATGATATGCAACTATTCGGCTCAGACAAGGGGAATGGAATCTTTTCTATAAAAGCTCCTATGTCCGGATATATTGTATCCAAAAACGTAACATCAGGAAGTACATTATCTTCCGACAACGGCACTCTTTTTACGATTGCCGATCTATCCACAGTGTGGGTAGTGGTTAATGTATATGCCGGTAACCTACAGCTGGTAAAGGAGGGAATGGATGTGAATTTTACAACATTGTCTTATCCTAATGAAATATTCGAAGGTAAGATCAACTTGATGTCACAAGTTTTTGATCCTGAAGATAAAGTGTTGAAGGCGAGAATTATTATATCGAATAAAGACCTGAAGTTGAAACCCGGAATGTCTACTATCGTTTATCTGAAAAATCAAGTTGGAGAGAAAAATATAGCTATCCCTTCTGATGCATTAATATTCGATAAAGACCACTATTTTGTTATAATAAAAAATACCGATGGTAATTTTCAGATAAGAGAGGTCTTTTTAAAAGGGCATAGCGGACAGGTATCTTATGTAAAATCAGGATTATCTGAAGGAGAAAAAGTTGTGACCTCAAACCATTTACTAATATATTCAGGGCTTAACAATAAATAATTATGCACAAATTTGTTGAGAATATTATTGCATTTGCACTACGTAACCACATATTAATACTTTTTCTAACATGTATACTCGCAATAGCAGGAGTTATTTGCTTCCAAAACACCCCTATAGAAGCATATCCGGATGTCACTAACACACGCGTGAAATTAATCGCTCAATGGCCAGGGCGAAGTGCCGAAGAAGTTGAGAAATTTGTCACTTTACCTATCATGCAGCAACTAAATACCATTCCTCGTAAAACAGATGTCCGTTCGACGTCCCTTTTTGGCTTGTCTGTAATTACTGTTCTATTCGAAGATGGGGTTGATGATTTCTTTGCCCAGCAATATGCGTCTAATAGGATGCAAGATCTCGACCTCCCTGAAGGTGTAGAATTATCAATAGAGCCACCTTCGGGTGCTACAGGTGAAATTTTTCGTTATGTTCTCAAGAGTGATTTGCCTGTACGCGAGGTAGCTGCTATCAACTCTTGGGTCGTAGAGCGTGAATTATTATCTATGCCGGGAGTAGCAACAATAGCCAGCTTTGGTGGAGAAGAAAAAATTCTAGAGGTAAAAGTAAATCCTGCTGAGCTTGCAAACTATAACCTTTCCCCTTTGGATGTATATGAAGCCGTTGAGCGAAGTAATATAAATGTTGGTGGCGATGTAATACAAAAAGGAAGCCAAGCATTTGTTGTTAGAGGTATAGGCTTGCTTGAAAGTATAGAAGATATTGAGAATATACTCATCGAAGTAAAAGGAAGTTCACCCATACGTGTAAAACAGATTGCCGAAGTGGGTATATCCTCTAAACCACGTTTAGGACAAGTCGGTCTAAATGACGACGACGATGTGGTACAAGGTATTGTAATTATGTTGCGAGGGCAAAACCCCAGTGAGGTGATTGTTCATCTGAAAGAAAAAATAGCAGAGCTTAACGAGCGTATCCTGCCTGATAACGTTAAGATAGAGCCCTTTCTTGACCGTACTAACCTTGTGAATGCAACCGTGCATACCGTTCTTCGCAATCTACTCGAAGGTATTTTGTTAGTATCACTCGTGGTCTTCATATTTCTTTTCAACTGGCGTACATCACTCATTGTGGCATCCGTCATCCCATTATCATTCTTATTTGCCATTATCATGCTGCGTATACAAGGTTTGCCTGCAAATCTCATATCCATGGGAGCCCTGGATTTCGGGCTGTTACTAGAAGGAACACTGGTTATTGTCGAAAGTGTGTATGTCGCAATGGAAAAGCGATCGCATGATCTTGGTAGCCGTTTTAATCCGATGCTAAAAGGTGGATTGATCCGCAAAAGCGCCGGAAGTGTAGCTTCATACATCTTTTTTGCACAGATAATATTGGTAGTGGCATTATTCCCTATATTTTCGTTTCAGAAGGTTGAAGGAAAAATGTTTCAGCCGCTGGCCTTTACCTTAGGCTATGCGCTATTAGGTTCACTAATTTTGTCATTAACGTATGTGCCGGTTATGTGTAAATTGTTGTTGACAAAATCGGTAAAAGAGAAAACCAATTTCGTAAGTCGTTTCTTTACCCGAGTTTTATACAATATGTTTGCGTTTGCAAGTAGACATCGTATACAGACTATAGTGGTATTTTTAGTGATACTAACCACTTGCGTTATTCGTTTTTCATTCTGGGGAACAGAATTCATTCCTCAGATGAACGAAGGTGCAATATATGTGCGTGCTACGCTACCCAACAGTATTAATTTGGATGAATCGGTACGCATAACAAAAGAAATGAAAAAGAAACTTCAAAGCTTTGACGAAGTTGATTTTATTTTAACGCAAACGGGACGTCCAAACGATGGAACTGATGCTACCGGATTTTTCAATATAGAATTTCACACAGAACTGAAACCTGAAAAAGAGTGGAAACACAAAATAAGTAAAGATGATCTGATAGCACAAATGCAAGACTCATTAAATATCTATCCTGGTGTTGTATTGGCATTCAGCCAACCCATACAGGACAATGTAGAAGAATATGTTGCCGGTGTAAAAAGCTCTCTGGTTATAAAAATATTCGGCTCAGACCTACATCAGCTTGAAGATTTAGCTGATCAGACAGCAGCAACGATCAAAGAGATACGAGGGATAGAAGATGTTAATGTATTTCATAGTATTGGCTTGCCCGAACTCCGCATAAAGTTAGAAGAATCGCATATGGCACGTTATGCTGTATCTATGAAAGATGTACAAACGGTTGTTGAAATGGCGATAGGTGGTAAGGCTGCGACATCTTTCTATGAGAACGAACGTACATTTGATGTGATGGTGCGTTTTCAAAAAGAGTTTAGGGACAATGAAGATAAAATAGGGAATATTCTTATCCCGACAATGGATGGCAAACAAGTCCCGCTGAAAGAAATAGCTAGTATTGATTTTATTACCGGGCCTGCATTTATCTACCGTGAAGGTAGTAGCCGCTATGTAGGAGTGGGTTTTAGTATACGAGACAGGGATTTGGGATCGACTATAGACGAAACTCAAAAAGCTGTTGGACAAAATATAAAGCTTAAATCTGAAAATAAAATGGTATGGGCTGGCGAATTTGAAAGCCAACAACGCGCCACAAAACGTTTGACATTTATTATTCCGGCTGCACTTTTGATGATTATATTTCTATTATATATGAACTTCATGACAGTAAAAGACACGCTGATAGCCGTAAGCGCTATGCCTTTTGCATTTATCGGCGGTTTTGTATCTTTATGGTTAACAGGTACAGTCTTCGGTATATCGGCAGGCATCGGATTCATTATCTTGTTCGGTATCGTTTCTATAGATAGCATCTTGTTGGTAACACTCATGAAGAAAAAAGTACAACAAACGCATAATCTTCGTACAGCAATCAATGAAGCCGTTGCTCAACGTGTACGACCAGTTCTGATGATTGCCCTAATGGGATCGATGGGGCTACTTCCGGCAGCTTTATCTACCGATATGGGTTCTGAAATTCAACGCCCGCTAGCTATAATGATTGTAGGTGGAATAATTATATGCATGATTCTTTCTTTTACAGTATTACCTCAAGTATTTTATTTTGCTTATAGAAGGGATAAAAGACTAAGAAAAGAATAGAAGTATTTAATAAAAGAAAATTGCAATAATTGTGTAAATTTGCTGCTATAGGCAGTCTATAATTAGACTCTTATAATTCATATAGTATTAAATAAACAGAGAATATTCCTGTATAAACAATCACCTATGATAAAAGAATACTCTATGGCAGATGCTCTTCCTGATAAT
The DNA here is from genome assembly GCF_951230145.1 of Dysgonomonas sp. Marseille-Q5470. Taxonomy (NCBI): domain Bacteria; kingdom Pseudomonadati; phylum Bacteroidota; class Bacteroidia; order Bacteroidales; family Dysgonomonadaceae; genus Dysgonomonas; species Dysgonomonas sp. Marseille-Q5470. The sequence goes on along the minus strand of NZ_CATNVE010000008.1, from coordinate 82,618 downwards.
GCCTTATCAAAATCATTTTTTATAAGGCATTTCGAATCAGGGGAGAATGTAGAGATCGAATGGCCTCATAGCCACTCTTTTTTTTCTTTTGTTTGGTTTACTCAAGGAAGTGGATTTTATGTGATTGATTCTGAAGAATACAGAATAAAACCACAGAGAGTATTTTACGTTGCTCCTAAGCAGATTCATAATTGGAGCTTCTATGATAATGTACAAGGATATATTATTTTTATAGACCAATTAGCCGGGTTAGATATGAATTTGAGCTATAGCTCTCCTTATATTGATATCGATAATATTGATGTGTCACTTCATTTATCTATTCTTGAAGATATTAATAAAGAGTTGCTTTATAAAGATGATGCATCAGAAGAAAATATAAAAGCCGGGCTCTTGTACTATTCTCGCTTATTATATAGGATAGCCAAAAGGAAGCAGGTAAAAACATATCAAAGTAATACACTAATAGAGCAATTTAAAGAATTAATTCTATCCGATTATTCGAAATTATATACAATCTCTCATTATGCAAGCAAACTAAATGTACGAGAAGAGAAATTGAATGAGACATGTAAAAAAATGCTTGGTATCTCATCCAAGCAATATCTACTTAATCTTAAAATAACCGAAGCTAAACGGCTATTGATATACTCAGACTACAATATAAGTGAAATCACTTATCAGATTGGATTTGAAGATTCTTCGTATTTTGCCCGAATTTTTAAGAAAAAAACAGGACTTTCTCCTAGTACTTTTCTTAAAAAGTACCGAAAACAGCCCTAAAAGTGCTGATATATTTCTTATTGACATCTTTATATTTGTATTTGTTTTAAATATTAATAAAATGTGTGATATGAAAGATTTTCTATTGATATTCAGATTAAATAAAGATTCGGAGATAAAACCATCTCCCGAACAAGTGAAAGAAAGAATGGAATGGTTCAGTTGTCTAATGAAGCAAAATAAAGTATCCGATAAAGGAAATACCTTATCCCCCTCAGGAGCAAAAACAATTCATTCGAATGGAAATATTGCAAATAGTGCTCATTCAGAAGGTACAGAGATTGTAACAGGATATGTAGTTATAAATGCAGAAACAATTGATGAAGCAGTAGAGATTGCCAAAGCTAATCCTATTTTCAAAATTGGCGGTAGTGTGGAAGTTCGAGAAGTTGCCAAATTCATAAAAGGGAACGATTAATTTATAATTAGATTATATAACTAACAAAGTCGTGATTTATAATATGAATCACGACTTTTTGTCTATTGGTTAGTCTTATCAGAGAAGATAAATTCATTTAGAAAAGGGAACGTAAACATTAAAGATCTTAAATGTCGATAAATGTTAAAAAATATATGAAGTAGAAAAATATTTTTATTTTTGACTTTTACTTAAGTTTACAACTAAGGTACATTTTATTGTAGATAAAACATTCTCATAAAAAACTATATCGATGACAGAAGAAAAAAAAGAACCCATAGACAAGGTTGTTCAGCCCATTCAAAAATTTATATTACAGGAAAAGGCAGGAGGGATCGTTCTTGGGCTAAGTGTTATAATTGCAATGATTCTTGCTAATTCTTCTTGGTCGGAAGATTATTTTCATTTTTTAGAACATAAATTAGGATTTGTATTTAATGGAATTCCTTTTTTTGAATATAGTATCCATCATTGGATCAACGATGGCCTGATGGCCGTATTTTTCTTTGTTGTTGGGCTAGAACTTAAACGGGAAATAGTAGGAGGGGAGCTGTCCAATCCTCGTAAAGCTCTTTTACCAATTGGAGCAGCAATAGGAGGCATGCTTGTTCCCGCACTCATCTATATAAGTCTTAATCCATCAGGAGAAGTCCATCATGGCTGGGGTATTCCGATGGCTACTGATATTGCTTTTGCCCTGGGTATTTTGTATCTGTTGGGGAACAAAATACCTATATCGTTGAAAGTCTTCCTTACGGCTCTCGCCATTGTTGATGATTTGGGAGCTGTTTTGGTTATTGCATTTTTTTATACCTCCGATATCTCTTTTATAAGCCTTGCCACAGGTTTCGGCTTTGCTTTTATCATGTTTGTTGGCAATAAAATGGGAGTCAGAAGTATTTTGTTTTATGCTATATTGGGAATTCTTGGGGTATGGACATCATTCTTGTTATCGGGTATTCATGCTACAATAGCTTCTGTTATTGCAGCTTTCATGATTCCTGCCGATGTCAAAATAAGAGAAAATCTATTTGTTGAACGAATAAAGAAATACCTGAATAAATTTAGAGAAGTCGATCCAAAAAGTGAAATTCCGACACTTACAAATGATCAGTTACATCTACTCGAAGAAATAAAAATAGATACGAATAAAGCAATTCCTCCGTTGCAACGCTTAGAGCACAGAATGCATCCTTTAGTGACTTTCGTTATAATTCCGATATTTGCTTTAGCGAATGCGGGAGTTTCCCTAAACATTGATATAGAGCAGCTATTCAGCACAAATATAGCTTTAGGTGTGGCATTAGGTCTGTTATTAGGGAAAGTGTTGGGAGTTGTAGGTTTTACGCTTTTACTTATTAAATTAAAGGTTGCTCCTTTTCCGGAAGGAATGAATGTGCATAACCTACTAGGTATAAGCCTACTCGCATCTATCGGTTTTACCATGTCATTATTTATCACATCACTCGCATTCACCCATCCTGAATATATGGTACAAGCAAAAATTGGTATTTTTGCAGCTTCTATTATAGGCGGAGTGTTAGGGTATATGACATTAAGTCGTTCCATAAAACGGAAATAATACCGTTCCGTATTATACTTATATGAATTTATCAAGAGAATGCTTGTAACAAAAGACTCTCATAGTAGTATAAATTGTGAACTAATTTCTTTATCTAAATGTTGAATTTGTGAGTTTTAATTAATTCGCTCATTAAATATTTATGAAAACGATATTATTTGTATTTATATCACTTTTTAGTATTAGTGTATTCTCTCAGCAGAAGCATTCATTAAAGGGAACAGTCATAGACAAAGGAGACAGAAGCCCCATTCCTTATGCCAGTATAATAGTAAAGGGTACGACTATTGGTACACAAACAGATGAAGAAGGGCGTTTTTCTATTGAAAATCTATTACCCGGACCTTATACCCTTCTAGTATCATTTGTTGGGTATAAAGTTGAACAAACCCCTGAATATTTATTGACAGTAAAAGATTTACAAATAATCGTTGAATTAGAAGAAAATACGAATGAGTTAGCCGATGTAAATGTTTATCCGATGCCTTTCAGGCGTTCTATTGAAAGCCCGGTTGGATTACATGTTATAAGTACACAGGAAATAGAAAAAAGCCCTGGAGCTAACCGCGATATATCTCGCATTGTACAATCTTATCCGGGGGTAGCTTTCTCGCCAGGAGGTTATCGAAACGATTTAATTGTAAGAGGTGGTGGGCCTTCCGAAAATAGTTTCTTTCTGGATGGTATAGAAATACCTAACATTAATCATTTTAGTACACAAGGTGCTTCTGGAGGGCCTGTAAGTATCATAAGTGCAGATTTGATCAAGGAAGTAAACTTCTATACAGCAGCTTTTCCTTCGTACAGTAGTGATGCATTAAGTTCTGTCGTAAGTTTCAAATTAGCTGATGGAAATCCTGAAAAGCAATCTTTCAAAGGAACTTTAGGTGCATCGGAAGCTTCTGCAACAGCCAATGGACCTTTAAGTAAAAAGACAACATATACCGTATCTATAAGGCGATCTTATCTGCAACTTCTTTTCGATCTCATAGGACTCCCTTTCTTGCCAACATACAATGATGCGCTGTTCAAGATAAAAACTCAATTGTCACCTACTAACGAGCTTACATTTATAGGTGTTGGTGCAATAGATGATATGAAGCTAAATAATAAAGCTACTACCGAAGATGCCGAATACATACTGGGTTATTTGCCGACTATAAAGCAGGAAACTTTTACCTTGGGGGCAGTTTATAAGCATTACAACAAACGTAATAGACAGACTCTTGCTCTCAGCCATAGTTACCTGAATAACCGTAATACGAAATATCAGGATAATTTGAATAACGACCCTGATATGCTAAGATTAAAATACAAATCGTTGGAACAAGAATCGAAACTTAGATTCGAAAACCTTACGCCGCTTGGTAAATGGAAAATTAATACTGGACTAAATATAGATTATGTGCAATATAGTAATAATAGTTTTCAGGTGTTTTTTAATAATGATGAAGAAACATCTCTCCAATATGATACGCAACTAAGCTTTTTCAAATGGGGTTTATTCTCGAATATAGATTATGTCTCAACAAATGAGAGATTCAAATCATCTTTTGGAATAAGGCTAGATGCTGCATCCTATTCACATAATACCAAGCAAATATTCAATCAGGTTTCGCCCCGTCTGTCTTTATCATATAGGCTTATAGCTAATTTGAATGCCAACGCTAATATCGGACGATATTTCCAGCTTCCACCTCTTACAGCAATGGGATTGAAAGATAACAATGGTATGTTTGTAAACAAGGGATTGGATTATATGCGTGTTGATCAGGTATCGGCAGGCTTCAATTATCAGTCGATAAAGAATTTCGAAATATCTTTAGAAGGTTTTTATAAATATTACAACAATATGCCTTTATCTGTGCAAGACGGCATTCCTTTGATGAGTAAGGGTGACGACTACGGAGCGATAGGGAACGAACTGCTTGTATCGGATGCAAGAGGTAAAAGCTATGGTGTGGAATTATTAGCAAGATGGCTAGTCGCTCGTAAAGTAAATGTTTTATCTTCATTTACTTTATTCAAAAGTCAATTTGCAAAAAAAGAAGGCAAGTATCTTCCTTCGGCTTGGGATAATGGATATATATTTAATCTTACAGGAACCTATTATTTTAATTCAAATTGGAGTCTAGGAGCAAAGATAAAGTCGATAGGTGGAGCACCTTTTACTCCTTACGATAAAGACAAATCCTCGCTGGTTTTGGCTTGGAATGCTTCGGGAAAACCTTATCTCGACTATACTCAATACAATACTTTGCGTAACCCTTCATATACTCAGCTAGACTTGAGAGTAGATAAAACTTTTTATCTGAACAAGTATATGCTTGGTCTTTACCTCGATTTACAGAATGTAACACGAAGTTCGTTCAGAAGACAAGATGTAATTGTAAGTACGGGAAACATCATAAATCCACAAGCACCGATAGAAGAACAACGTTACGAGATGAAAAACTTGAAACGTTCGAGTGCATCTATAATCCCTACCATTGGAGTGACATTTGAATTCTAAAAATTAGTAAGATTAATTCATTTTAAAAGATTTATCTTTGTAATATAAAATAGCCTTCACTTAGCATTGATATGTATTGAGCAACATTCACTCATATTTTAGATTATCTATTTTACATATATAAAGATAAATGTTTTATAAAAAAATTATTCCAATAAAGGCTCTACAAGATTACATCCGATATTTTTGGATATTGGAGGACTTTAAGAATAATTCTAGTGATAAATGTTTTAAGATTATCCCGGATGGACTACCGGCATTAATATTCCAACAAGAACCAAACTTGTTTTTTGATAAAAAGGGACATGCGTTACCTCAATTGTATTTATATGGGCAATATTCTAAATATACGGAGCATACAGTTAGTGGATACTTTAGCGTTATTGGCGTATATTTGCAACCAACGGCTTTAAAAACAATTTTTGGATTAGATGCTTTTGAGTTAAATCATCAAAATATTTCACTTGAAGACATTGTGAGGGATGCTATTCTTGAGCAACTTGTTAACGCAATTTCTTTAGAAGAAAAAATAAGCCTAATCTCTTCTTTCTTCCTTAAGCAAATAGAAAGAGTCAAAAATAATCATAAAAAGTTGGTGCATGCTTCGACATTATTACAAAATGGAAAAACTCTTAAAGAAATCCAATTAGGAATGAATTTGTCGGAGCGAACATTAGAAAGAATTATAAAACAGTCTGTTGGATTATCACCAAAGATATTTTCACGGATTATGCGTTTTCAAGACGGTTTAAATTGTTTGCGTCAGACAAATTTTGAAAATTTTACAGAACTTGCTTATCAATATGATTATTTTGATCAATCGCACTATAACAGAGAATTTAAAGAATTTACAGGAACTAATCCTAGAAATTTCATACTAAATTCAAAAGAGTATTTAGCTAACTTTCCTCAATGGCTTATCTAGCATTTGCTAGCGATGTATTATTTCTACAATTCAATTTACGAGAACTATTGTATTTCTTTTTCTGAGAGTTGTCGGTTTTATCCAATTTCAAATAATACACTACCTATACTTTTGCATTACAAAAGAAATACCGCTTTGGTATTTGGATTGCTTATTTAAAGAAAAATTGAAATGAATAGTGATAAAATCAAAAGAATCGTCAGATTAAATCCCGAGAATATATCAAAGCCTGTTGGAAAATATTCACATGTGACTATAATTCGTAAAAATTCAACTCTATACACTTTCTCCGGACAGATTGGAACTGATAATTATGGAGTTATTCCAGATAGTATGAATGAACAGTTATACAATACATTTAGGAATATTGAACAAATTCTGGAAAGTCAGGATTTAACTTCCGACGATGTTATAAAAGTCAATATCTGGGCTACAGAAGATATTGATTGGGATTTTTTGGACGCAAGATGGGAAAATCTATTTGGTACAATATACCCATCTATGACTATTGCTTATGTGAAGGCATTGGGTTTACCAGAGCTTAAAATTGAAGTTGAAATTTGGGCTTCAAAATAAAAAATATTAATACCTTTGCACTCAGATTTCGGTATTACAATTTCAAAATAGTGAAGTTGTAATAAAAGGGAACCCGGTGTGAATCCGGGGCTGTACCTGCAGCTGTAATTTCTCATAAAATCGGTTGAAAATCCCATGCCACTGTTTCGAAAGAAATGGGAAGGCTTTTAACCGGAGGATAGCCAGAAGACCTGCCAGATCTGACAAATAAACACCAAGCTTCCAGGGATAGGAGTGGTTGTGCAATACATCTTGTATTCATTGCTATTTTATTAATTTTCAGGAAACTCGTTGTTTTATTTTATTAGTTTTTTACAATAATAAAATAAGATATGAGGCATTACATATTTTTGAAGGCAGTATTGGTATGCTGCGGAATATACGAACATACAAAATCCGTATCTCTAAACATATTTATTGTAACTACTACAGGTATTCAGTTGCTTACTTTTTGTTGAATTAAGCAGATTGTAACTATAATAATTTTAAATAAATATGTCTGATTTCGTTACATTTGTATCTCTTGGGCCAGGTGATGCCGAACTTATAAGCCTAAAAGCCTTAAACGCTTTGCAACAAGCAGATATTATTCTCTGCCCCTCGACTGTTTCACCAGTCGGAAATATGTTATCTCGTAGCCGTGATATTTTATTGGAACTGAATATTAATGATTCTGTTATTTCTCTTTTTGATGTACCGATGAGTAAAGACCGATCACAGGCTATACTCTGTTATAAGGAAGTTGCTGGACTTATAGAAAAGCATTATGAGAAAAGATTAAAAATAGTTGTAGTAGCAGAAGGAGATGCAGGATTTTACTCTTCAACTCATTATATATCAGATAATCTTATATCAAAAAATATTCCTACAGAACGTATTGCCGGCATTCCAGCGTTTGTTGCCTGTGCAGCTCTTGCCAATATCCATATAGCCAAACAAGAAGAAGAATTGCATATCATTCCCGGGATAATATCATCGAATGATTTAACGAAAAGAATAGCAACAGGAAACTCTATCGTGATAATGAAACCTTCTCAATCGGAACAGGCTATAAAGCAGGCTATGTCTTCAATAGATAAAGTGGAAATACATTATTTTGAGAATGTAGGAATTAAAGAAAAAGAATTCTATACGCAGGATATACATAAAATAATAGATCGCAAGTTTCCTTATTTCTCACTATTAATAATTACAAAAGAATAATCTGGATGAAAAAACTACTTTTTACCTTATTTACTCTGGTTATTGCATTTTCGGGCTGTAATCAAAATAAGAATGCAAAAACTATCGGAGATCGAAACACTGCAGATTCTATGAATATTAAATATGCCAAAGGTTTCAAAGTGATTAGCTTCGCAAACTATAAATTAGTTGATATAACCGATCCATCCGGGGAGAGCGATATGCATTACAAATACGCTCTGGTCAATAGAGGGAGTAACAAAGAAGGCATACCTGCTGATTATCAGATTATAGAAATACCTGTCCGCAGTGTAATTTGTATGACCACACTGCAACTATCGAACTTTATTAAGCTCAAAGCATTGGATAAGGTTGTGGGGATAACCAGCACTCGCTTTCTTTTTAATGAACAGATAAATAGACAACTCAAAGAAGGCAAGACCAGTAAAATTGGTATAGAAGGTGAATTTGACAATGAGGCAATTCTCGCCCTAAATCCGGATATTATACTTGTTTCACCATTCAAAAAAGGGGGATACGATGCGATTCGAAACCTGGATATACCATTAATTAGTTTTTTAGGATATAAAGAAAGTTCTCCTTTGGGACAGGCTGAATGGATTAAGTTCATTGCTATGCTATTAGGAATAGAAGAACAAGCCAATAAACAGTTTGATGATATAGAAAACAAGTATAATAAATTAAAAGTATTGTCTGCTTCTGTTTCAGAACGTCCCACAGTGTTGAGCGGTGAATTACATTCGGGGAACTGGTATGTAGTTGGAGGAAACAGCTATCTGGCACAACTATTCAGAGATGCAGGAGCCAATTATTTTATGAAAAATGATAACGAATCCGGAGGTTTTTATGTTGATTTCGAAACTGTTTATTCGCAGGGGGCAAATACTGACTATTGGCGGATGGTGAATAGCCACGATGGAACATTCACTTACGATGCTTTGAAACAAAGTGATACTCGATATGCAGATTTTAAAGCTTTTAAGGATAAAAAGCTTATATATTGTAATCTGCGAGAGAAACCTTTCTATGAAAATACTCCTGTAGAGCCCGAAGTAGTTTTAGCCGATTTGATAAAAATATTTCATCCGTCATTGTTACCCGAATATGTTCCTGGTTATTACGAATTACTTAAATAAATGAAACGTCCCCTGATAGTTTTTGCACTGATTTCTACCTCTATACTCGTTTTCTTCATTCTGAATCTGGTATTGGGCACAATTTCCATACCGGTAGGTTCAGTTTGGAATATTCTATTCGGAATAAAGGAAGAGTCTATAATCTGGGAGAATATTATCTGGAAATCTCGTTTTCCTCAAACTATTACAGCCTTAGTAGCTGGCGCGGGACTATCTATTAGTGGATTACAGATGCAGACACTATTTCGAAATCCATTAGCCGGACCTTCCGAACTTGGAATTAGCTCAGGTGCAAGTCTGGGTGTAGCTTTTATTATCCTACTTTCAGGTAGTGTTGGAGGAACAGCACTGATCAAGATGGGATTGTTTGGCGAGATAGCAATATCTATAGCGGCAGTAGCAGGTGCTTTGGCTATAATGATTATCATTATAACTATTTCTCGGTTTGTAAGAGGAAACGTTATCCTGCTTATTATCGGCGTTATGATAGGGTATATTGCAACAGCTATCATTGGAGTACTGAAATTCTTTAGTAACGATGATGATGTAAGAGCTTATGTAATCTGGGGTTTGGGTAGTTTTTCTAAAGTTTCAGGTAATCAAGTGTATACTTTTGTGGGCATTATGATTGTATTAATACCTCTTTCATTCCTATTGATAAAGACTCTCAATCTGATGCTTTTAGGCGACGGTTATGCACGTAACCTTGGATTGAATGTAAAACGAGCCCGGCTCTATGTTATTGTTTGTTCGTGCATCATTACTGCTATTGTAACAGCTTACTGCGGGCCTATCGTTTTTTTGGGGCTGGCTGTACCTCACTTATGCAGAACTATTTTTGTTTCATCCGACCATCGGATACTCATGCCTGCTGTAACCCTTACTGGTGCTTCTCTGGCTCTTTTTTGTAATTTGGTGGCCCGTATGCCGGGATTCGAAGGGGCATTACCTATCAATTCGGTAACAGCATTGATTGGCGCACCTATTGTAATTTCTGTCTTATTCGGTAAACGCAAAAATGAAGTCAGTTAAAGCTATGCATAAGAAAGAAAAGACAATAGAGTTAAAAGAGCTTGCTATAGGTTATTCATCCAAAAAGAATGTAAAAGTGATAGCCGAACATATCACTTCTGATATATGCAGCGGAGAGCTTACCTGTTTGCTGGGTGCAAATGGTATTGGCAAATCTACTTTGTTAAGGACATTAACCGCCTTTCAGCCGAAATTGTCTGGAGATATCGTTATTCATGGAAAAAAAATAGAGAAGTATCCAGAAAAAGAGCTAGCTACGTTAATTGGAGTCGTATTGACTGAAAAGTTCGAAATAAAAAATATGACATCCTATCAGCTAATTGGCTTAGGACGCAGTCCATATACCGGGTTTTGGGGAAAGTTAACACTAGAAGATAAAGAGAAAATAGAAGAGGCCATTTCACTCGTAAAAATAGAAAATCTATCTGAGCGAATGGTTGACACACTAAGTGACGGAGAGCGCCAAAAAGTGATGATTGCTAAAGCTCTGGCACAGGAGACTCCGATTATCCTTTTGGATGAGCCTACTGCATTTCTGGATTTTCCGAGCAAAGTAGAACTGATGCAATTATTACATCAGTTATCTCGCAAAACAAATAAAACAATCTTCTTATCTACCCACGATCTTGATCAGGCTTTGCAGATAGCAGACAAAATATGGTTGATGGATAGTGAACACGGGATTCAGATAGGTACTCCCGAAGACTTATCTTTAGATGGAAATCTGAGCAACTTCTTTGCTCGAAAAGGCATTGTCTTTGACCAATATACAGGTTTGTTTAGAGTCGAGAATGATTTTAATAAGCAAATAAAAGTTATAGGACATGGACAAATATATGCTATGATTCGTAAAGCCTTTTTACGCAATGGGATTTTAGCTTCACGCGATATTGAATCTGATTTCTCTGTCGAAATTAAGGCAAACAACATTCTATTGTACAAGCCGGAACAATTACCTATAGCAATTAAAAGTATAGAAGAACTCTTAAACCATATCATGATATGATACTTATATTTGGAGGAACGACAGAAGGCCGTAAAGTGGTCGCCGTTTGTGAAAGTGCAGCCAAGCATTTCTATTATTCAACCAAAACCAAATCACAGAAAATAGAAACGGCACATGGCACTCATATTACCGGAGGTTTAGATGAGAAAGGCATAATAGATTTTTGCAAAGAGAAAGGTATAAAGCTAATTGTAGATGCAGCCCATCCTTTTGCAGAAGTATTGCATCAGAATATAGTACAAGCATCTCGTGAATTAAATATCCCGGTTATCAGATATGAACGCAACTATGCCAAACATGAAAAAGATTTGCTTTGGTTTGGGTCTTATAATGAAGCTATTGAACATCTAGAAAAAAACAATATAGATAATTTGCTTGCCCTAACCGGCGTAAATACTGTTGCTAAACTAAAACCTTACTGGCAGAAGCATAATTGCTGGTTCAGAATATTAGATAGAGACGAATCACGCTCTATCATACAACAAGAGAATTTCCCAATAGAACAGGTTTTATATTATCAACAAGGTGAAGATGAAACCTTACTCTTTGAGAAGTTTAAACCTCAGGCAATCATAACAAAAGAGAGCGGCGAATCCGGTGGCTTCAATGAGAAGGTTATCGCAGCCCGGAAACTGAATATTCCCGTTCTTGTCGTGAAACGTCCGACTCTATCTCCTGATTTTATATCAGTCTATGGAGAGAATGGATTAAGGAAGCAGATAGAAAAACTTCTGCCTGATTTTTTCGATCTTAAAACCGGATACACCACCGGGACTTGTGCTACGGCCGCAACTAAAGCTGCTTTAACAGCATTATTGACCAGGGAAAATCAAACCGAAATTAGCATAACTCTTCCAAATGGAGAATGGATAAAACTTCCCATTCATTCGACTATATTAGAAGGTAACTTTGCGAGTTGCTCTGTGATAAAGGATGCCGGAGATGACCCGGATGTAACTAACGGACACGAGATAGTATCTACTGTACAATTAATTCATGAACACAAAGGAGTTCGCTTTCTGCAAGGAAAAGGAGTTGGAGTAGTTACTTTACCGGGTTTAGGTCTTGAAATAGGAGGGCCTGCCATTAATAAAACTCCCCGAATGATGATGAAGCGCGAGCTCTTCAAAGTTATGCGTCATTATCAGGATAAATTGCCGGAACAAAATTTAAAGACAGGAATAGACGTCTCTATATCTGTACCGAAAGGTGAAGAAATTGCATTAAAGACTTTTAATCCGAAACTCGGAATAACGGGAGGTATATCCATTATCGGAACATCGGGTATTGTAAAACCCTTTTCTTCGGAAGCATTTATAGCCTCAATCCGTCGCGAAATGCAGGTTGCCAAAGCATTAGGATGTAAGAATGTGGTTGTCAATTCAGGTGCTAAAAGCGAACGATTTGTGAAACAACAATATCCCAATTTGCCTCCACAGGCTTTTATTCATTATGGTAACTTTATAGGTGAAACTATTATTGCAGCTTCAGAATTAGGCTTCGAGCGTCTTACAATGGGAATAATGATAGGTAAAGCCGTGAAATTAGCTGAAGGTTCATTAGATACCCATAGTAAAAAGGTGATTATGAATAAGGAGTTTATTTCGACATTAGCGAAAGAAGCCCGTTGTTCAGAGACTACAATAGACGCTATACAACAAATAACCATGGCACGACAGTTATGGGATGTTATTCCCGAAACAAAAGCTACATTCTTTTCATTGATAGTAAGAAGATGCCATCAGGTATGTATTCCTTTATTTCCCAATGGCACATTAGATATCTTATTAATTGATGAGTTCGGTAATATCAGGCAATGAGCTTTATCTAAGACCGAAACAAGTGTTTGAACTGATGTGAATAAAGTTTAGACAATCCCTGGCGATTTCCGATAGCTTCTCCTACAACTATCATTGTTGTCAAGGTTAGTTCATTTTCTTTGACAATTTTAGCTAAGTCTTTTAATTCTCCACGGTATATCTTTTCGTCTTTCCATGTCAGCTTATAACAAGCCGCAACAGGGGTTTCGGGTGGATAATGTTCCATAAGTTCCTGCTGAACCTGATCTACAACTGACGCACTCAAGAAAATACACATTGTACTTTGTGAACGTGCCAGCAAATGTAACTTTTCTTTTTCCGGCATAGGAGTTCGTCCTTCTCCTCTTGTCAGAATGATTGTCTGTACTTTTTCCGGTATAGTAAATTGAGATTCTAAGGCAGCGGCAGCAGCTAGAAAAGAAGATATGCCGGGTGTAATATGGTAGGACATATTATACTTATCGAAGAAAGCCATTTGCTCTTGAATAGCACCATAAATACACGGATCTCCCGTATGTAAACGGACAATGAGTTTACCTTTATCATAAAACTTTTTCATTATCTCAAACTGCTCTTCTAAATCCATAGAAGCAGAACTCCGCACTGTCGCTCCCTGCTTAGCACAATAAGTCAGTTCTACAGGTACAAGGCTTCCCGCATATAGAATCAAGTCGGCTGCTTCCAGGAAATGACGTCCTTTTACTGAAATTAAATCAGGATCACCCGGACCTGCTCCAACAATTTCAATATGTCCCTGACAAATTGCCTTTCTATCTATTGCTATAGCAAATGTGAAGTCATTTCCATCGCTTAGTTTTCCCTTTTGTTTTTCTAATATAAGAGAGCCTCCGCCTGCACTTTTTATAGCCGAAGATTCAGCAACACCTGCCACAGTTGTTACTTCTTTAACCTTTTCGGATGGATTGGCAACTTCAATATCCCTCAATTCATTTGCTGTGTAAATATTTACAGGAATACTCTTAAAATGAGATTGAACTACTTTCAGCAAAGGCTCATCTTTCTTTATATCTATCGATGAAATATCTTTAATAGAAGCTATAGCTATATTGTTTTTATTTAAGGCTTCAGCTATATATTCACCGATACCGATAGGATTACATTCCTTACGGCAACCTACACCGAGGTGTAAAACTTTCGGATGATAATAAATTGTCTGAATATCTGTTTGCGGGTAGAGATAAGGTGTAACGGCGATTAGAAGCTTATATTCAGATAGATTAATATCCTTGTAATTGTAATATAACTTTACATGTTCAGGGACTCTGCGTTCAAGATATTGAGTTCCTTCATCATTTATATCTAGTAGAAGAGCTGTCGTTTTTTTATTTACAAAAGTAATCAGTGGCTCATTGAAATCAGCGGTATTTGATGTAGTTGTCCATTCATATTTTTCTCCAAGGGTATCTAATGCCCACAAGTTGGTATTATCGCTTTGAGTAGTAATAATAGCCTCAGCCCCCAATATGTGAGCAATACGTTGAGTCAGATCATTTGCTCCTCCCACATGACCTGAAAGAACAGAGATAACATATTTCCCGGTACTATCTATATTTACAATGGCAGGGTCGGTATGCTTATCTTTTATATATGGAGCAATACTCCGCACACAGATTCCCATTGCTCCAATAAAAAGAATTGATCCTACTTTATCAAAAATATCACTTATACAATCACTTATAGATGATATCTGAATTGTTCCTTCAATGTCGGCCTTGGTGAATATTACAGTTTTTTCTAGTTCGTTTTGAATAGTTCTAGCTATTTGCAAACTACTTTCTGATGTTAATATTATAGCATTCTTCATTTTGATATTTTTTTAGCTTTCATTACTTCTATCGTATTAAAGTCGTCAACTTTGATAGCAATACATTGTTCCAATTGCAGATTGTTATTTTCTATAGCTTGAAGAAACATCTCTTTACTATCTACCGATACGGAATTAAAAACAATCACTCCTTCAGGATTGAGAACAGTAGATACCCCTCTCATTATCTCGTTCATCTTACCTCCATGCCCTCCTATAAATACCGCATCGGGTGTTGGCAGAGCTGTAATATCTATATCCGTAAAGTCTCCTATAAAAGATTGAATACCAGGAGTACCAAATTTGTAGGAGTTACTTTCTATCAACTCTTTGCCTTCCTCCCTCTTCTCAAAAGCTAATACTTTAAGGTGTGGAAACTGTATCTTTGCTTCGATAGAGACAGAACCTGTACAAAATCCGATATCCCAAAAGACAGATTTATCTCTCAAGTCCAACAGACTAAGAGACAACAACCGTATAGGCATTTTAGTTATCATTTTTGCACGTCCATCCAAAAGATAGAAATCATTTTCAGGAATACCCAAAGGACGGTAACGGCTGGTTGTCTTTTGTAGAATAAGATTGTTAGGAAATGAAAATTTTTTATCTAAAATATCTTTTAGTTCCGATGTTGTAACCTTCTCTTTTTCTTTATTTCCCAACAATTCCCCAATACTTACCTTATAATTATTATATCCATAGTCAAGCATTCGTTGAATAATCGCAGATGGAGTATGTTCTTTATTATCTGTCAGTACACCTATCTTATCGCATCCCAGAATTAGGGCTTCATCGAATTTATCCCATGCTCGACCTGTTAGTGAGACAATATGCATATCCTGATAAGGTATCAGTAAACGGTGTGCCAACAATTGCAAGGAGTTGAAAAACGGATAAAGAACAATTTCTGCATCCGGTATCTCTCGTTGAATTGTATTTGCAAAGCCAAAAAACAATGGGTCACCTGAAGCAAAAACTACAATTTCTTTATATTTACTGTATTGTTCAAAAACAGTAGATAAAGGTATTGTTATATTTATCCAGGATGAGTCTTCAGGCAAAAGAGACTTAACAATCTCATAATGTCTTGCCCCTCCTGAAAAAACAGAATGGTTATTAATAATGTCCAGTATATCAAGATTGAAATATTGGCTTTGATTATCATCTATACCTATTACATAGAATTTCATAACTATCTCTTTATACGTCTCTTCCTGGTTTTAATTGTTCCGCATCATCAAAAGTAAGAATGGAGTTTATCAATGTTGCAGCCAGATTACTTCCTCCTTTACGCCCTTCAATTATTAGCTTGGGCACATCAATAAAAGGCTTGACCATATGCTTTGATTCACATACATTGACGAAGCCAACTGGAGCAGCTATTATTCCCGCAGGTTTTGCCTTATCTTTTCGTATTAGTTCGCATAGTTCCATCAGCGCAGTCGGTGCATTTCCGAATACAAAGAGAGCATTAGGATATTCTTCCACAGCCAAACGAATACCTGCTTGTGTACGAGTTATACCTTTCAGCTTAGCCAATTCAGCCACTCGTTCGTCATGCAGATAACATTTTACATCTATACTCAATCGCTCCAAAGCCCCTCTGCGAATCCCCGAGGCAACCATCGTAACATCAGTAATAATAGTCTTTACGTTGCCATTTACAAATTCAGAATGAAGCCTTTCAACCGCTCTTGCATCCGTATATAGGATATTTTCCATATCAAAATCAGCTGTCGTATGAATAGCATGAAGTAAAGCCCATTTCTTATCTAATGAGATGTTCTTATTCTTCAATTCACTTTCGATAGTACGGAAACTGCGTATCATTATATCCTGTCCGATGCCTACATCTTCGTTCTTTTCTTCTCTGTAATATCCACGGGGTGTTACAATATGATTTTCACCGAAAATATAAGACTGAGAATTACCGATAATGACAATGGTAAACATATCTATTTCTTGGGGATCAAACTCACTCAGAGTTGTCACATTAATCTGCTGTTCGTCACGTCCGGCCTGACGGATATAGCCAATTGGTGTTTCGAGCGAACGCTCCTTTCTGAATAATTCTATCAGGCGGTTTATCTGCCAGTAGCGTCCATTACTCTTAGGATTATAGATTGCTGTAACAAAGTCAGCAGAAGCTGCGGCTATAATTCTTTTTTCTATCCTATCCCAGGGCGTCATTAGGTCGGATAGTGAAATGATGCAGAAATCGTGTCCTATAGGAGCTCCTAATAAAGCGGCGGCTTTTTGGAAAGCACTAATACCCGGCAAGACTTCAATCTCTATCGAGCTTTGTTTCTCCTTCTTCATCTCATAAACAAGCGGAGCCATTCCGTAAATGCCTGCATCTCCCGAACTGATTACACTGACCGTTTTACCTTGCTCTGCATATCGGAAAGCTTCTTTAGCCCGTTCCCTTTCTTTTTTCATACCTGTATCGATACAGAGGCTGTCGGGCTTAATAATATCTTCTATAAACTGAAAATAGTATTTATAACCTACAATCACATCCGATATACGAATGGCATCCAATACAGCCGGAGTTATATCTTCCTTCGATCCCGGACCTATCCCTGCAACTATTATTTTTCCTGTCGACATATTAAAATTATTTATCTTCTTTTTCTTTGATACAAAGAGATTTCTTCAACTTCCTTACTTTTTTTATAATATATTTTATTCCCAGCCATACCCCCGTAATAGAAACGAATGTACCGCCTATCAATGTTATCCACATTGTAATGTTCCACAGAATAGGATGTTTTGCGAAGAATCCGGTTTTGTAACTATGCAATGCCTGATAAGTCCATTTGTGAACCTTACTGTTGGTATTAAAATATCGAATATTCCCATTTTTAGGATTAATATAATAAGTACTGTTGTCAGCATCAGCCACCTCTACTTTATATACAGGTAATGGTAGATGGTCTGTTAAGCCGACGTAATAGTTATCATATTTGCTCATTAATGATATTTTCATCGGCTCAATGTGAACCTCAGCCAGATTAGCCTTTATATCAGGTTCTTTCAGGTTTAAAAGTTTAAGACTATCTTCCGAAGCATCTATTGTTAACAGTTTCTTTCCTACGATAATCTTGTATAATGGTTTTTGTCCGAAATACGCCCATTCTACACTCTTTATCTCTTCCGAATAAGCCTCTACAACTTTTTGAACATTCAGTTTGTAGTCCTGAAGAATAACAGGGTGGGGTAGAAGCATATTTTCCTCAATAGATGGATTGTGCACTTTCGCAATCCAATCTGGAACATCGTTTAAAGACATCATTCCACTAAATGTAAACGTGAAAACAAATATCCCGAAAATAAAGCCCATGATATGATGCCATTTATATGCAAATTTTCGATATGGGCTTTCCCATTTATTTTTTTTACGATGCTTTATGATGTACGAACGTATACCGATGATGATACCTGCAATGCAGACCAAACAGCCTATGCCGGATAAACAAGTTATAACATTAGTCCAGAGTTTTGTATTTTGCCTTAATGAAGTAAAGTATACCCAATGTGGGATTGCACCCAGCCATGACCAGAAACGATTATCTTTATTCGTAAATTGCAATGCGTCTCCTGTTTGCGAAGAGATATAAAGTTGATGTTTATCCTGATCTCCAAAATAGAACTTATAAATAGGAAAATCTTTTTTTAGATAGCTAAAAGGAATCCATTGTTCAAGTTCGCGAAGAGTATCTACTTTTACAATATCTGCATTACACCATTTTTTAGCATACTCTTCTATCTGAGGAAAAGATGGTGTTATTTTTATCTTATTCGATACTGCTGCACTATCCGCAGATATTTCGGCAGTGCCTTCTTTCGATATGCTTTCAAAAAAAGCTTTTCCGGCATACGATCTTAGCGATAGTTTGGTGAATGTTGTTCCTTCAGGTAAACATTTTACAAGTGAATCTGGAGATAGAATATTCCGGGGTAGGATATCCATATGTGCATATCTATCAATATTGGATACACGAGGAAATGTATGATAAATCATGACAAATCCAGACAGGAACCAAACAACGAACAGAATACTGAGAATAGTCCCCAGTATTCTGTGTGTAGAGTATAATATTCTTTTCAACATAATTATCTAAGGCTATATGCCAATGATAGCATAAAATTACGAGGCATGCCCGGAACACGTTGTGTACCATAGACAGCCTGATTACTATACTTCTTATCAAATACATTATTTACATTTCCCGAAAGTCTTATACCGTTTTTTAAAGGATAAGAAATACCCATATCTGTCAGCCAGTACGATGAGAAAGACATACTTTTAGCATAATTCGTATATACCTTATCCATAAAAGATACGCTCAGGTTGTATGACAAACCTCTGAAAATTCCTTTCGGAACAACAATATTTCCGTATGCATAAAATGTATTATGAGGAACCAATGTTATATTCTGGCTATCGATGCTTACATACTTGTTGGGTTGTATATCAAGAGTTTTTGTATCTGTATAAGAATATCCCAAATTGAAAGAAGAAAAATGAGTTGGCGTAATAGCCACTTCAATATCGAATCCCTTAGATTCTTCACTTCCTACCTGTCCAATGATTGACTTCATTACAGGAGTTCCGTTTGCATCTGAGCCGACACTTAACCGTCCGAAACTTCTTACAACATCATTCTTACGAATGTAGAAAACACTGGCTGATACCTGTAAAATGCTTTTATAAGTATATCGGGTACCTGCTTCAAACTGATAACCTTTTTCCGGATCGAAGATCCCTTTCCCGCTTTCAATATCTATTTCACTACCATTTTGGTTCAGATAAATTGTATTTGCAGCAGAGAATGTACGAGAAGGACGAAAATACGATGCTACCGATGTATAAATAGAAAGCTCAGATATAGGTAGAAATACCATTCCGGCACGGTATGTAAATGCAGAATTGGTCGCAATACTATATGGAGTTTGCTCTGATTTGTGATATTCACGTATGCCATCATAAGTATTTGCCCCTGTACGCATATATTTGTACATATCATATCTTGCAGCCAGCAATAATTTGAATTTTTCGTGAAACTCTATTAAATCCTGAAAATAGATTCCGTGTGTATAATCTTTGGTTATAATTGCTTTACTAAACTTTGATTTCATATACCCCATGCTCTGAGGGTTGTTTACAGCTATAATAGAGTATATTCCGGGGCCATAGATATCGTATTCGCGATTGAATTTATCGTTTTCTGGAGCATTATTGTATCCTGTATATGAATTGCGAAACATTTGAGAAAATGAATAGCCTCCAATGAAATTGTGTTTGATATTCCCTGTATAAAAATCGCCGGATAATTCTAGTTGATTACCTAAAGTTTTAGCTATATGAGAAAAACGCAAAGGATATGTAAGCTGAACAGAGTCGAGATTTATATACATCTTGTAAGTCCCCTTATCTATATAATGTTTATATACAGGATCCATACTATACAGATAGCTGAGCTCTTCTGTTCCCAGATAATTTATGTCATCGTACTTGTATGATAAATAATTTGTTAGTTTCATAGACTTGCTAAATTTTTTCTCATACTTTCCTGATATATCCCATCCGTTGTTTTTAAGAAAATCTGATTCATTATTATATCTCTTCTTTTCATTTAATCTGGGGATTTCTTGCCCTGCCTTCAAGTAAAGAGTACCATCAGCATTATATACATCGGCCATCATTACAGGAGGAAGTCCTGTTTCAGTACCATACCAGTCGCGATGAAAACTACCTCTTACATCAATCCTGCTTGTCGCATCAATATCTGCACCAAGAGCTAAATATCCGGAGAGCCGCTTGTTACCTGTAGCACGCCATCCATCCTGATCGCTATAATTAAAATTTGCACGGTAATTCAGAGGACCGGCAAGGTTACCTCCAAAATCCATATTTGCCTGCTTGTTGTTCCAACTGCCATACGACATTTTCATATTAACTACAGTTTGGGGTGTAGGAGATTTCCTTACAATATTCAATACTCCTCCCAATACAGAGTGCCCATACAATACAGAAGCTGGCCCTTTCAAAAGTTCCATAGATTCTACATTGGTAAGATCTGAAAAGGGATACGAATTTATCATAGTACGCTCATCTCTTACTCCGTCAATCATAATGGGCGTATAAGTCATACCTCGCACATAGAGCGTCTGAAAGGCTCCATAGCTGGTGTTCATTCTTACACCGGGTAAAAATTTCACAGCATCTTCAATATTTGAGATTCCTCTTATTTCGAGATCTTTGTAAGAAACTGTACTTACTGACATTGGTAGATATTGTAAAGGAACATTCAGTTTTCCTATCTCTACTTTCTTTTTGGATGCTCCGAATATCTCAACTTCCTGGATAGAATATACAGTATCGGTCATACTTTTGTTCTGTGCAAAAGTATTCACGGAAACTATTATGATAATTATTATATAAAGTATACGTTTCATAAATATTAGTAAAAAATATTAGCTTTTTAAGTGTTCTATAGATAAACCATTAGTATTCAAGTGTTATCTTTTCTCCCGTTTTTTCATATATGGATTTTTTCTCCATTATATCGACTTTACGATGAGTAGTTATAAATTGTAGATGAGATAAATATATTTCCCTGATTTTAGGGTTTTCTCCTAGCCCCTGAAGGTTTTCGGTTACAGATAAACCTTCTTTTTTAAGATTTTCGACCCAATCTCCGGCAATATCATTCTTTGCATGTTCTCCCGCTACAAACATAAATGGCATAAGAACAACCTCTTTCAAGCCCGAAGCCTTTAATTGTGCTAAAACATCATCAAATTCGGGATAGCCTTCTACAGTTCCTACAAAGCAGTTTGTATATCCCTTCGCTTTAAGCATATAATCGAGCATCGCATATTGGGCTGTTGTAGCATCATAAGTTCCATGTCCGACCCATATATATGCCACATCTTTTTTATTTTCTGCGGTTAAAACCTTTATAACATCTTCGTAGTCTTGTGGAGAATAAAGCAATGGCATACCTATACGTACATCCTTAAACAGTCTGCTCACTTCTTCTACATTCTTGTACAAAGATTCCATTTCCACTCCATCGATAACAGTGGAAGATTGTATTAATATATGTGTGTATCCATCAGCATGAAGTAGTTTTAAAGCTTCTAATGGATTCACTTTATAGATACCACGTTCCGAAAGCCTTTTGATAACAATACGTGAAGAATATGCTTCTCTTACTTCAATAGAAGGGAAAACTTGTTTCACCTGATTATTTAATGCTTCTATTGTCAGTTCGCGAGTATCGTCATGAGTAGTACCAAAGTGAACTATCAGAATAGCAGCTTTATCGTCTGCCTGCATACTTTTAAAAATATCAGAATGCTCGTAACTACCTCCACTATGTGCAAATGTTGCAACAGTGGTAAATAGTATCATAATATATAGTAAAATCCTTTTCATAATATCTCTTCATCTAATGATTTGAAATAGCTTAATTTATTATCTGTGAATAAATTCGGATGAAATATTTTTGCCATGTCTTTCAATATAGAATCGGGATGGATCGGCAAATCCTCAAAATAATGGACTTTGCCGGTATTACATCCCCATATCTGTTTTTTATTAAAAGCACCAAACTGGGCATATATTTTATCTTCTTGTTTCAGCCTGTTATATGTGAAATCTTCTTCTCGATTGTACTTCAACAGCCAGATCTCAGCCAATCCTGCTTTGTCGAGTACCATTTCGGCAGACAAGCGTGTCGATCCGGTTGAATTATCATCATTCCAAACATATTCGCCTCCGGCATCACGTATCAGATTTGCCAGATAACTTTTTCCTCCAGCAATCCGCCATGTTTTACTAAATTTCAGGTCGTTGAATACTGTTGGTTTATTAGATGCATCCTTTACCCTATCTTTTATTTCATTGTATCTGCGTTCTGTTTCTTGGAAAAGCGAGTCGGCTAGCGCTTCTTTTCCGTAAAACAATGCATGGTAGCGTATCCATTCGGCACGACCGAGAGCAGTATCTTCCATATAGTCAGTAGTAGCAATGATAGGAATTCTTAACTTATCCAAATAGCCCATGCCGGTTTCCATCGCTGATACAATAAGTGCAGATGGCATCAGATTGATTAATTGTTCAACATCGGGTTTGTGCATACTGCCCAAATCTATAATCTTTCGGACTTTCAATCGTTCTTGAATATAAGGCAGGTCTATATATTTGGCCTGACAGACCCCTGTTATACGATGCTGCTCATCTATTTCTTGCAACATACTACATTGAATCGTAGAAAAAGCGATCACAGTTTGCAATGGTACTTTTACGATAGTTCCTTCAGGCAGGTTCTTCGGAATTTCTTTATCACGATCAATTAATATATATCGATAGAGAGTACGCACTGTATCCCAAGGGTCACGTACGGTTACCAATTTGTAATCTTCATATTTTTCTACATTGAATCCACGAGCATGTCTTAGCTGATATTTTTCAATATTTTCATTCTCCTTATTCCCGATCGAAGAACAGGAATAAAGAGTTGAGCAGAAAACAAAGAGGTATAATAAGTTTGAAGATTTCATAAACAGTCTTACTTACTAAACTTAATTTTCAGGCTGGCATAAAATGTACGTCCGGGTGATAAAGTCGCATAATTGCGGTTGAAAGGTTTATCATCTACAAAGTCAAAGATATTTTCAATACCTAAACCCGGTTCAAACACAAGACCATTTATACTCTTGAATGTATGACGTGTAGCAAAGTTCCATAATTGATAAGCACGTGCATCATCACCATCGTCATAATATCTACGGCTTTGCAAGCGTCCGTTTAAATTAAAATTTGACTTGAATAACCCGAAATCTTTAAACCAATTCAGGTTAACATTTCCTGTATGACGACTTATACGTTGAAGACGCTTACCTGTATCTAGGTCTTTGGCATTCACATAACTATACCCTCCTCCTAAGGTAAGGTTATAACCAAGGTATGAATTAAAAGTAAAGTCTACACCTTGAATACGAGATCTTCCGATATTATGATACGATGATTTCTTATTATATCCTTCAGCTATTTCTTCGGGTGTTAATTCGATTTCATAAGTATCGATTTTGTTTTTCAGATTGTTAATATAGCCAGTAACAGCCAATGAAAGGAAATCTTTTATATATTCAGCATTGACAGAGTAATAGATTGAACTTTCAGGCTTCAAATCTTTATTCCCTACACTTAAAGTAGTTTTACCTTTGCTCGTAACTTCAGTTTTCATGAATAGCTGCTTCAATTCAGGTGTTTTGAAACCTGTAGCATATGATACTCTGAAATTGAAATCATGAAGAGTATACATTGCGCTGACTTTAGGTGTGACCCTATTTTTGAAGGTTTCATTGTATATATATCTGACCCCGGGAACAATATTCAGCTTTCCGAAAAGATTTATTTCATCCTGAGCATAAAAAGCCAATGTATAAACATTTCTGGAACCTCCGATGCTATCTGCCGGAGCATATAGGTTGTCTATCTTGTACTCTGAACCTACAGTTACTTTATTGAACTTTCCGGCGTTGAATGTACCTTTCAGATTTATATTATTGTACTTCTGCCTTCTCACAAATTCTTCATCTCCGGGCATAAATGTGACACCGTTTTTGTCTTTGGTTTCTTTCAGGTAAGCTTTAAAGTATTCGAAACGGTCAGTATTCCAGTCTAATGCAATCAAGCCATTATTTTTCAGTAAATACTTTGCACCGGCACCAAATGAATAGTCGACGTATTTCATATCGAACCCATAAGCACTTACGGGGCGTTTAAATTTTTTGTCGAAAAGACTTCCCTCTACATACATGCTCAATTCTTTTGTCGCCTTATAACCAAAACGTTGGCTAAAAACATCGGAATAGAAGCGTAACATAGCTTGTTTATCCGTATCTACTTCTTTATCGTTTATTATTTCCTTTTTATTTAGTTGCCATCCGTCAGCCTGATTCCGCTGAAAAGAAGTAGACGAAGAGAAGCCCCCAACATTCAGATATAGATTAGCATTTTGAGTAAATTGTCCATACTCTGAGAAGCGTGTCTCTGTAGAAAAATTTACTAAGTCTTTTGGTTTATTGGTTATAATATTAATAACTCCCGCTATTGCATCCGAACCATACAAAGAAGAAGCAGCTCCTTTCAGAACTTCTATCCGCTTGATATTTCCCATATCAATGCGATTCAAGTCTACGTTACCTCCGACATCGCCACCAAGTTTTTTACCATCAACTAACACTAGTATATATCTATTGCTTAATCCATTTAGTTGCATGTACGATCCCATTGCATTAGGAGTAAATGACATGGAAGGATTCAGAGCAATCATAGCGTTTTCGAATGTAGGAATATTCGTGTTTTGGAGTTCCCTCTGAGAAATAACATCTATTGCAACGGGTGAGTTTTTAAGTTTGTTGATTGTGCCGGTACCTGTTACTACTACTTCATTCAGTTTAAGAGGTGAATGTTTCATCCGAATAAGGATGTTGTCATTAGATCTGTTTATTGTCTCACGAGCTCCATTATAATCCAGTGCACTAATTCTTAGAAGATTATTACCTTCCGGGATTTTTTCAAGACTAAACTCTCCCTTCAAATCTGTGGATGTTCCAATGGTTGTGTACTCAATCCATACGCTGGCACCAGCGATCGGCTTTTCATTTTCATCAACGACTCTTCCGCGCAAGCTCAACTGAGCGAACGAAATACTTGCAATACAGCATAGCAATGCTGTTAGCATAATTCTTAGTTTCATTAAAAAAGAAGTATAATGTTAGTTAATTATATTCCTGACCCCGGGAATATCTATTAATTTATGCTAGGCAGGTTTCCTGACTTGTTCCATTTTGAGAGGCCTTCCCATCATTGTGACAGTGGCAGTGGTGATACTCAAAATTTTATGGAATTCACAGTAGCGGGCACTGTTTCGGATTCTGACCGAATTCCCTTTTATGCAACAGACGAATGTCTGAATACATCACCTAAGCGGCTTCAAAGGTAATTGAAAAAAAATAGGATTAAAAAGAATTCTTAAAAAATATATTTTCTTGGTAAAATTCATTTCATTGATGGCTTTTTATACTTTTGCTGAAAATAAAACCAGATTACTCATGAAAGTGATTTCCAGTTTTCTCATAGCTGCGCCAAGCTCAGGTTCAGGAAAAACAACAGTTACTTTAGGCTTATTAAGAGCATTAAAGAATAGAGGTCTTAAGGTACAACCATTTAAGTGCGGACCTGATTATATAGATACGAAATATCACGATATGGCTTCTGGCAATAAATCTGTCAATCTGGATTTATTCTTATCATCAGAGAATCACGTCAGATATCTGTACTCAAAATACGCATCAGGAAGTGATGCTTGCATTACTGAAGGAGTGATGGGGCTATTTGACGGATATAACAAAATGAAAGGAAGTAGTGCCGAAATTGCAGGATTATTGGATATCCCTGTTGTTATGGTTATAAATGCCAAATCTATGGCATATTCAGCAGCTCCATTATTGTATGGATTCAAAAAGTTTTATGAAAAGATAAATGTTATAGGAGTAATTTTTAACTATGTAGGATCCGAAAGCCATTATAAATTTCTCTCGGATGCTTGCCACGATGTTGGTATAGTTCCACTAGGTTATCTGCCTAAAAATGAAAATCTCAGTGTGCCTTCACGTCATTTAGGATTAAGTATCGATCAAGATTTTCTTTTAGATGACTTTGCTAATATTGCCGCATCAATTGTAGAAAAACATATTGATATTGATAAATTGTTATCATATACGCAAGTTGAGTTAGGAAATTCAGAACCGCAGCGAATTAACGAACATGCTTCTCGGAGTCTGAAAATAGCAGTTGCAGCCGACGAAGTTTTCAATTTTATGTATCATGAAAATATAGAATATTTAAGAAAAATAGGAGAGGTGACCTTCTTTAGTCCTTTAACAGACAAATATTTGCCAAAGTCAGATTTTGTTTATTTCCCGGGAGGATATCCTGAATTATATGCAAAACAGCTAAGCGAAAATAAACTGCTACATAAGGCTATTAAGGATTATGCGGAAAATGGAGGTAATATTCTTGCAGAATGTGGTGGAATGATGTATCTGTCTTCATCTATCGCAGATAAAGATGGTATAGAATATCCAATGGTAGATATTTTCAAGCAAAAGGCTTCAATGGAAAACATGAAGCTTAAATTAGGATACCGTCAATTTGAATATAATAGTATAACTATTAGAGGACACGAATTTCATTATTCACATATTGAAAATAACATGGAAAGTATAACACAGCAGTATAATGCAAAGGAGGTTCCCGTAGATACAAAGCTATTACGCTACAAAAATGTAATTGCAGGATATACTCATATATATTGGGCTGAGATGGAGAATTTGTTACATTTATTTAAGTGATAAAAGTGTAGTTTGTATCAAGTGCACCAACTCTGATGATTGGTTACAACTCATAATAACATAGTTTATCATATGTATCGATATATAAGTTTTTTTATCAGTTCTATTGCATAAACCGTTATAGAAAGTTATAATCTGAGAATATATCATCAAGAAATTATATTTACTTATTACCTTTAATTCTCAAATTAATTTAATAATGAAACAAATTTTTATTAGTGCAGTATTATTCATGACTGCCCTTACTCTAAATGCACAAAAATTTAATGTCGGAACGTATAATGTTAGAAATGACAATTCATCCGATGTGGGTAATATGTGGAAAGATCGCTTTCCGTATATTGCAAAGTTAGTACAGTATCACGATTTTGATTTCTTTGGAACTCAGGAAGCTTTACCGAATCAATTAAAGGATATGAAAGTTGCTCTACCCGGTTATGATTATTACGGGGAGGGAAGAGATGGTAACGGACAAGGGGAGCATTCCGCAATATTTTACAAAACAGACAAATACAGATTACTGAGTAATGGAGACTTCTGGTTGTCTGCAACCCCTGATGTACCTTCTAAAAGTTGGGATGCTCCTTGTTGTAATCGTATTTGTACATGGGTTGAATTACAGGATATCAAATCAGGTAAGAGCTTCTTCGTTTTGAGTGCTCATTATGATTATGAAAAAGATTATGCACGCAACGAAAGTAGTAAATTGATATTAACAAAAATCAAAGAAATAGTAGGGGATAATCCCGTGATATTTATGGGAGACCTAAATGGAGGAATGGATAGTTCTTGGGCTCAGCTTCTTAATAACTCGGGAGTCTTAAGAGATACCTATTATGATGTTGAACAACCGTATGCCAATAACTCTTCATATAATGCTTGGGGAAAGCCTCTTGAAGAATTAGACAATTTAGATAGAGCTATTATAAGCAACAACGAAATATTAGATCATATCTATTTCAGTAAGCACTTTAAGACAAAAAGATGGGGAATGTTAACTGATACTTATAATATCGGTAAATTTCCATCAGATCATTTTCCGATATTAGTAAATGCAGAATGGGCTAATTAGGCTAAGTTTAAAGGAAAGAGATCGGAATATTTATTTATTTTTGTCCTCTTACAGTGTAGATATAATGTAAACATTTTTTTTCTGTATCCTGTTAAATAAGAAGACTTAAGATCTTTGTATAAATAACATAATTCCAGTTATGGAAAGAAACAAAATAAGGGAGCGTTTAATCTTAAAACCTTTTGGCTTAGAATATATAGACCAATTTAATGAACTGTTGCGTTATGTATTTCAGGTAACTAATAACGATATCCTGCAAAGTGGATATAAGGATGGCGAGATTGTAAAGTCTAAACGTCCCATTCTCAAGAATGCAGATGTTATTGGATGGTTTAATGATGATCAGCTAGTCTCTCAATTATGCATTTATCCCTGTCAAGTAAATATTCATGGAAAAAAATTTTCAATGGGAGGGTTAACAGGAGTAGGCACATATCCTGAATATGCAAACCTTGGTTTGATGAATGATCTCATAAAATCAGGTCTACAAATAATGAAAAATAAAGGACAATGGATCTCTTATCTGTATCCCTATTCTATCCCTTATTATCGGCGTAAAGGGTGGGAGATAATGTCCGATCATTTGACTTTTACAATAAAAGATAGCCAGATACCCAAAAACATTGCGGTAAAAGGCTTTGCTGAAAGATTATCTGTTAACCATCCGGATGTAATCTCAGTCTATGATAAATTTGCACGGAGCAACCACGGGGCTTTAATACGAGCTACACAAGAGTGGGAGGAATATTGGAGATGGGAAAATGAAGAGGAAAGAACCGCGGCTGTTTATTATGATAAAGATGACATTCCGCAAGGATATATCTTATATTGGATAGAAGAAGATATATTTCATATCAAAGATATTATATATCTAAATCAAGAAGCAAGAATAGGTCTATGGAATTTTGTCTATGCTCATTACTCAATGATAGAAGAGGTACAAGGAAATATATACAAGAATGATCCTCTTCACTTCTTTTTGGATGATGGACAGATACAAGAGACAATCGAACCTTATTATATGGCTAGAATAGTTGATGTGATTGAATTTCTTAATAATTTTCCGTTTAAAAACCTGGATGTATTTACTCCTTTCCACTTTGTAGTTTCCGATTCGATTGCAGAATGGAATAGGGGAGCGTTTGGCTTAGTTAAAAATGATAAAGACAGGCTTACTCATACAAGTGAAGCTGTAGGTAAGCCTGTATATCTCGATATTCAAACATTGACAACTATGCTTATGTCGTATCGTAGTCCTTCATATCTGCATCGGATTGAACGACTTCAGGCAGATAATGATATCGTTGAAGTCCTAGAACAAATAATACCAGATAATCAACCGTATTTTTCTGATTATTTTTAATTACTTTTTCTATAATAATTGAAGCTTTATATCTCTTACTTGACTTGCTTTCTATTACACTATGAGATATGATTTAAGTAATAGGCCTGACAAGAGTTATTCACAATTTTGCATATAGAGTTGCTAAACTTTTTTACTGCATTTCAGACAATAGAGATATTAGTTTTTCCGCATGTCTTTCAGCCCTGTTTTTTATTTCATACTCACCATAACCGGACACACCGGATGTTCCATGAAAATATACAGGGTCAATGTAATTCATTTGTGCAAAATATGCTGTCTGTTCGAGATTTTTACAAAATTCTAAAACCCGAAAATGATGCTTTTGAAGTGTTCTGTACTGGTCTTCAAATGCACCTACGGTAAAACTCGGTACAAAATTCTTTCCTTTCAATTTGTCACCTTGTGAACCGTAAGCAAACTGATGAACAAATACATAGTCAAACCACTGCTTTAAGATTGCAGGCATATTGTACCAGTAAAACGGATACTGAAACACGACTGTATTGTGCCTCAACAAAGCGTCCTGTTCGGCTTGCACATCAATACTAAAGTCAGGATAAAGAGCGTGCAAGTTTCGAATTTCTATATCCAAATTACTTTTTTGCAATCGTTCTACAATAGTTTTATTTGCTATCGATTTATTAAAATTGGGATGAGCTAAAATAAGTAATGCCATACTATAATAATTTTAGTTGCAAAACTAATTATAGTAATTTACCTTGCAATAACTATCATAATGGATAGGTTGGATATATGGCAAAGAATATTGAATTTAATGGAAAAATGTATCATTGCACAGTCAGTTTGGCAATGGATATGATTGGAGGAAAGTGGAAAGTAGTGATATTATATTACTTAAAAGATGGAGAAAAGCGTTATAGCCAATTGCGAAAGGAAATGCCGGATATAACCGAGATGACATTGAGCCTCCAATTGAAACAACTGGAAGAAGTGGGATTGATATCAAGAACTGTATATGGAGAAAAGCCTCCAATAAAAGTTATATACAAACTCACTCCATTTGGACATACCTTCGTGCCTGCTCTCGAAGCGATAAACAACTGGGGACATACCGTAGTCAGAGAGAAGTGTGAGGCTGTCGATTAGAATATATTGTATTTAGTAAATTTATCTCTTTATAAGAACAATATTTTCTGTCAGGGACCTCTCTTTAGATTACTAATCCATCAGCCTTTAGTCTTTTAAATATCTGAAGTACACCTATAACTTGTGCAGGTTCCTGTTCATAGCTATAACTATCAAAAAACTTGATAGCTCCAATCTCATTATTCGGCGATATATTTTCGTGCAGTTCGTATAAATAACAATCTTGCTCCATTATCAGATTTTCGTCTTCACCATATGCGGGCGCAGTAATATGGCAATAGTATTTTAGCAACTTAACATCTATTTTGAGATTTAGTTCTTCCCATATTTCTCTCACTAAAGATTGTTGAGGTAATTCATCAGTCTCAATTTTTCCTCCGGGCAAATACCATGCTCTTTTATTATTACTATATGCTAGGAGCAGCTTGTCATTTTTTATAACAAGAAGCCCTACAGTACGAATAAATTTTATTTTACACATATTTCTCTAACCCTTTTTGTTTTATTTCTGAGATGGAATTATAATTTATTGTCTTCAGGACTGTTTGCCTATTTCGGAACATCCGATCCCATGTACTATCCTTTGTCAATATCACCCATAACAGGATCACAGAAATAACGTATTTCGGGTTTCAATGTTTTTATTATTCTTACAAAATTAGCTATTATTTTGACTTGTTCAGCAGAGCCGATAAAACCTATGATAATGGTTGCGATCTTCTTTATTGGTACTAAAGGTGGTATGATTATGCTCGGAAAAGATTTTGAAAATATTATAGACTGCAAAACTTTAATAGCAGTAAATAATATAAAAAATAAACAATGAAGCGGTTAGATATACTTCTTCCGTTTGCCATAAACATGGTCAAAGGAGAAGAACATATTGAAGCTTTTATTAGCTAGTGATGTTTTACAATTACTTTATGCCTTTGATTGCAAGATAGTGTAACAACTCTTTTGACCATATGAGATATGCAGCCTCGGTGAGATGTGTGCCGTCTGTTGTATATTCAGCCTTTAGGCTTTGTTCTGAAGCTAAGATAGGATTCAAATTGATTACATCGATATCCTCTTTTTCGCAATAGCTAACTATCCTATTGTTGATATAATCTATCTTTTGAGCCAAAGATAGATTATTGTGTGTATAAAGCGTTAGTAGTATCACAGGTTTTATTCCGCCTTTTATTAAGTTATTAATGATCTGTATTTGATTTTGATATATAACATCGGGGGCTATATTGTTGAACAAATCATTTATGCCTGCCATCACAAAACATATTTTGGGGTGCGTATCAATAACAGTTCTATCCATATGCCATAGCATCTGTCCTGTTGTATATCCTCCTTGACCGGCATTATGAGTATCGTTTCTATTCAGTCGGGCATTCCAATTTCCTCCGCCTGCTGTAAGGGAATTTCCCAGCATCACAATTTTTATTTCTGAATGAGAGTTTTTCATTATATTGTCAATAGCACTACTGGTTAGGTTGTGTGCGGTAGAAAGAGGTACAAGCCTGTTTTCTTTCAGAGCAATAACATCATCTATAAATGCAGCTATATTATTAGCGAATAGTGAGAGACCGCTATTATTAAGCATAAATCCATCATCCGAAATTTCCGGGAGTAATTCTCCTTCATGAGCTAGCCCCTTTTCTGCCGAATAATAGTATATTTCGTTTTGTGCTGCATAAGATTCTAACTCTCTGTTCAGTTGATATATAGAGGAGTTGATAGCTACATGATTTCTTACAGGAAGCGTAGCTATTATAATTGGCTTAATATTGTTCTTTATCATCTCAGAGCATAAATATTTGTATGCTCCCGATATATCTTTCACCGAAAGCTGCAAAAGTATATCAGGCAGTCCCCCGTATAGAATACAGAATTCGGGTTTCTCTCGCAGAAGCCTTCTGTCCAATTCCCAGCCTTGTTGACTAACAAGGAAACTTTTGACGCTGGCATCAACTACATCAAATTTGGGCAAGGAGGTTGTCCAATTAATATTACTGCCTTCTCCATTGGTCAGTACACCAATCTTTATTTTGTCCTGAGCATCTATTGTTTGCGGTAATGCCAACAACAATAAGGCAACTATAAAAACTTGATATAGGTATTTCATTACTCTTCTATTTTCCATTTATCATTCCATCTGATAGTGAAACGGTCTCCGTCAAATGTAATGGGTAACCATATATATCTTCCATCTATTGCGTTTTTTGGATTCCATCTATCACCCATATAGATATAGGTGTCAGGCTTACCCTGAACAGGTAGAATATAGGTGCTTTGCGAATGGAAGGTTGTTTGTGTTGTATCTCCTATACAGGGATCTCCAAATTCCTTCCATTCTCCAAATATATTGTCCGATACGGCCGAACGTGCTTGATTGGGGTTCCAACCGGTGCATCCCGACATCATCAGATAATATTTGCCTTTGTGCTTGAACATTGCCGGAGCCTCCATGAAGCGTCCAGCAAAGAATCTTCCATATTTGCCTGTATGAGACAAATAATCATCCGAGAGTTCGGCAATATGTAAAGTGCTGTTTTCTTCCGAAGAGTAGATATGATAGGCTTTGCCGTCATCGTCAACAAATAAAGTCATATCGCGAGCCATCTGTCCTTCTTTCATATCTCTTCCTAATATATTGAGCGTATCTACATTTCCGGGTAAGCTTCCTCCATCGAAACTCAGATTGAGAGCTGGACTGTCCAATTTATGTATATCCAGAACATTCAATGGATAATGACCCGCATTAGGGCGTACAGCTTTTATATAAGTATACGGCCCTGTTACATTATCGCTTATAGCAACAACACTCAGAGCACCTTTATATCCTTTTCCTTTAGGCTCGAGATGAAACCACATTATATATTTTCCTGTCTTTTTGTTTTTTATTACTTTGGGTCTTTCGAGAATACAACCTTCCTCTATATCACTGCCCGACGAGGAAGGCATTACAGCCAAAGCTATGCCCTCGTCTGTCCAATCATACAAATCCGTAGATGAATAACAATGTACTCCTACATTAGCCAAATTGCCATTTTCTCCTTCGGTTTTATGCTCTCCAAACCAATAATATACACCATTATCGAATAGAATACCTCCTCCATGCGCATTGATATGTATATTATTGTTGTCCACCCATATTGCGCCGGGGGTGAAGTATTTGTTCGTTACAGATTTAGTTGAGCATGCCGAAAATAATATTAAAGCAGTAATTGTGATTGTATATATGGTTTTCTTCATAATTAGTTATTATTGTTGGTAAAAGAACGTATTGGGTTTATTCACAATATCTTTTTTGAAACCTTTTTGCTTCTTCAGAACAACATTTTTACATTCCGAAGCACTTACCTCTACATCTCGATTACCTTCGAATGAATTGCCTTCAATAGCTACACTATTACAGTTTTGAACGTCTATAAATGATAAACCTTCAAAGATTGGTTTGTAATCGTTAGTTTCTACAAACTTATTGTTTTTTATTATAAGTTCGTTCACACTCAGGGCATATATGACCTGAGAATCGAATGTTTTTATCAGATTGTTCTCGAATACAATTTTACCATGATAGTAGCCTTTAGATCTTTCGGACTTCGATATTTCCGGCGAAATTTGCAATACCGATTGTGGTGCTTCACCACCTTTGCCCATATTCACGAATGTGTTGTTTCGGATCACGACATCTGTTACATATCCCGATTCAAACCAAGAATTGGCATCACCCGCAATAATGATTCCTGCCATCATAGAATCAAAATAGTTGTCTTCTATCAAAACCGGTTTTGGCGTAGATATTAATATGCTCCGCGCTCTGTTATTTTTCACTGTACAGCGTTGCATCACTAAAGATGCTGTATTTGTTATATTTTCTACGGCCAGATGCATAGATTTGTCTACTGAGGGCAATGGCCTTTCAGTGTGGATTATCCAATAGTCATCATTTATAATGTTTACTTCCTTTACAACGAATCGGCTCACCGGTAATAGACTCGTACGATCCACCAATTGTAGCGTGTCGCCGATTGAAGCAAATGAGAATCCTTCTTG
Source organism: Dysgonomonas sp. Marseille-Q5470 (assembly GCF_951230145.1). Taxonomy (NCBI): domain Bacteria; kingdom Pseudomonadati; phylum Bacteroidota; class Bacteroidia; order Bacteroidales; family Dysgonomonadaceae; genus Dysgonomonas; species Dysgonomonas sp. Marseille-Q5470. Next base: position 47,767 of record NZ_CATNVE010000008.1, on the reverse strand, counting down.
CTGCAAGTGTCCGAATTGTAGGGCGATGCAATCATCCGACAGAAATTCGTTTACGATCATATATGTTCCATGCACATTGGTGGCATCATCCAGCATGTTCTCGAAGATGCAATCGTCGAACCGGATGGTTCCACGGCAATTCACAAAGTGCGTAGCATCAGCCGATGCTGATATATAACGCCCCGAGCCTTCACGCAATTTTACATTGAATTTTTTCAGAGTCACATTTTCAGTATTCTCTCCAATGAGAGCCATTGCTCCTGCCATATAAATATTTATGTTGGATAAGTTGATGGCAGACGATGAATGCAATATTATGCCCGGTACTATTCTGTTTTTCTTGTATGGACCTTTATCTATGTAGATTGAACCAATCGGTGGTACTTCGACCGCTTCAAAACCAGAGAGACGGATAGTATGATTGCCTAAATCCTGGGCTATGAGTTCTCTTTTCCAGTCGAGATGTAGGTATTTAGATGTATAGTAGTAGGGAGCGTTTGTTGTTGGGTCGAAAACAATATTTTGCCCTAATGGTTGAGACCAATCGTAACCGTTGTAAAACATTCGTGTTCCTTTTACTTCATATTTGATATCTTCTCTTAATTTTATATCGATACTTTTGTTGATCGGATTGTTTGCCACAACCTTACCTTCGAGTATAAATGAAGTATTGTAATCGATATTAATACCCGATACAGACACATCAGAGCATCTATTGATGTAGAATGGCACAATTGATCCATGAAACAAAAATTCAGTGCCATTTCCTCTGATTTCGACATTTTTCATTTCATTGAGATAGAAGGCAATCTTTTTGTATCCATTGTCGTTATTCGAAACGCTGACAAACATTCCTTTTGCCTTTTCGGGATAGAAATTATACACTCCTTTTTCGAATTCAAGAAGCAGATTCCCTGTTTTATTTTGTTGCAGAACCTCTAAAACAATAGACGTGTAATCATTTCTGCCATCGAGTGGTATTTTTACAACAGTTACCCTTTGTGTACACGAAGCAGCCAGACTCGCGCAAACGCAAATTATTAACGCTAAAACCTTATTCATACCTTATATTTATTTTTTCGAATTTACTTCGGATAATGGAGCGATATTGTACCCTTTATTATGCCATCTGTTAATAAAAAAATCTAATCCTTTTTCGAACCGGTCATAGTTTTTTCTATCGTTGCTGGTCCAGCCAACTTCGGCATATGCAGCTATACGTGGATAAGTTTGATATTCCACTTCTTTTTTTGATGGAGTCCATTCTCCCCACATTTGGCAGCCTAATCCTAATATCTGCTCTTTTTGTTTGGCTGTAAAAGTATCCGGCGCTGGGTTAAAGCTGTATGCTTTGGGCAGGTCTATCAGTTCGTAGGTGTAATCCAGATATGTATATTCGTGATTAGAGTTGACCAACTGATAGCTTCTTCTGATTGCTTCATACAGATTTTCGGGAGTTCCTTTCCAGAAATGAATAATGGCTTGTGGCGATAGCTCTGTTCTGGCGTTTTCAGCTGTAGACCAATCGTGTACATTAGCTCCTAATATTTCATTCCAGCCCATCATACGTTTGCCCAACGAATCAGCTATGAAATTGGATATGTCGTTCGTAAATTTTACTTGTACATCGCTATATGTGGTTAAGTTATATTCTTTCATATATCGGGTCACTTTCGGCGAGTTTATCCATTGGTCATATTTTACTTCGTCACCTCCTATATGGATTACATCTGAGGCGAATAGGGCGGAGACCTCTTTCAAAACATCGTGTAAAAAACCGATTACTCGGCTATCAGCAGGGTTGAATACGGTTTGTACGACTCCAAATTTTTCGGGAACTTTTATCTTTTCATTCAATGTCCCCAACCAAGGGTAAGCTGCAACTGCCGCCGAAGCATGGCCGGGCATGCTGATCTCAGGGATAATAGTGATGTATAGCTTCTTCGCATAATCGACGACTTCTTTTATGTCTTCCTGAGTATAAAAGCCTTTATGAACTTTGCCATCAAAAATTTCACTAGCCCATTTTTTGCCATTGCTGTTTACTTGCGAACTATCGCGTACAGATCCTATTTCGGTCAGAAGAGGATATTTTTTTATCTCGATACGCCAACCTGAATCGTTGGTCAGATGCCAATGGAATTTGTTGAGCTTGAGTAAGGCCATTTCGTCCAGTAATTGTTTTACGGTTTCTTTTCCCTGAAAATACCTGGCTTCGTCAAGCATGTAGCAACGCCATTGGAACGCAGGCTTATCATCGATAACTAAACATGGACATTGCTTATCCTTTATCAATTGTCTTAGGGTTTGGATACCATAGAAGATACCATTTCGAGTAGAAGCTTCGATCTTGATTTTCTTTGGAGATATCGTGAGCCGATACGCCTCGTTATTCCTATCTATTTTACCACTTATCTTTAGCTCTATAGCAATTCCTCTAGTATTGGGTAATAGAGCAAAATCTGAAATGAGTACATTCTTCAGATAATCTTGATTTTGCTTTTCTCCTTTAATATTAAAGCCAAGAGCTAAATTGCAAATGCCATCTTTCATTTTTATAGATTGCGGATAGGGAATTATGTCTATATCTGTTGCCTTAGCCATCACCATGGTTAAAAGAAATAGAATTGCAAGTAATATTCTTTTCATATCATTTATTTATCTTCTGTTATTGTCAATTTAGTTCCGAATTGAGAAATATCCGTAAGACGCATGTGTTTTATCATAATATTTTTCCCGGGGAAATCATTAGAGAATCTATTGCCTCCAACCGTTACTTTGCGACAACCATCGAGGTACAAGTTTGTTTTCCGATAGAATTGAGGGTAAGTGTTTGTCTTTATTAATTCATTGTTAGTAAAGCTAAGATTATTGACCGAACGGGCAAATAGAATAGAATAGTCGTAATGTCTAAAAATATTCTTCTCGATACGTATATTATGATGATATGCAGGAAAATCATCTCCGGATGGACGAACTGAAGGAGTTATAGATATAACGGCTTCGCCCCATCCCCATGGATTGTCTTGAATATTATTACCCGATGTATAACAATCCTCGAATACATTGTTTCGGATCACCACATTCTTTACAGCACCCGATTCGAACCACAAATCTGTATCTCCTTCGATGAGAATGGCAGCTCCGGCAGAACTGAAGTAATTATTTTCGATGAGTATATTCGCCGGTGTTGTTACTAAAATCGATCGTGCACGATTCTTTTTTAGCATTTTGCAATTGCGAACAGTAAGGGTAGGGGTACGGTCTTTATTTTCCAGAAGGTCACCTGTTTTTACTTTGCCTATTATCGAGCGATCGAATGTAAGAATATAGCCTTCCAGTTTGTTCTTTTCATCATATTGAGGATGCTGTGTCATCACTCTTAGCTTATAATTACGCTGCATTGTAGCAGAATCCAAAGCCCATGCATTCGCTTTGGGGTCGAAGCCTATATATCTTCCATTAGGGGCAACCATGACAGTCTTACTGTCTAGTATTTTAGAGACTTTGGCATACATTCCGTGTATGTTCATAAAGTCGTCACCCGCACCACTCACCGAGCAATTATCGAAGAGGATATGGCCTTTACATCCGTTGAAGTGCGTTGCATCGGCTATGGTACTAAAGGCTCTGCCTTTCGTTTCATTATTTATGATGTGCACATTTAGCAGGCTGATATTTTCGCTCTTATATCCATGTACACCGCAGCTCAGAGTGTGGTATATGTTTATGTTTTCCAGCTTGGTGTCGATACTTTCTTTCACCTCTATTCCATTTGTAATATATGTGCCGTGGAAAAACACAACTATCGTTCCGTTTTTGGGCTTTATCAAGGGTTTGAAATGGAAGCGAACCACATTTTCACCTAAGCAGCTAACTTTGGCATTGTATAGATCATTTCCCAAGGGACGGTCGCGAGTTTGATAAATAATATTTTTAGTATCTTCATCATACAGATTGGTGTATTGAGGTACAATTCCGTTGCGCCATCCTTCGCCCAAGAACCAGATAGAATCATTCACTATTTCGTAAGGATATTCCTTTTTGTCAATAATCACATCCATATATTCGTCTGTAGTTTTTATTATCTTAGCTTGAGAGTTGTATGGACGGTCCCAATCTATATTGAAATTCTTTAGATGGATATTACTGGACTTATAGATATAGAAAGGCATTACTTTTCCATGAAAGATAAAATCGGCACTGTCTCCGTCTATCGTAACATTTTTCATCAGCTCCAAATCGAATGCAATTGTAGCTTTGTCATTACTCTGGTTGACTGGGTCTGCATAGAAATCGTATCGTCCCCTTTCGAATATCAATGTTAGTGATTTGTGATTTTTGTTATCTTCTAAAAGTCTTTTTAAAAGAGGGATTGAGTTTTCTTTATTATTGGGTCGAATACCATATTCCGAAACCTTTATAGTATGGCTACTTACATGGATAGATATGCCGGCTAAAAGAAAAAAAACGGTCAGGACAATCCTGTTTTTTTTGTTATTCATGATTATATCTACTCTAAGGTTTTTTATAATGTATACTTGAGTTTTCTCTAAGCTTCGGAAACAAATGTATTTACATAACGCCCTATACTCTATACCTATGAGTATAAAAAGTATATATAAAACTAAGTGTAATATAGGGGTATGTGTAAATTAAACAAATATGCACCTACTCTAAACAAATATATATAAATGTGTTTTATGTATTCCGAATCTATATTCTATCTTTAGTACCTAAGATTTTGTACATACAATATCTGTTTTTAATTCTCTTTTCCGATTTTTAGTCGGGTTATAAGTAAGAATGCATTTTTGTTCATTTAACCTACTTACATGAAGATCATAATTTTCCGAAATTGCATTACGCTCTTCTTTTTCTGTCTCACTATTTGCTTATCGGCTCAGGTAGATGACGTGATAAAGAACTATATCCATATTAGCAAAAATGATGGCATAGTCAATAATAATGTGACCACTATATCAGATGATATCTATAAGCGGATATGGATAGGAACAGCCAAAGGCTTGAATATATACGATAGTAATCATCTTACTACTATTCAGCGATATTCGGGTTCGTATATCTATTCGCTGTATGATACAGGTAAGGAAATGCTAATTGGAACCCAAGGATATGTAGAAGCATATAATTATGATTTAGGAACATTTTCGCGTATAACATGTGAAGAAAAGGATATAGAATATACATCATCTATTTTTCGGTACAACGATCAGGTTATACTTGTAGCCAATGGTTCTATTTATAGTTTCGATGAAGGGAAGCTGAGTCTGATAAAGAAGAATGTGCCATACCATATAATGAGTGTAGACAAATTTGGTAGTATGTGGGCATTACATCGCGAAATGGTTTATAAAATAGACACAAAATTCAATATTATAAAATCCTATAAACTTACGAGTTCCGACCATTCTCCATTGATAGGAATCTGCTTATACCCCGATTCGAAAGGAACGATATGGATTGGTACTGTAAAAGATGGGCTTTATCGGTATAATCGAGCTTTTGATGATTTCAGAAAAGAAAACTTGATGTCGGCCTATAATATCAACGAAGTAGAGAATATCGGCAGTATAAATGAGGATAGATACGACCGCCTGTGGATTGGGCACAATAGCGGCATAGCTGTGTATGACTATAGCAACAACTATTTCAAAAACTATATGCTTGAGAATAGCTATAATATAACCTTGACCACAACTATAACAAATATATATAAGACGAAAGATCAGAATATGGTTCTCGGAACCTTTTTTACAGGATTCTTTTATATCAAAGAACTAAACTCCAATATACAGTTCAGTAATCTTGCCGACTTCAGTAAAAAGACGGGGGTCGTCACAGCCAATGGTATCGTAAAAGATAAAAGCAATCGTCTTTGGGTAGGAACCAATTGCATGGGAATAAGTCTTCTGGATGCAAAAGGAGAACTGATAAAGCATATAAACCATAGTAATGCTGAAATAAATGACAACATTGTTTCTCTTGAATTGGATGGGATGGATAATGTTTGGGCCGGATCGCTATCCACAGGGTTATACAAAATTGGATCGGGTGGAAATATAACTCATTATATCAATCAGCAAAACGATCAGACATCGCTTGTCGGTAGCAAAGTATATGCCCTATATTCACTCAATAGCGATAGCCTGATTGTTGCCAGCAACAAAGGTGTAGACGTATATATGTATGGTAAAAATATTTTCTCCAATATAGTAGGTGCTACATCCCAAGATTATGCATTTTCGGATATTTACCAATATAGAAATTATATTTATATAACAGACCTGTACTCATTTTTTCGTTTCGACATAAAATCGGGTAAAGTCGAAAAATTCAATTATCCACAATATCAGGACAATCAGTTTCAGTGTAGCTATGTAGACCGGCAAGGTCGTTTGTGGATTGGTACGGCCAAAGGGGAAATTTTGTTATTTGACAATGACACTCTCACCACTTATATTTCAGACAAAAAGATGCTCTATAATAGTATTTCCAACATTCAAGGAGATCGTAGTCAAAATCTGTGGTTGACCTCAGGTAATGAAATATTTCGAATTACGCCAGAGAAAAAAGTAAGAAGAATAAATTTGGCATGGGGATTGGGAGAGAATGAATTTAATGTACGGTCTTCTTATATTGACAAAGATGGAGTTATCTACTTTGGCACGACAGATGGGTTAATTAATTTTCGTCCTCAAGATATAGTTATACAAGACAAACAGCCCCCCGAGCTTTATATTTCAGACTTCCGTCTATTCAAAAACTCGGTTATACCCGGAGAATCGGATATATTGGAAAAGCATATAAATAACACGAAGAAAATAACTCTCAATAACCATCAAAATTTTATTTCATTCCTCGTTTCCAGCATCGACTTCACTCCTGATCAGGGCATTCCCTACAAGTGTGTATACATGCTCAAAAATCTTGACAGTGATTGGTATGAGGTAAATCCGGCATCAAACGAAATTACTTTTACCGGTCTTTCAACAGGAAAATATATCCTTCATATAAAATTAATAACAGAAGATGGAGAAACTTTGGCTACAAAGGAAATAGAAATAAATGTAAGGCCTCCATTCCTGCTTAGTTGGCATATGATTGTATTATACATCATCCTATTATCTGGTATTTTATGGCTTATAAGTGGATTTGTTAAGAGGCAGCGGCAAACGAAAGAAATTATCAACAAAGCTAAACGCAAACAAGACGAATTGACCAGATTGAACTCTTTGAAGTTAGACTTCTTTACTTATATTTCTCATGAATTCAAAACACCGTTAGCCATTATCTCGACACTCCAAAACGAAATAATACCTATTAGTAACGAGCCGGATAGCGACAGCAATATCTTCAAGCGGAATGTAAAACGTCTCGAATATCTGATCAATCAATTGATGGATTTCCGCAATATGGAGTCTCAGCATGCTTCGATAAAGATAAAGAAATACGATATAATAACTTTTGTCGAAGGTATTTATGAGGCCTTTACTCCGCTATATAAACATAAGGAAATAGATCATCAATTTGTAACCGAAATAGACTCTCTCCCTATGATGTTTGATGCCGACAAGGTGGAAATGTTGGTCGGCAATTTGTTGAGTAATACATTCAAACATACTCAGCAAGGAGGAAGGTGCTATCTGAAAATACAAAGAGAAGAAAACGTTGTAGTTATCGATATTTTCAATAGTGGAGCTTGTCTCTCCAATGAGCAAAAATCCATCATCTTTGAGCCCTATTATCGTACAGATACTTCCAGTACTTATCCCAATAGCGGTATAGGTCTGGCTATTGTAAATAGTATTGCCAAACTGCTGAATATAGAACTGTCGGTATTGGCTGTAGAAAACGAGGGGAATATATTCAGAGTGAGGATCCCTATTAGCCAAGATGATAAAATGGAGATTAGCACGTCGTCTAACGGAAATAATATTCTGGATCAGATTATAGATAATACGATGTATATAGAGGAACAAACTAACCTGTTCAATGAAAACAGCTCTACGAAATTTCAGATACTAATAGTTGATAATGATAGCGATACACGAAAAATGCTTCGAAAGAAATTACAAGACTATTTTCATGTATTGATAGCATCCACCGCCAAAGAGGCTCTGTTGTTATTGAAATCTCAGAATATGGATCTTATTATCAGCGATATATATATGCCCGAAATGGATGGATATGACTTCTGCCGTCAGGTGAAGAGCAATCCGAAGACTCAGCATATACCAGTATTTCTAATCACATCCGAGCTATCCGGCGAGGCCAGGATGAAGGGATTTCAATCGGGAGCGGATGCATTCTTGCAAAAGCCAATTAATATTCAGGAATTGATATTGCGACTCGATAATATATTGAGAAGAAAAAATGTTCTTCGCGATTATTATTCGGGTCTTAATCAATTAACTATCGATAAGACAGAGGTTAATAATGCAGACGAGATATTTATAAAGGAGCTGACCGAATATATAAATGAAAACCTCACCGACCCCGATCTTTCGGTTCATCAACTAGTACAGCATACAAACATTAGCCGTACTCAATTATATCTGAATATCAAGCGGTTGACAGATCAGACGCCCTCTCAGTTTATACTGAATATTAAGATGACCAATGCTAAGCATCTGCTCTTGTCCACCGATCTAACCTCATCTGAAATATCATACAAACTGGGGTATTGCAATCCGAATCATTTCAGCCGTCAATTTAAGGAGTTCTACAGTGTTTCTCCTAGCGAGTTCCGTAAACAGCAGTAAACAGTTATTAGTTATTCTATTATCTGTATCCTTCTAATCGTAGCGAAGAATCTCTTTCTTTTTGTAGGAGAAAAGAATCGTTCGCCCGAAAAGTACACTTTCATGTAACCCTGATGTAGTTTAAATTACCTCCCTTATTATCAGCCAGTTTATCACTTACAAGATAACAGAACTAAAAGACGAATATAAAAAAGGTGACAAAAGTGACACTTTTCAGCATGTTTTTTATTGTTACTTTTTTTCGTATCGCTATCAAAAAAGCCTTTTAGTATAGATAAAAAAAATCCGTTTTCTTTCAATCCTTATTGCAAAAAAGATTGAAGAAAACGGATCTTCTATTATTTATAAGATCGTTAATTCGTATTCCTTACACAACGCACATTCACCATTTTCGAAGCTGTGCCATCTCCTTCGCTCCATGGACGAGACAGATAGTGCCATGGAACAATGTCATCCGAATTCCAATCAAATACCTCTACCATGTAGGCTGTCGTAGAAGAGCCTACAGTCGTTGTCCAATATCCGGATTTGCCTCCACTGTCGGCGTTGTCGGGGGCACCTACATTGCCATGCCAGAATACCCCTCCGGGAACTAAATTCAAACCGCTACTATTTGTCACTTCCCATTGATTATTCCAATACTGTGTCGATTTCACTTTCTTGGCCGGATTCGGAGACAAAGTGCTTATCAAGGCATTCCAGTCTGCAAGTGTGGATACATGCCATCCATCAGGGCACACACCTTGTATAATACTGTTCTCGCTCGAACCTGCCGACTGCCACGTACGCAGTGCTGTAGGCCATGTATAATATTGCCCAATCACATTCGCATCTGTTACAGCACCTCCCGTATAGGTTTTCGAAGCCAAATCTACAGTAGTGAAGGCTGTGCCATCGCTGTATTTGGTAGCTCGCAAGTTTGCTCCCATCCAGAAGTTATTCCCTATTTTCGTCACCGGATATGTTTGTGGAAAAGAGGCGTCTCGTTTGTCTACCAATGGTTTTATCATACCTGTCAATTTCATGTTATGTATGTCCGATGGTTCGGTCATTACAGCTACAGTTGTTACTATTCGCCAATAAACAGTTTTGGTCCAATACGAAGCTCCTAAGTCCGATAGCATATCGTCAAGCAGACTGTGAGTGAAACCGACTGTTTTGTTCGTTGTTAGTTCCTTCACTTTCGAGTGCGTCATATCAGCGTTCAAACTGTATTCTATGGCATACGTAACTCCGGTTGCCGAACAATCCCAATTAACTGTAGTAAGGTTTGTTGTCGGTGTCGATACATTGAGAGTATAGGCCGTTGCATCAGTAGGTAATGCTGTCAATTTGATTTTAGGAGCAGCCGTTACCGCCAAAAAGCGTCTTACAGTAAAAGTTCCGGTATGTTTCGAAACAGCGCGTAAAGGATCGTTTGGAATAACCTCCCAATACATTTTCTTTTTTTGTGATGCAACCATTTCAAATTTTTGTTCTAATAGTTGATCAAAATCTATTTGTGAAATTGAATATGATTTATTGCTTCCGGCATCGAATTCCACCGATACATTCAACTCTTTATCATATACTTTCACTTTGTAGCTTACTCCTGTGGTATCACATGACCATTTAAACTGGAACATATCTGAAGCACTCTCTAAAGCAAGTAATACTGTACTGCCTTCAGCAGGCGTTGTCAAAGTCACCTGAGCCGGATCGCGGGCAAAACGTCTTATCGAAATCTCTCTTTCGGCACTATTTTCAATTGGATTGTTCAAATTCCCTGTTCCTTTAACTCTCCAATAGAGCGGAATACTCTGACCTAGTGCTACTCCATGATTTTTGAGCATGTCATCGAAATATTTATTTGAGAATTCATGTGATTTTTCTGATCCATTTTCTATTTGTATCACATTATCGAAATTGCTATCGAAACTCATTTCCAGAACATAATCTTTCACTTCTGTTTGGCAAGTCCAACTAAATGTTATAAGATTCTCTGGATTAGCCTTGTCTAATGTCAGTTCAGCCAAACTGGAGGGACTATCCAACATGATTACATTTGTAGGTAAATCGCAACGGGTTATCGTCAACTTCCTGATCTCGTCACACCAGCCGGCTTCCTGATCTACAACATCTATAGACCAGTAGACTGTATGTTGTTCTCCTATACCAATATTCATCGAACTTAGTATAGAATCTACTTGCATGGTTGTGAGATAGAAGTCTGTTTTAATTCCTGCTGCTACTTCTACTTTCTGAGTACTCATATCTTCGCTCAGGCTGAATACAAGGTTGTATTCAATATAGTTTCGCTTCGACTCCCACGAAAAACGATAGAGCGAGTCGGGCTTTTGGTAATTTAATACCCATGTGGTATCCTTTGAAGGGTATTTGAGAAAAACAGGTTGTCGCCCAACTTCATAAAAATCGTTTTCGGTATTGCAGCTTACCAATACTATGAGAATACCGGTAACTGCCAAAATTGCATTTCTTATCATTTTATTCATGATATTGTCTTTTTAGTGGTTATATGCTCCCATATTTTTACTTGATCCGACAGCAACACCCCAGAAATCATTCGTTACGGGATAAAATCCTCCGTCCGAAACGGTGGTTCCGGTGGCGATAGCAGGGGAGCCGGTAGCCAATTTCAGCCCATTCAATATTTGATCTTTATCTACCAGATTGTTCGAGTTAACAAAGTCGGTAACTAGTTTAACAAAGTTAGGATCGATAGTTATATTTCCACTGTTGTAAGAGCCTGTACCCGGTATAGGTGTAGAATATCCATATACACAATTGTTCTGAAAAATGACTCCTTTATTCGAGCTCAGAGAACCTACGTTTAGTTTACAAAACTCATTGGCTATACCTGTTGTGTTGTAAAATATATTGTTGGCAAATACTAACGAATTAGGGATGTTGGTATAATTGTCGAAAGTAATGGCACTATTATCGGCATTTTGTGTTGCCGATTTTGTTTTAATTATTGTATTGTTGTAGAAATATGTACCATCTACACGTCCTACTACATCGATGGCAGACGATATGGTCAACCCATTTTCTTTTACATAGTCGCGCGTGCCGTCATTGATACTTATATTATATCGTACAATAGTACCCTTATGGGTAGCATAACCTTTATCGAAAGCACCATCGGCAGGACAAAGCAAGAAGAATCCACCCACGTTGTTGTATGAGATATTATATTCGAAAAGTGTATTCTGGCAGTTTTGGTCACAGTCGAATGCTTGTCCGTCCCATGTGGCTTTGTGGTCTTGTACTATATTGTAGCGGAACACTGTTTCGTCGCTATGGATACACCACAATCCGGCTGATGCTTCGGCTCGGAACGAAGCCCCTTCGGGTGACCATCCTCCTTCGGCACAATTGCGTACGATGTTGTTTTCTACAATTGCCTTGTCGCAACTGTTTACAATAATCTGGTCGCCGGGAATACCTTCGAATAGATTACCTCTAAAAATGAAATTCGTATTTGCTTTTCTTTTGCTACGATCACCGGTTGATACATATCCTGTCAATCCATCACGCTGACAATCTTTGATATGGCAATTTTCTATTACAATATCATTAAAGCTGCTGGGAATATTACCTTCCAATACATTGTAATAAAAAATACCTGCTCCGCCTCCTTCCAGATGGTGTGTCTTAGTACCGTATACATCCTGTACAGTACACCCTTTTATATGTATGTGATTCATTATTCCATTTGGTATATTATCGGCAACAATGCGGATACCAACGCTTTTGGCACGAGGTTGCGTCCCCTTATTGGTTATTTTCAGGTTATGCAATTCCCAGTATTGCACATTGCGTATCAGGATTGTTTCGTCTTTAGTGCCACCTCCGTTTATTTCGGGTAGAGGCAGCTTCTCGTCTCCATATGACATGATAACAATAGGAGCTTCTTGTGTTCCATTTCCTTTTAGGGTAATCGTACCATTATATACGGTTCCTCTTTTTATCAATATTGTATCTCCCGGTGTCCATGTCCGTTCGAGAATGCGGTCTACGCTTTCCCAAGGTTGCGATGGCGAATGTCCGGTATTATAATAAGCTCCGTTTTCGGGATCGATGTAGAACCGCTTTGGATAGAAGCTATTATCTATTTCCTGGGGATCAGGATTATCGACCGAAGAATCATGACACCCTGTTGCAAACAAGGGTAGTGCTAATAACCAGCATACATATATTAGTCTGTAAATATTCATCTTGCTCTTTTTTAGGTTACTTTATTTCATCCATAATACATCTTATCGGGTAGCAACGGTTTTCTACACCTGGAATAGCTGAATAGCCTTGCAGATAAATGCCTTCTACATCATCGTACATAGACATTAGCGTTGCTTTATTCTTATCCTCATCCAATGCCGCTTCACCCCATGCAAATTGCTGTCCTTTGAGGTATGGCGTAGAACTCCAGAATCCGGTGAAAGGGTTTCCATCGTCCAGCCCCTGTGTTATAAACCCGACGCCTTCGTGCCAATAGTAGCCAGATGCTATAATGTTTAGCTTTGTAATATTGGTTATGTTGGCTGTCGTTTTCCAATAAGATGGATCTTTTACCAGATTCCCTCCCGATTCGGTTCCTAAATATCTTCGTAGTTTATCAAACTCGGACAACGAAGGTACATGCCAACCATCGGGGCATACTCCTTGTATATTTTCTTTATTGAGTGTTGCTGCTTTAGCTTCATCCCACGATATGCGAACGGTTGTCGCCCACGAATAATATCCTCCGGCCTTAGCATTGTATATCGGATCGCTGGTATAAGCCCCCTTGTATGGAAGAGGAAGAGGTGTCCCATCCGAATATTTTTTTGCCCGTAGGTTTTCGGCCATGATGGTCATCAACGATCCATCGTTCAAGACGAACTGTCGGGCTTCATATTCTTCACCATCCCGTTTGTCTACAAAACTTTCTACTGCCAGTATTGCATTAAAGTATCGCCATGTGGTAAATACTTCTCCGTTGGTGTTTTGTTCTACTTTCCAAAAAAATCTTTTGATACTTGTAAAATCGGGCCATACCTCTCGTAATACATTCAGAAACTCCTGATTTGTTACTTTCAATGAATCTTTGGATCCTACGTCGAAAACATAAGGATTCTGAAAATGCATATCCGTATCGAAATATATCTTGTAAGTAGAATTGGGTCTTGTCTCCCAAGTAAAAGTCTGAAGTGCATCGGGCTTGAAAAAATCGATTTTTACAGTTGCTCCTTCGTTCGGATAGATTGCCCGTGCCCATGTAGGATTCACATTCTCTACTTTTTGTTCGCAGGCAGTAAGTAGTATCAGTGCGAATATTGCTGTATATTGTATTATCTTTTTCATATCATCACATATTAATAATTCGGATTCTGATCATTTTTGATCATAGGGTTGGCATTTATCTCTTTTTGAGGGATTGGCCAAAGGTAGTCCCTATCCTTATTAAAAGATCGTTTGTCGATAATTATAGATTCGTATTTCCAATCGGAGGTAACATTTCCATTCCAGTACCATTTTAGTTTAGACACATCTAAGCCAATGGCATCTACCATTACTTTTTCGGCAATCTTCCAACGGCGAATATCGAGCCAGCGTTGTCCTTCGTGAAAAAGTTCGACACGGCGTTCGTTTCTTATCAAAGCACGCATTGTTTCCTTAGTCAGATTTGGCAGAGACTCCGATAGCGTAATCATCCCCACACGGTTCCGCAATTCGTCTATCAACGGATATACATTGGCCGGTCCGTTTAGTTCGTTTTCGGCTTCGGCCCATGCCAATAGCACTTCGCCATATCGCATTATTATTTTGTCACAACCATCGTTTTGTGTATTAGCCAGTTTTTCGTTGGCTCCTTTCTTAGGACGGAATCCCGATATATTAGCCCAACTGGCAGGTACCCAATTTGCCTGGTAACGAGATTCGGCGTCTAATCGATATTCCGATCCGGGACAAAGAATGGACATATGCAGGCGAGGGTCACGATTGCTAAAAGGATGATCGGGATCATAAGACGCATCTTTAGGTATAGAACCGCCGCCGTCCGCTTCCAGTGTCTTGATCGGAAGTCCATTGGCGGTGAAGAAACACTCTACCATAGGCAAAGTCGTCTGAAAAGAATTCCAGTGATACCAAAGCATTGTCATATAACTGGAACGAAGGTCGGTTGCATAATTTATCTTCAAGATGATCTCTTTGTTAGATGTATCCGTTGTACCTTCTTCTAGAAATAATTTTGAGAAATTGGGATATAAAGTATACCCTAATTTCTTAATTTCTTTAGCTGCATCTATTACTGCCAGATTGTTGTTTTCATATTGAGCAATGCGTAGCTTCAGCATATAAGCTGCGCCTTTAGATGCTGATTCGCCTCCAAATGAGTGTTTTAGATTGTCGATTGCAAAATCTATATCATCGTTCATAAATGCCAATACTTTAGATATTTCCTCGCGAGGCTGATTTTCCATCGGTGAATTTTCGTCCAGAAGAGGAACTCTTCCATAAAAGCAAATCAAGTCGTAATAGAATAAGGCTCTTAGGAATCGGGATTCGGCCATAATCGAATTTTTGTCTGTTTGCGACAGTGTTTTGTTCGATGCCAGACCTCGAAGCAACGAGTTGCTGCGCGAAATAGCTTGCCAGTCCCTTGTCCATTTATATTCGGCCCACCAGCTTGTTGCTGTTTGCGTGCCTTTGGCAAATTCGGCAGAGAACTCCCATGTATTGGGATTGAATGAGTTATCCGACATATTTTCCCATGTGTAGGGCGTTATATAGCTCGGGCTTTCGTCGTATAAGCAATAATAAATACCAGCCAACAAGCTTTTAGCCTGATCTATATCTTTCAAGAATGTATCCGGAGATGCTTTGTCGGTAGGGACAGTATTCAGGTAATCGGAACAAGAACTTGCCGACAAAAGAAGCAATACTGCTACAATATATTTTAATGAGTTCTTTTTCATGACTTAGAATGTTACGTTTATACCTGCTGTAAATGTCTTAACTAAAGGGTAGGAGTAGATATTGGTTGCGTCTATCCCTGCTCTTTCGGGATCAAATCCCTTATACTTGGTGAGGGTGAACATATTTTGTCCACTGACAAACACTCTGGCTCCTGTAATGCTTATCTTATTTAGCAGAGAACTTGGTATAGTATAACCTAGTTCTATATTTTTGCAACGCAAATAAGACATATCTTCTACATAGTACGCCGACTTGATGGCCGATCGTTGGCTATCTATAAATACCCGCTGATAGGTATTGTTCGGCTTTTCGGGAGTCCATCGATTTATCATCCATCCTGCACTATTGTAGTTGTTGAAAAATGGCGAAACCAGTTCGCCTGAGCTCCAACCCTCGCCACCCAATACGCCTTGCAGGAAGATAGTGAAGTCGAATCCTTTGTATCTGGCTCCTGTAGAGAACGAGAACAAGCAGTCGGGTGATGGATCACCAAGAGCAACACGGTCGTTGTCTTTGTCTATAATGCCATCTCCATTTTGATCTTTGAAGCGGATGTCGCCCGGAGCGGCTACAAGTCCTGAGTATGAGTTGACAGGGTTTCCGTATCGGTCGAAAGTTTTCAGCTGATTATGAATCTCTTCTTCGTTCTGATAGATACCTTCCACTTCGTAACCATATAGAGTATTGATGGGTAAGCCTTCTTGTAACAAAATACCTTTTGTATCGTTGAGGATAGGGCTCATACCTTTCAGATCCAATATTTTATTTTTATTGAATGACAAAGTCGCATTTGCATTAAAATCGAACCCTTTGAATAGTTCTTTGTTATATCCCAATGTGAATTCATATCCCACATTGCGCATTTTACCTGCATTCTGCCAAGGATCTTCAGTAAATCCAAAAGTACTGGATACCGGTAATTGCATTAGAATATTGTCTGTTTGCTTAATATAGAAGTCGGCCGACACCGAAAATGAGTCGAGGATAGTGAAATCTAATCCTACATTCTTCTGTGTTGTCGTTTCCCATGTCAGGTCTTTGTTAGCAATGTATGATACTGCCGATCCTGTTACACTTTGTTTATTCCATATATAATTAGCTGTTCCTACCGATAGAATATCTATTCCGGCATAAGAACTCCATATTTTCTCATTTCCCAGTTGCCCCCATGATACACGTACTTTGAGTTCGTTTACCCAAGGTAGGCCTTTTTTGAGGAAAGGTTCTTCCGATATACGCCATCCGGCGGAAAAAGAAGGAAATAGCCCCCACTTATTATCTATTGCAAATTTGGAAGATCCGTCGTAACGCATGTTGGCTTCGAATAAGTACTTATCTTTATAATCATAGTTAAATCTCCCAAATAGAGACAACGATCTGACAGTGGAAGCCCACGCACTATTTTTCTGTGTGGCAGGATCTCCTACTTCGAGGGTTGGCAGGTTGGCTGTTAAGCGACTACGCTGTGTTTGATAATATTTGCCTTCCCACTCTGATTGCTGTGCTCCTCCCAATAACTTGAAGTGGTGGTCGTCGTTTACATTCAGCCAGTAAGAAAGGGTTGCATAGCTCGATGTTGTGCCATATCGATAGGTACTCTCTCTTATCATCGATTCGCGCGATGAATTTTTACCGATTGTCTGCTCGCCATTCGATCCGGTCTCTATTGTATACAAGCTAATATTTGGAGCATAAGTTTGTCCGAATTCCATATTGTAGTCGTAACTAACAGCTCCTTCCAGTTTCAGTTGTTTAGTTATTTGAAGTATTGCATTCAGATTTCCGGTAAAGCTTTTTTTATCCAATCCTTTCTTACCTCCGGCTTCGCGCACGGCATCATTATAAAACCATGAAGTCCATCCATATCCTTCCATTTTGGCTACAACGGTAGGGTGCATTTGAACCACACGAGCCAATGTCGATTCTGTTCCATCGACCAAATCGGTTTGATCGCCTACATAACCTGATATGTTAGCGGCTATTTTTAACTTATCGTTTAGGAAGGATGTGTTTACATTCGACCTGAAAGAATATTTTTTGTAATCTGTTCCCTGTAATATTCCGTTCTGATCTAAATAACCAAGCGATAGGGTGTATGTCAATTTTTCTGTTCCGCCATTTAGTTTCAAATAGTGATTTTGTTGAGCAGCAGGTTTGAAATAAAAATCAGCCCAATTGCGATCAGGATATGCAGCCAAATCATCACCTCGTCGGAAATTGTTTATATACTCGTCGCTATATAATTTTTGCATTCCCGAATTGATTCGGGCTTCATTATATAATTCCAGAAAATCGACAGAGCCGAGCAGGGAAGGGTAGCGGGTAACATCCTGAACAGCAAGGTAGCCATTGTATTCGATCGACATTGCTCCGCTTTTACCTTTTTTTGTAGTAATAAGGATAACACCGTTTGCAGCCTTGTTTCCATAGATGGCTGCCGAAGCGGCATCTTTTAGTACCGTCATAGACTCAATATCTTTAGGGTCTACTTTATCGAATGAAGATTCGAATCCATCGATGATGACTAATGGCGAAGAATTGTTTAGAGTACCTATGCCTCGGATTGTGATTGTACCACCATCCGAACCCGGCTGTCCCGAATTTTGTGTTACTTGTACTCCTGTAACTTTGCCCTGAAGAGCTAATGATACATCTGTTATAGGCCGATTTTTGAAGTCGGCGGTAGATACATTGGCAACTGCACCTGTCAATTTTTCTTTGCTTGTTGTTCCGTATCCAACGACTACAACATTGCCCAGTTCGATGCTGTTTTCTTCTAAAACAATAGTTAGTGGTTGAGATGATGTGACTTTGACTATCTGTTTTTTGTAGCCCATAAATGATATCTCCAAAGTTTCGCCTATATGGGCATTTATGGAGAATTTTCCTTTTTCATCCGTAGTTGTGCCTATTTGTCTGTTCTGAATTTTGACAACGGCTCCAATAATCTCTATATTCTCTACATCCAAAACCTTTCCTTGTACAAGGATTGTAGATCCCGTTTGGGCTGATGCTAATTGTGCATGGAACAGTCCTATAAACAATAGAATCCACCAAATCTGTAAATGCCTGTTGATGTGAATTTTCATTTGTCCATCGTTTTAAATTTATAGTTAACAAATCATTTCGAGTGATTTCAACTGCTAAAGTAGGTATTACGTGAAATATTATTTTATATGGTTGTTTTTATTTTATACATTACAAATCTGCAAATAGACATTGGTGGGGAAAAGAACAAATGTATATGTAGTGTAAACATATATATATCCTATGATAGATTTAAGCGATAACGATTTTTATATTGTTAATATTTCGATTATTTAATTTATTAATGCGAATCAGTAGTTGAATTCATCCGCCAATTTATTTAAATATATTACCAACAATATATACTCTTTATAAGCCAAACAGTACCTCATATAATAAAAGCTCTAATTTTTTATATTTTTCGGATCACTCCATACTTCGTTTTAATGAAATTAGATGAATAAAAGAAATTTTGAAGTTCTTCTATCGTAATTAATCAATTTTATGCAAAAAAATTTATACGTTTGACTTTTCTTTTGTGAGGCTTAAACAATTTTAGCATGAATAACTCTAATGAACTCAATGCTATTCTGGAAAAGATATCTGAGAATGACCCTTATGCCTTTCGTTTATTCTATGATAAGTTCTATATTCAGATATATCGTTTTGCCAGTTATTTTATAAAAAATAATGAAACTAAAGAGGAAATCATTTCTGATGTTTTTTTTAGTATATGGCAAAACAGATTAGAATTATTGAATATAGAGAATATTGTCGCATATCTTTTTACTATAACCCGCAATAGAGCTCTCTATTATATCAACAAATCAAAGAATATCGAATCCTTAATTATCGATGATATCCCTTTGGGGATGGCCTCGAGTGATTTGACTCCCGAAGAGATTTATATTAATGAAGAACTCGTTTTGGCTATACAGAGTGCAATAAATGAATTACCCGAACGATGTAAACTGATATTTCTGATGGCCAAAGAAGAAGGCTTGAAATACCGAGAAATAGCTGAGATTTTATCCATTTCGGAAAAAACCGTAAATGCACAAATCGTAATAGCTATTAAAAAACTTGCTTATATCTTGAAGAAAAAACTGATTGTTTTTCTAGCTATTATATAAGTAATTTCTCCCTTTTATATATTTTTTCTATAAAAAGATACTTTTTTCAAGGAAAGGCTTAGATGTCTTTCTTTTTTTTTTACTCTATATTAATATAAACCCACGATACAATGATAAAAGACAATCCTGAAATATTGCCTGCGATAGTGGCTGTAATAAATAAGACGGCAACTAATCAAGAAAAGATGTTAGTTGATAACTGGCTTTCAGAAGACGAAAGAAACTATGCTATTTTTGAAAAATTACAAAAGATAAGATATAACGGATCATTTGAGCATGCTCATGATTCTAAAGAAAGAATATTTAATATTATTCAGAACAGAGTTTCTAAATATTCATATAAGAGAAAGACAAAAATATGGCAATATATATCTGCCGCTTCAATTGCACTTCTTATCATCATTGGTGGTCTAAGTTTATTTTCAACAATAAAATCTACAGATGAAAATATATCCTATGTAGAAACTAAATGTGAATATGGCTCAAAATCAAAAATAACGCTCAGTGATGGCAGCATTGTAGAATTGAACTCCGGATCGGTCTTGAGATATCCAAACTCCTTTTCAGGAAAAGAACGAGTGGTGGTATTAGAGGGTGAGGCATATTTTGATGTAGCAAAAAACAAACAACAACCTTTCGTAGTAAAAACTAATAGTATTAATGTAAAAGTGCTGGGTACTCATTTCAATGTTAAGGCATATTCTGATGATAATAAGATAATCACAACTTTATTGGAAGGTTTAGTGAAAGTTGAGAAAACAGATTCTTTACTAAACGAACAGTCTATAATATTGTCTCCGAATCAGCAATATATATTTGATAGACTATCCGGATCGGTCAATATAAATGAAGTTGATGCTTCTATGTATGCCACATGGCGGAATGGTAGTTACTACTTTGATGCCGAAACGTTTTCCGATATTGTAAAAAAACTTGAAAGAGGCTTTAATATTAGGATTGACATAAAATCATCCGAACTCCAAAAGGAGCTGTTCTCGGGAGTCTTCGACAGAGGTGAGAGTATTCAACAAATTCTCGATTTATTCAAAAAACATCGGAAATTCGATTATAGACAAGCTGGAAATGTAATAGAAATATACGAAATCTAAGATCTAATAACTAATAATAAAAACACTAAAGAGCATGAATACCTCATAAATGTAAAAAAGAATCGGAAAATGTTAGCTCCATTTCCCGATTCAGTAAGTTTTCGCAATAAAGTTATCTCAAAATTATTAACTAAAACTAATGCTAAAGTATGAAAAATTATTTTAGAAAAACATTTTTTGCACCTCTTTTTTACCACAAAAGACTTTTTAGAATTATGAAACTGACTCTATTTCTTACAGTTGCAATTGTGTTTTCATTATCAGCATCAAACAGCTATTCTCAAAATATGAGAATGAGTTTAAAACTTGAGAATGTCAAACTGAAGAATCTTTTCTATGAGATTAAAAAGCAGAGCGACTTCTCTTTTTTATACAATAACAATGAACTTGATAATGAGAGTCGAGTAACGCTTTCAGTTAAAGATCGTACTATAAGTGATATTTTAGACATTGCCCTTAAAGGCAAGGGTTTGGCGTATGAAATAGATGGAAAATTTATTCTGATTTATCCAGCTGATTCTAACAAGAAAGAAGAGTTGAAACAGCAGATTCAACAACAACAAAAGAAATCCATCAGCGGAACTGTAAGAGATGCTAAAGGAGAACCGATTATTGGTGCTAGTGTTGTTGTCGAAGGTACAACGAATGGGGTTGCTACTGATGAAAACGGAGCGTTTAACCTATCTGTTACAACTGGTAATTCTATAAAAGTTAACTTTCTGGGTTTTACAGAAAAAGTACTTCCGATAAATGATCAAACCAAATTTGATATTATTTTGCATGAAGACACAAAGTATCTGGATGAAGTAGTTGTGGTAACATATGGAACCCAAAAGAAAAGAGACATAACAGGTGCCATCAATACGATAAAAGGAGATGCCTTGACTGATATACCGGTAGCCCAAATAGGACAAAAACTTCAAGGTCAGGTAGCCGGTGTGCAAATTAATCAAACATCCGGAGCTCCCGGACAAGGTATGGCATTTCGTATACGTGGCGCTGCATCTATCAGTAATGCAAGTGAACCATTATTTGTTGTAGATGGAATTCCAATATCAACAGGATTAAATAATATAAACCCCGATGAAATAGAAACTTTCTCGGTACTCAAAGATGCTTCTGCTACGGCTTTATATGGATCTCGAGCAGCAAATGGAGTAATACTCATTACTACTAAAAAAGGGAAGAAGGGAAAAACACAAGTTACTCTACACGCAAATTACGGCGTTCAATCTGTTAATGGATTACAGGAAATAAATGTCATGAATGCCCGAGAGTTTGCCCAGTTCAAGAAGGAGTTTTATGAAGATCAAATTAAATACGAAGGATCAACAGACCCTGTGCCTGAAATGTATCAGCATCCCGAGCAGTACGGAGAAGGTACCAATTGGTATAAGTTATTATTAAGATCGGCTCCTATTCAGAGTTATAGTTTAAGTGTATCCGGCGGAAATGATTTTATGACCACAGCTGTAATAGGTGGATACTTCAAGCAAGAAGGAGTAGTGAGAAACTCTAATTTCGAACGCTACAACCTACGTGTCAACAATGAATTCACATTGCACGAAAAAGTTAAACTAGGCTTTAATGTAGCCCCTGTATTTCAAATATACAATAACCAAAACACTGATGGATACCGCGAGATTCTAAGTGCTTCTTTGATAGCTGACCCATGCCAAAGTCCTTATAATAAAGATGGAAGTCTGAAGGTATCACTCGAATCGCCGGGAATGTTTGGACAGCCAAACTGGCTTCGCTATCTGGACGGACGATTAAACAATACGAGAACCATAACCTTGATAAGCAACGCTTATGCGAACATTGATATATGGAACGGATTGAAATACAAATTTCAGGCTGGAACCGATATAGGCTACTCTCGAAATCGCCAATGGGCATCATCTCTTGTTGGTGGTGGGTTGTTTACACCACCTCCAGTAAAGGCTGAAGGCTCTTATGATACTGGAACATACTATAACTGGACAATAGAGAATATGCTGTCTTACGACAAAACATTCGGAAATCATGCGATTAGTCTCTTGCTCGGATATTCCGCCCAAAAAGTAAATTCGGAATTCAGCACTATCACCGGAACTGATTTTGCTGACGATGAGGTACCTTGGCTCGATGCCGCAGCCACAACAAAAGGTTCGAGTTCGACCACCGAATGGACTGTGGCCTCACTTATCGGACGTGCCAATTATACATATAAAGACCGTTACCTACTTCAAGCTACAATTCGTAAGGATGGCTGTTCCAGATTCGGAGAAGGGAACAAATATGCTACATTCCCTTCAGTTTCGGGAGGATGGATTGCCTCGGAAGAATCCTTTATGAAACCGGTGACCAAAGTAATGAACTATCTGAAGTTAAGAGCTAGCTATGGTGTCACAGGTAATAACAATATTGGAGACTACAGTTATATAGCTACATTGAATAAAAATAACTATGTACTCGGTGGAACACTAGCACCCGGAAAATCATTAGGCAACATAGGCAACAATGACCTTACATGGGAAGAAACAAAACAATTAGATTTGGGTGTTGATGTCGGATTTCTCAATGACCGTATTTTCTTCATGTACGATTATTATAGCAAGATTACAGACGGATTGCTATATCAGATAGATATCCCTTGGTCGTCCGGGTTCAGCGATATTTCGGCTAACGTTGGCCGATTCGATACATGGGGACATGAGTTTACGCTAGAATCTAGAAATATAGTAGGAGATTTCAACTGGAAAACAAACCTCAATATAACAATACCCCGTAATAAAGTTGTAAAATTAAGTACCAACAATACACCTATAGGAGGGGACGAACGTTATGCCGACTGGAATAGATTACAAGTAGGACAACCGATCGGTGTATTCTACGGATATGTTTTCGACGGAGTTTATATGACTCAAGAAGAATTTGATACTCAACCTAAACACTGGTCATCGGAGGTTGGTACTGCCCGAATGAAGGATGTTGACAAAAATGGTTATATAGACGAAAATGACAGAACAATCATAGGTAATCCAAATCCGGATGTTCTGTATGGTATTACAAATGAGTTTTCGTGGAAAAATTTTGATTTAAGTGTATTGATCAGCGGTCAACTTGGGGGTGATGTGTTTTTAGGTTCTTCCGACAATTCGTTCAATCTTGATGGTGTATTCAACGTAGATCGTGAAGTTAAAAATCGTTGGCGTTCGCTCGAAAACCCAGGAAATGGTAAAGTGCCTAGAACACTAACTGGTACAACTGAGATATTCCGTCTAAAGCATAGTGGATGGGTGTATGATGCATCGTATATGACCTTACGAAATGTTACATTAGGATATACAATTCCGTTTAAACCGAACAAATATATATCAAAGGCTCGTATATACTTCTCAGGACAACAATTATTCACTGTAACCGGTTATCCTGGACTAAACCCCGAAATAAACAATAATGAGGCCGGAAAGGGTCTTAGCTGGAGTGGAATGGGTGTTGATATGACTACATATCCTATTCCAAGAACATTTACTATCGGCTTAGATATTACTTTTTAATAATATACAAATTAGTATTCAAAATTATTGATTATGAATAAAATATATATAGCATGCCTATCTGTAATGTTGTTATTCTACTCATGCAATGAGAGTTTTTTGAACCTCAATCCCGAAAGTAGTTCTACAGAAGCATCGTTTTATAAAACAGAAGACCACTTCAATCAGGCTATAAATGCTGCATATGCAAGCATGCGCACAATTATAAACATTGGATACATTGTTGGCGAAATGCGATCTGACAATACCCATTATACACGCAACAACAATGAACGAATGGATAGCAATTCATTCCGTGAAGATGTTGCTAACTTTTTAGTTACAAGTCAGAATTATACGGTTTCGGAACTATGGAGCGGATGTTACAATACAATAGCCCAAGCAAATACAATATTAACACGTTTAGACGCCACCGATTTGTCCGATACTTTCAAGAACCGAATAATCGGACAAGCCAAATTTATGCGAGCTTGGGCTTACTTCGAACTGGTTCAGTGTTATGCTCGCATACCAATACAATTAACTGAAGTAAAAACTGCTGATCAGGCTTTTCCCGTACAATCTACACCGGAGGAAGTTTATGCGGTTATTATCGATGATGTAAAAGACGCAATAGACAAACTCGAAACAGTTGAATTTCCACAAGACGGTTCTGCAACAAAAGGGGCGGCCAAAATGCTATATGCATATGTATTAATGACCAAACCAAGCCCGGATTACTCAACTGCTGAAAGTCAATTAGATGATGTCATAAACAAAATGGGATACGACTTATTGCCTCATTATGCAGATGTGTTCGATACATCAAAGAAAAATAGCGTTGAGCACATATTTTCTGTACAGTATCAGATGGGAAATCAAGGACAGGAAAGTAACTGGCTTTATCTCTTTATGCCTCGCACAAAAGAAGGCGAACTCATTACTGGTGTGGAGTTCAGCAATACAACATCCACCGGAGGATGGAATGTACCTACAAAAGCCATGATCGATTCATACGAACCAAATGACTTGCGTCTCGACCCATCTGTGGCCATCGCAGTAGGGACAATAGAGAACGATGCATTGGTAGTTGCAAATGTATTCAAAGTAGGAGACCCACGTATAAATAATTATGAAACTGCACTTCCTTTTGTAAACAAATATCGTCACACACATACCAATATTTTCAATACTGACGATAACTGGCCGGTTTATCGCTATTCGGATGCATTATTGTTGATGGCAGAATGCCTTGTCGATCAAAATCGCGGAGCGGAAGCTGTTCCATTTGTAAACAGAGTACGGACACGTGCCGGATTACCTTCTGTATCGGTTGTTACAGCAGATGTTGTAGCCAATGAACGTAAGCATGAATTGGCTTTTGAAAATCATCGTTGGTTCGATTTGGTACGTACAGGCAAAGCAATAGAGGTTATGACAGCGGATGGAGCATATATCAAATCGATAGATAAGGATGTTTCGTCAAGAGCATATAATGTCAAAAAAGAGAATCTTATATTACCTATACCATATAGGGAATTAAGAATAAATAAAAATCTTACACAAAACCCAGGCTCCGAACCTCAGTAAGAGTTATAGGATTATACTCAAAACAGGAGGGCTTCTATAAGAGAACCCTCCTGTTTAAAATCAAAAACAATATTCCATGAAGTCAGATATATGTATTTATACCAAGATATTGGTATTGATATGCTTTTTATTTATAATGGAGGCCTCTTGTAAAAGTCAAAACACTTATACCGAAGAGTATAACCTCACGAAATATGTTGATCCATATATAGGAACAGGTGCTCATGGACATGTTTTTATGGGGGCTAATGTCCCATTTGGCGCTGTTCAGTTAGGCCCTACAAATATTTCTCATGGTTGGGATTGGTGTTCAGGCTACCATATTTCCGATTCCACAATTCTCGGTTTTGCTCATATGCATCTTAGTGGAGTTGGTACAGGAGATCTGGGAGATATTGTATTGATGCCGGTTACAGGATATGTAAAATTAAGAGAAGGGATACATGGCGATCAATCTTCGGGCATGTATTCTTTATTTAACAGAAGTACAGAAACGGCAACTCCGGGATATTATGCTGTACATCTCAATAGATACGATATTGATGTTGAACTCACAGCGACGAGAAGAGTTGGTTTTCATAAATATATATTTAAGAACAAGGCTGCATCAGATCCTCGTGTTATCATAAATCTCGAAGCGGGTATAGACTGGGATAGCGCCACTGAAGGGTATTTAATACAAGAAAACGATACGGTTGTTTCAGGCTATCGTCTTTCTACAGGGTGGGCAAAAGATCAACGAGTTTATTTTACCGCTGTGTTTTCAGAGCCAATCAACAAATTCTCCGTATCAGACTCTGTTTCTGTAAAAGATGGAATCTCTTTAACCGCAAGGAAAGTGTATGGACAAGTATTTTTTGCCTCCTCTACGAAAAAGAAAGAAATATTAGTGAAAGTTGCTATTTCTCCGGTCAGTATAGAAGGTGCTAAAAGAAACTTACAGGCAGAACTACCCGGATGGGATTTCGAGAAGGTTAAAGATGAAGCCAATAGAGCATGGAATAAAGAGTTGAATAAAATAAATATAAATACGAACGATTCGACCGTCATACGCAATTTTTATACCGGACTTTATCATACTATGATAGCTCCATCTGTTTTTTGTGATGTTGATGGGGGCTACTTTGGAGCCGACCTCAAAAATCATTATTCAACAAGTTTTACCAACTATACAACTTTCTCTCTCTGGGATACCTACCGTACTGCTCATCCGTTGATGACAATTATTCACCCCGAAATGATGCCGGATATAATTAATACCATGCTTCAGATTTATAAAGAACAGGGGAAACTGCCTGTTTGGCATTTGGTAGGAAACGAAACTGATGCTATGGTTGGCAATCCAGCCATTCCGGTTATAGCAGATGCATATCTCAAAGGTGTAGTAGGGTTTGACAAAAACCTAGCCTATAATGCTATGAAAACATCGGCTCTATTAGACGAAAGAGGATTGAAAGAATACAAGGAATTAGGCTATTTACCTTGCGACAAGATGAGAGAATCTGTTGCAAAAGGTTTGGAATATGCTCTTGCAGACTGGGCATTGGCCCAAGTTGCAAAAGAAAGGGATATGAAAGACGACTATGATTATTTTTTGAAAAGGAGTAATTCTTTTGCTCGATATTTCGACAAAAAAATAGGATTTATGAGAGGCATTATGTCTGATGGTAAATTTAGAGAAGAGCCGTTAAATCCGTTTTTATCGGCGCATAAAGAGAACGATTATACCGAAGGCAACGCATGGCAGTATACATGGTTAGTTCCCCAAAATGTAGAAGGGCTAGTTAACTTATTCGGAGGCGAAAATGAATTTATACAAAAGCTTGATTCATTATTTGTCATCGAGGGAGATATGGGACCCAGTGCTTCAATGGATATAACCGGACTTATAGGACAATACGCACACGGGAACGAACCAAGCCATCACATTCCATATCTGTTCTCGTATGTAGGTCAGCCATGGAAAACAGCAGAAAAAGTCCGTAAAATAATGACAGCTCTCTACCACGATCGTCCTGATGGTATTTGTGGAAATGAAGATATTGGACAAATGTCGGCATGGTACATTATGTCTGCTTTAGGATTTTATCCCCTTGCTCCGGCCGGAGGCACCTATGTATTCGGAAGTCCGCTAATAGAAAGAGCTACCATTGATCTGGGAAATGGGAAAACATTTGTCATTAAGGCGAATAATAATAGCCCTCAGAATATATATATACAGAATGTTTCACTTAATGGAAAGGCTTATACGAAGTCATACATTAATCATGCGGATATTATTGCAGGCGGTGAGCTTATATTTGAAATGGGAAGCATTCCATCTGAAATATTTGGTGTAAAAACAACCGATAGGCCTCAGTCAATACAATGAATTTTGCTCTATAAAATGATATTTCATTCTTTTAGTATTAAGAATATTATGACCATGAAGACTCGAATAATATTACTTCTTTTTGCTTCAATCTGTATTCTTCAGATCAAATCACAAACACAGAAGTATAAAGGATACCCTTCGCAGAGACCTGATATTGATGTGCTTGGGGAATTCAAGTCTCCACCAAAAGGATATGGAAATGTTCCTTTCTATTGGTGGAATGGCGACGTATTGAATACAGAAAGACTCAAAGACCAGCTCGATATACTCTCTTCGGCTGCTATAGACGGGTTTGCTGTAAGTTATATCCATCAAGATCCTGAAGTAGACATTAAGGCTCATAAGAATGGTTTCGGCTTGTTCGGCAAAACCGAACCGGGAGAGCCTAAGATCTTTTCGGAAAAATGGTGGCAAATATGGAAATGGTTTACCCAAGAATGTGCCAAAAAAGGTCTCGGCGTGGGACTAGACGACTATACAATAGGGTGGATCGGCAACGGATATTATCCTGATAAACTAGTAGAAGATTCCAAATTTAAAAATTATAAAGGGAAACTCGAAATACAATCCATAGCGATAAAAGAGGATAGTACCCTTAATTGTAAAATTCCACCAAATATACTCGCAGTTGTTGCCTATCCGGGAAAAATAGATTTGAGTAAATATATTAACGAGGGCAGATTGCTGTGGAGAACTCCGAACGGAAAGTCCTGTAAAGTATATATTATAACTACAAGTAACAGTTATGCATTACACCCCGATTATGGGAAAGAACTCGTTGATGTATACTTTGCTGATTTTGAGAAGAAAGTGGGAGATGCGGCAAAGGCAGGAATGAATTATTTCTTTCAGGACGAATTGTCGTATCCTATCGAAATTGGTTCGTGGTCGGAAGATTTCAGAAACGAGTTTGAGAAAAGAAAAGGATATGATATTCTGCTCTATCTGCCGGCTTTAAAAGAAAATATAGGCGATATAACACCTAAGGTACGTATCGATTATTGCGACGTTTTAATGGATTTGGCAGAAGACCGATACTTCAAACCAATATATAACTGGCATGCCGAAAGAGGATTAATATACGGTTGCGATAACTTGGAAAGAGGTATAAACCCTTTAGCATATGTTGATTATTTCAGAGCAAACAGTTGGTATACAGCACCGGGTAACGATGCTCCGGCAAGGGGGTCGAGTTTTATGTCTACAAAGGTCTCGAGTTCGATAGCTCATCTTAACAAACGTCCTCGCACCTGGCTCGAAGCATTCCATAGTATGGGGTGGGGGAGTTCGGGCTCATGGCTTACCCATCAGATTGATCATCACTTTATGGCAGGTGGCAATCTTGTATGCATGCATGGTCTTTATTATTCTACCCATGGAGGCTGGTGGGAGTGGGCGCCGCCCTGTTTTCATTTCAGGATGCCTTATTGGCCTCATATGAAAAAATGGCTCGAATACACCCAACGGTTGAGTTATCTTATGAGTCAAGGACACCATGTGTGTGATATAGCACTCATGTACCCTACCGAATCGATGCAAGCATATTCGACCTCGACTCCTAAGCAAGTATTTGATTTAGCTCAAAAAATGAGTGACGGAGGACTCGATTACGATTTTGTCAACTATTCGTTTTTGCAGAAAGCTACTATCGAAAAACAATCTATATCTATTGCCGATGAAAAATATAAAGTAATAATATTGGCGGATATGGAGGCAATACATCACAGTTCACTCTTGAAGATATTAGAGCATTACCGTGCCGGAGGTATTGTGTTAGCTACAGGAAAACTGCCTAAAGCAAGCACTCTGTCTGGAGAAAACAGCAACGAAGTTGATGCTATTGTAAAAGAGATATTCGGTCTTACATCGGCTCAAGCATATGATGGAAAAACTGCTCGTAAACAGACAA
Organism: Dysgonomonas sp. Marseille-Q5470; assembly: GCF_951230145.1. Lineage (NCBI taxonomy): Bacteria > Pseudomonadati > Bacteroidota > Bacteroidia > Bacteroidales > Dysgonomonadaceae > Dysgonomonas > Dysgonomonas sp. Marseille-Q5470. Next base: position 17,358 of record NZ_CATNVE010000008.1, on the reverse strand, counting down.
ATTCAGCGAATGGAGTAGGTTTGTATCTGTCTGATATGGACTCTTTAAATTCTGTTGTGCAGTCATTGATTGTTCCGGATTTCAAACCAAATGGAAATAGAGGAAAAGTACTTCATCGCAAAGTTGGAGACCGTGATATATACATGGTAATGGATGTCCCTAAAGATACAGAATGTTTTTTTCGAACAACAGGGAAAGTTGAGCTTTGGGATACCCACACTGGCAATATGCAAGATTATCCCGTTGTTCGTCAAACAAAAGATGGAACCTATTTATTGCTAGAAAAAGAATCTGAAAATTCATACTTATTCGTCTTCTCTCATGGAGAACCTATACTTGCCAATAAAGTGCAGAAACAAGAACAATTAACCTCTGAGATTTTATTGGATGGAAAATGGGAGGTAGAACTGTTACCTACTATGAATAATAAGTGGGGTGATTTTCGCTTACCTGCATCAGAAGAGTTGATTGGTGCTGAAGCTAGGTCTTTTCGTAATAGTCCGGCTACAAATACAAAGGCCGATTGGGTCAAATCGGATTTTGACGACTCCCGCTGGCCGGAAGATATCTATGGTTATGGTCCACAGGCTTTTCTCGACACTGTGTCAAAAGATATTTCTATAACAGATGCGATTCATCAGACAAAAGAAAAAGAGAGCGTCCTTTATAATTTCTCATGGCAATATGGAGTTTGGGATAACCCCGGTTCGCAGGGTATGCACGGGCTGAAAGGGAAAGTTGACGACCGCTTTTTTATATTAAACAGCGGAGGTCATCAGATTTACCAGACGTACATTTATGCACCCAACAATGGCATATATAAAATTCAAATAGACGGAACAAGACCATATACGATTTTGATAGATGAGAAAAAGGTGGATGATCGCTCCATACTTGCAAAAGGTTGGCATAAATTATTGATTGCATATGCTGATACGAAGCAAATAAATTACACAATGGAAAGAGGTGCCCTCCACGACTTTAGAGATAGAAGTGCTGTGGTATTATTTCCGGATACAGCTGTCAAGCCAACGAAAGATTCATCTTATTTATCTTCCGTTTCTATGCGCTGGCTGAACACAAAGCATTTGATATATGATCCTTATAGAGGTAAATATAAGCGTTGGAATTACCGTTTTCGTTCTGTTCCCGGTCTCTATGAAATGGAATTTAAGATAGCTGGTTGCGGTCTGAAAGTATGGATTGATGGAGTAACTATCCCTAAAGAGTATATCCGGTTACTTAAAGAAGACATGCAAGGAAGTAATATTTATCGGGTTACCTTACCTCATATACAAAAGGAAGTAGGGTGTGTTGCCTTTTCGGTCGAACGGAAAACAGGATATCAAGGGACAGCTGTGTTGTGCGAACCAATTAAATTACGAACTGCAAAGGGACTTATGAAAATAGGAGATTGGTCTAAAACCGGAGCTTTGAAATATTATTCGGGGGGAATGTATTACAGAACGGATTTTTCACTAGACTCTTTGTCTGGGAATATGAAAGCTATGCTAGATCTCACAGATGTGATTGCGACTTGTGAAGTTAAGATAAATAGTCAGTCGGCTGGAATATTGATGAGTCCTCCTTATCAAGTGGATATTACACCTTACTTGTTACCGGGTATTAATAAAGTTGAGATATTGGTCTATAGTACCTTGGCTAATCATTACCAAACTATACCGACTCCATATCGCAGTACTCCCGAAGCCGGACTAATAGGCCCCGTAAAAATAAAGATATATAACTAGTTGTATATTACTATAAAAAACAATTAATCATGAATAAATATAAATTGTTCTTTTTTATTTTCGCACTGATGAATATTAGTCTTTATACTTGTTATGGAGCTGAAATAGAAGATACAGGCTCTATTAAGATTATACCCTTCCCTCAGGAAATTGTTCTTCATAAAGGGAAATTTTGTATGACATCAGCTACGCCCATTTATACAAATCTTGAAGGAAAAGAGAAAAAGCTGATTCTCGATTTTGTGAAGCAATCTCCTCTTCGGTTAAGTAATGAGACCAATAATACAAAACAGGGAGGTCTACAATTGATTATTACAGAGAATAAAGGGAATATTCCTGAGGCTTACCATTTGACAGTCAGTCCTTCAAGTGTCAAAATTGAGGCGTCAGCAAGCGTAGGAATCTTCTATGGTTTGCAATCTCTACTTCAGCTTGCGGAACAATACGGAGCTCAGAATATTCCGGCACTAACAATCCACGATACACCGTATCTCAACCATCGCGGATTAATGATAGATGTATCTCGTCATTTCTTCTCTAAAGATTTTCTGAAGAAACAATTGGATCTGATGGCTTATTACAAGATGAATCGTTTTCATTGGCATTTGGTCGATGGTGCGGGGTGGCGTGTAGAGATAAAAAAATATCCTCAACTTACACAGCAGGCTGCATGGCGCCCATACGAAAATCTTGTGGAGTGGTCTGATAAAGGACGGCAATATTGTGAAAAAAGCTCAAACGCCTACGGAGGTTATTATACTCAGGAAGATGTAAAAGAAATTGTAGCATATGCTTCGAGCAAATATATTACAGTGATTCCCGAAATAGAGATGCCGGGGCACAGTGAAGAAGTATTGGCTGTATTTCCTCAACTATCATGTGCCGGAAAAGCTTATGTCAATAGCGATTTTTGTATAGGTAATCCAGAAACATTTATCTTTTTAGAAGATGTATTGACCGAAATAATGGCTTTGTTTCCTTCCGAATACATTCATATAGGAGGAGATGAAGCAGAGAAAAAGGGTTGGCAATCCTGTTCTAAATGCGCAGATTTAATGGAAAAAAAAGGTTTGAAAGATGTGGATGAATTGCAAAGCTATATGATTCATCATATCGAAAACTTCTTAAACAAAAACGGGCGCAGACTTTTGGGATGGGACGAAATAATGCAGGGAGGATTAGCCCCAAATGCAACAGTGATGTCATGGCGTGGCGAAGAATATGGTATAAAAGCTGTACAAGCGGGGCATGATGCCATTATGACCCCTATAAAATATTGCTATTTCAACTTCTATCAGGATGCCCCTGAATCGCATGTGCTATCTTGGGCAGGATATACACCCATTGAGAAGGTTTACTCTTACAATCCTGTACCAGACTCTGTGAATGTCGAAGAGAAGAAACATATATTTGGTGTACAAGCGAATGTGTGGACGGAATATATACCAACAGAAAATATCGCCGAAATGATGATCTGGCCGAGAACATTAGCTATCGCTGAAACTGGCTGGACACAACCGGATAGAAAATCGTTCAGCCGATTTAAAAAAAATGCATTGAATGCTGTCGAGTACCTGAAAAACAAGGGCTATACTCCCTTTGATCTGAAGCATGAAGTAGGTGAGCGTAAAGAATATTCTGATACTCTGAAACATTTGGCCATAGGAAAGCCTGTTGAATATAAACAGCCATTTTCGGATGAGTATCCGGCAGGAGGAAAAAATGCATTAGTAAATGGTTTACAAGGGGGATGGTCGTGTGATAATAACCGATGGCAAGGTTTTATAAACAATGGGATGGATGTTGTTATCGATTTGCAAACTACGCAGACCGTTCATTCAATACAAGCTACTTTCATGCAAGATGCCTTTGGTTGGTGTTGGATGCCCAAAGATGTGGAAATATACACTTCGGCAGACAGCCAAAACTTCACATTACTTTCTACTGTCACAAATGATATTCCATTTACACAGGTAGGTTTCTTTCTGAAAGAATTTGCATGGAAAGGAAATGTAGAGGCTCGATATATACGGTATGTTGCTAATCCGGACAAAAGCAATACAAAGGTAGGATTTATCTTTACCGATGAAATCGTTGTAAGATAATCTATTTCAATAACTAAATCAAGTTGTAAATCAATGTCAACAAAACTTGTAAACTTAAATAATCGACTTTTATCCTTAGATGTAATGAGGGGGATAACCATTGCCGGTATGATTATGGTAAACAATCCCGGATCATGGGAATACGTTTATGCTCCATTGAGGCATGCAGAGTGGAATGGGCTAACGCCAACCGATCTGGTTTTCCCTTTTTTTATGTTTATAATGGGAATATCTTGTTATGCCTCGCTACGTAAATTCGATTTTGAACCTACTAAACAGGTTATTAGCAAAATATTGAAACGAACATTTCTTATTTTCTTTGTCGGATTATTTCTAGCATGGCTTGGGTTATCGGTTTCCACTTTTTTTCAATTGAAAAGCACAGGTTTGCCATTCTTTCATCTTCTGGAACTTTCAGTAACGAACTTTGAACATCTTCGCATATTGGGGGTAATGCAACGATTAGCTCTTTGCTATGGAGTGGCATCTTTGATTATTATATTCGTTAAGCATAGGTACATTCCATATATAATTGCCATAGGCCTTGTCTGCTATTTCTTGATTCTTATTTTTGGGAATGGATTTCAGCCCGACGAAAGTAATATTTTGGGAATAATAGATCGCTATATTTTGGGTGAACAACACATGTATACAGAGCACGGAGTAGAACCCGAAGGTATTTTGAGTACTATTCCATCTGTTTGCCATGTATTGATCGGTTTCTTATGTGGTAAAATGTTGATAACAATCAAAGACAATAAAGACCGCATGTTAAATCTGTTTTTATGTGGAACTATACTTCTGTTTTTGGGCTTTTTGTTAAACTATGGTTGTCCGATTAATAAAAAAATCTGGTCACCTACCTTTGTCCTTACTACATGCGGATCGGGAGCATTGTTGCTATCATTGTTGATCTGGATTATTGATGTGAAAGGATATAAATCGTGGAGTCTTTTCTTTCAATCCTTCGGAGTTAATCCTCTTGCAATCTATGTATTTGCGGGTATAGTCTCTGTTTTAGTTGATTCTATTCCTTTGAATAATACTGGATTTGGTTTTAAAAGTTGGTTATATGCAATTCTAGCAAGGAATATAGACCCTTATCTAGCTTCATTTTCTTTGGCTTTACTATTCATTGCGGTTTGTTGGGGATTGGCACATTTTTTTTACAAAAAGAATATATATATAAAGCTCTGATATTTGATATTAATATTAAAGACAAAGAAGCTGTCACAAAATTTGAGTCTCAGCTTCTTTGTCCATGATTTTTTGTTTATACTTGAGTCCTAGTACAGCTGCATGGGCATCTAACAACTTCTACTTTCTAAGCAGAAGTTTACATTGACAAAACTACTACTGAAAGCCAATTTATTATATGTAAAATATTGAATTATAGAGAATAAGCTACGATAAAAGTGGGGTCGGATAAGCCTTTTTGACCGCTTTTTAATGGTATTTTTTGCTAAGGTCTGAAAACAAAAAAGTCCTGAATTCTGTTGAATTCCAGGACTTTTCTTCGATTTGTAAATCTTCTTGGCGATATGGACGGGATCCATTATTTTTTAGTTAAATAGCTACATTTCAAATATTTGCGTCACTCGTTTTTTCTAAGGTGAACACTTTAGGATATTTCAAAATATCACATTTTGTCTTAGTATTGAACACACTTGTCCGTACATTAATTACTCATTACAAATATAATATATTTTAATTGCATACTAAAGCTTAAAGAATTAATAAGTATTATCTTTTCAATCTATGTACTCGTATAGCCTACAATATCAATTGGTATTCTTATCTTAAATGCTATTTTCTCTAGCCTTTGTTTAAAACTGTTTTACATTATGAACTGTTATATACAAACACAAAGGCTTGGGTATAGTTTACTACGACCAAGTTAGGACCTAAAGTTGTTGGGCTAAAACAGTACATATTCTGTAAACCACATGAAGTAAAGGATCCCTTTAATGTAATAAATCCCTGATATAATAAGATAACAGGCTTTATAAAGATTTAATAGCAGAAAAAATGAACAATAGTATTAGTATTTCTTTATTAGATTTGGGTATAGTAGTAGAAGGGCAGGATATTCCGGATGCACTTAAAGAAATTGTATACAATGCACAACATATTGAATCGCTCGGATATAAAAGAATTTGGATAGCTGAACATCATAATACGGCAAGTGCTTCTACTGCTGCCACTGCAGTTTTAATAGGCCATATTGCTGAAAGAACAACGACATTGAGAGTAGGTTCCGGAGGAATTATGCTTCCTAATCATACACCTCTAGCTGTTTCTGAACAGTTTGGTACACTGGATATTTTATATCCCGACAGGATTGATTTGGGGTTAGGACGGGCACCGGGAACAGACCAATTGACAGCCGCTGCTTTGAGGCGTAATAACTTATCTACAACATATCATTTTCCGGAAGATGTTAAAGATTTACAACAATATTTCAGCAAAGAGAACAGCAGCTCAAAAGTCCGGGCTTTTCCGGGAGAAGGACGGAATGTTCCCATTTGGATATTGGGATCCAGTACAGACAGCGCTTACCTTGCTGCCGAATTAGGACTACCCTATGTATTTGCTTCACACTTTGCTCCGGCACTTTTATTGACGGCAATAGACATCTATAAGAACAATTTCAAACCCTCGGTATATCATGACAAACCTTACCTGATGGTTGGTGCGAATGTAATTGTGGCCGATACAAACGAAGAAGCTACCTTTCTGGGAACGAGCTTACAACAACTTATATTTGGTCTTATTACAGGAAACCCCACTAAGTTACTGCCACCTGTCAAAAAATTACCTTTGGCTTTTTTTCGTTCGGATGTGAAACAGTCCTTATATAATATGTTGGCCTGTACATTTTGTGGCGATAAAGAAAAAGTAAGGATTCAGATAAGAGATTTTATGAAAAAGACAGGTGCGGATGAATTATTTATTACCAATTACATATATGATAAAGCTGCCCGTTTTAGATCATTTGAATTATTGGCGCAAGCTATGGAACTAAAATCGTCGACATAATGCAGGATATAGATTAAACGATTTAATATCTCTACCCAACAGAAAATTTTATCATAAATCTGTTATAAAGAATCGGATGTAATCAAATTTATGGAAAGCCATATGAGCCGCTTACATGATAGATGTTTAACTATTAATTACTTGTAGAAAATGATAAAATAAAGTAATTTAATATTAGGGCTTAAAAATAATTTTACCTTTACAGCACACCAGCCTTTTACTGTAAAAGATGCCCCTTCTCGAAAGTTTCTGAGAAAAAGAAAAGATCAGTAGTAGAAGGCATTAATTAATATAATACAATGTCAATTACAAATATTCGATTAGAAGTCATGCACTTCTTAGAAAAAAATGTCGATCATTTTATTACTCAGTTTCTGGTTCCTGTTGAAAAAATATGGCAACCGACTGATTATCTTCCTGACTCAGAGAAAGAAACTTTCTTCGAAGATGTAAAAGAATTACGCGAACTGGCCAAAGAGCTTCCTTACGATTTCTGGGTCGTATTGGTCGGAGACACCATCACAGAAGAGGCTTTACCCACTTATGAATCATGGTTAATGGAAGTAGAAGGTATAGACAATGTAGACGGCGAAAAGCGTAACGGTTGGTCAAAATGGATCAAACATTGGACAGGTGAAGAAAACCGTCACGGCGATTTATTAAACAAATACCTTTATTTATCCGGCAGAGTGAATATGAGAGAGATTGAGCAGACCACACAACATCTCATCAATGACGGTTTTGATATTGGTACAGGAAGAGATCCGTACAAAAATTTTGTATACACTAGTTTTCAAGAATTGGCAACCTTCATTTCACACAATCGTGTAGCAGAAATAGCTAAAAAAATGAGTAATGAGAAATTGTCTAGAATGTGTAAACGCATTGCAAGTGACGAAATGAGGCATCACCATGCTTACAGTGAATTTGTAAGGCGCATATTTGAGGTAGACCCGAGTGAAATGATGCTCGCTTTCCAGTATATGATGAAACAAAAGATAGTTATGCCTGCTCACTTCCTTAGAGAGTCGAAAGAGAAAATAAGTACCGCCTTCGAACAGTTTTCAAATGCTGCACAGCGCATCGGGGTATATACAGCCGCCGATTATGTAGATATTATGCAAAAATTGATAGACAAATGGCAGATAGATAAGATTTCAGGATTAACAGATGAGGCAGAACGTGCCCGCGATTTTCTGATGAAACTTCCCGCACGTATGTCTAAGATATCAGAACGGTTGGTTATTCCAGTTGATTCTTATATTTTCAAATGGGTACAACCTGCTGTGAAATAATATACTTATTACTAGTATAATAGGAAATTTCTGTAAAGAGGTTTCCTGTTTTATTTCTGGGTAATTTCTATTTTAGCTTGTAACTATATTCTTCTCTTTGAATGATGGACAGACGAATGTAAACACTTGGAACATATCAACGCAAAATATATGGGTGAACTCAAATATTATACAAGAACACATCTGCAAAAGCTACTCGAGGTAAAACATCCTATATCTGATTTTCCAAATAAAGGTTAACTCTATGATTAAAAAGAAACGGATGATAAATAATTTAATTTATTTACCCTCTGGAAATTAGATTATTTCTGTAACGAAATTTGCTTAGGCAAGACGTATTGACTATAATCATCGTCATAGGACGAGAAAAAGGTGCTACCAAGTTCTTGGGAACACCTTTCGTTCAGGACAACATTCATAGGCTTCCGTAATCAGCTATGATGTTGTGCCGGAGGGGGCAGAAATGCTCCCCTTATCTTTTTCCTAATTAATACAGTTTTATTCATGCACTGCACATTTATAAATATTTAAAATATTACTAAGGCTATTTTTAAGTAATATAAATTCATCTCTAACTTCATCAATCATTGGGTTATTTCTATCTTCTGCTTCTTCTGCTTCTTCTGCTCCTGCATTAATTACTGGATAATCAGGAGGGTCTATTTCTGCCATAGTCGGAATAATCTCTATGACATTTCGTATCCTCAAATCATAAAAGAATAATATCTGTTCTGCATACGCTTTCCCAAAATTATAAAATTCTGCTTTTTCATCTTCATCTAAATCAGAACGAAAATTAAGTTTTATAAATTGGCGTATTGAATAATCTAACACTTTTATATTCATAATAATAGCATCAAAAGACACGCTTGGAATAGAGGTGTTATATATTTCACTATAAAGATTATTTAATTCAAATACTCCTTTACCCTCATTTATGCCAATTGCACTGTTAAAGCGAAACCTGAATGCACTATTATTATTCAATATAATAGTCTGTAGATTTAGAAGTTTATTGTAATTATTTTCTTTTTTCTGATTATCATTTATTCTTATTTGTTCTTTGAGAGTAAGATACAACAGAATTATACTAATTAATCCTACAAATGGAGCAGTAATTCCTCCAACTGTATCTCCAATATTTCCCGTTTCAGTGAAATCTAACTTATCAAATAATGTTTCTCTGGTTAGTAGAAAAGGCATCACAAAAATCAAAAGTATTGCAATAGAAAGTTTCCAATTTTCTTTTATAAATTTCATCATAGCATTGTTTTATTACCCTGTTTATTCTTCTTTTTGTGGTTTAATATGAATTGTTCCTTGTCCGCAATACCAATAAGTTATTAAGATAAAATATTTATTCGAAATATTTTGTAGTTTTTGTAATTCTTCTTTACCCAATGGGTATAAATCCCGACTACATTCATATATAGATACTGCCTTTTTAAGATAATCGTCATAGTTTCTATCTACACCATCATATTCTTTTGATGCTTTTTTTGCAGTATCTTCATCTTCGCTCCAAAAAGTAATATAATGCCAATCCTTCTCATCCCAACTCATAATTAAGTTATTTATGGTTTAAATTAGCAAATTAAGTTATGAATTAATAAGTTTCAATCTATTGCCTCTATAAAACATCGTAGGATTAATAAAATACACCCTATTTTGGTAAACAGTAGCCCAACTGTGATGCATTGTATTAGTTGTCATTTTCTTTAATCCCTCATTCTTGCATATCTCCTTTAATCCCTTGTTTACATTCTCGTAAAACCCTTTCGGGTCACGATATCTGTTTCTGAAATTGAACAGAAAACCATCTTACCCTTTGTATTTCTCAAACAAATCCAATATTTCAGGTCTGAGAGTAACTTCGGTATAGGCATCGTCTCTGACTGTGCGTATTTTATGTCTGTAATAGCATAGTTTACCATTCTTTAAGCGGTAATTCGCCATGTCATATAAATCAATGGTATTGATCCTGACCATAAAAAGCATCAATTTAGCTACGTCCTGTGCTATTTCCTCCTTTTTGCCTTTAGGCTCTGCTGCGAATAATATTCTGATTGAATCTATATCGGAAGCTTTCTTTTGTGGTTTGTCGCATTTAGGTATCTCCAGTTTATAAAAAGGATTATTGGCAGTAGCGATAATATTAATCTCATAATCGTTGTACTTATCACGTCCCGCCTCAAAAATAGCCTTCATGTTCGTTGGATATTTCTGTTTTGCTCTGGCTGTTCCCATCAGAGTTTGAATTCAAGCTTTTAGCTCTTTTTGCCTTATATCCTGAAAAGTAAGGTTCTTATCTGTAAAATGTTTTTTGAAAGATGTCAGGGGCATCGGAATAACCTTCGGCAGTCTTTTCTCTATTGTCCTTTATGAGCTTCTTTATATATTCCTCACAAAACGGATAGAGAGGGGGGTGAACATCCCTCCTACAATCGTTTACCAATCTATATTTCAAGTATATTAAGATCTCTTGGGTGAACACTTTGGGATCAAGAAAAAGTCTTCTATTTTCTAACTTTTGTCTGTCTCTTTTGGAGTCTAAATTCCTATTACAAATATAGGAAATTTTATAATAAACTCCTCCTTTTACGTCATTTTCCTACTAGCAAGAAAACAAGTGATATAGACGGGACTAGAACTAAAGTCAACTAACCTACTATATAATAGATTTTCACAAAGCATATGGAATAGATCATGGATAAGCCCTGAAACGATTGCTTTCTTGGATATACATTCCGTCTTAGAGATGTCCATTTGCCTATCTTTTAACAAAAAGAATCAAAAAATACTACAGACTAATCAAAGAATTATTAAAAGAATTAAATACACGCAACAAGTAATCACCAATTAGTTCAGTCTCATTTCGGGGTAATTGAGCGTTTATTATATTATATTCCGGTAATCCCGGTAATTGATTATGAGAAAGCCTATCACGGATAATAGTTAAAGGATCTTTATTGTCTTTTTCAAAATCTATCCTCTTCTGTGAATAATAATATTCTATATATTTTTTGAAGTGAGGATTTCCTTCTTTTAGTAATTTATCAGTTTCATTATTTTCTTTTGCAATCGCATAAATGGTATCTTCCAGCTTGTGTATAGCTTTAAATAGCTCATGCTTACGCATATACTCATAATTGTCGACTTCCTCTATAAGCTCCTCTATTCTTGAATAATTCCGATCAGAGTAACTTAACAGTTTTCTTACACGTTCATCTTTTTCTAATGCTCTATATTTACCAACATCTTTGAGTCTGATATTCGTCACCGGAATTTCCCCACCAAATAATTTAATGTCAATTCTTCTTTCCAATAAATTAGATATTCTATATATATTTTCGGAGCAATCACCCTTATCTCTCTGACTCTGGCTGTATGAAATCTGGATATTTTTCTGAATATTATCACGTTCAAGAAAAGCATCGGATAGTGTTACATCTTCAGTAAATTTTATCCCTAATTCTTCAAACAGGAATTTTACTATCTGTAATAAATAATAATCTTGCCTGGCTATTTTGCGAATACGCTTTTCATTCGTAACGATACGTTTTTTCAGTTCGGTGTCAAAATCAGCTTTGTCATTAATGTTTTCAGATATATTGAACTCCTTCATCTCTACTACATTTTCATCTATATTTTTAATGCGATAAGCTCTCGGATATCTATAGAATACTTGCTTCGGAGCATCTTCTGCCAAGGCAAACCATGTCTGACGCCCTTCCTTGTTTCCTTTTGATGAAAATTCTTTTTTATCATCGAACAAACCTCGTGGTAAATTGACCGGCTTTTGAAGTAAATTGCTGTGATAAGCAGTGTCTATGTAGGAATACTTGCTTCTATCGAAATGATCAAATATTTTGTTTATCTCTTTGCGAATAGCCTTCTGTTGATAGTTTCCTGTATTATTTTTAATTAGTAGAACATAGCTGCTGAGAAGCTCCTTTTTTTTCTTCAAATAAGAATTGTAAGCGTCAATAAAAATTGTTTTTTGAAAGATTGCTTCTAAAGGAGGGTATTGAGATATGCTAATTCCCATCTCATCTTTGAGAAAGCTTTCTATATCTAGTTTTTTCTTATCATAAAAAGCCAGCAATGCTTGTAATTCCGCTTGATGGCGACCTTTCCAATTTTTACGGTCAGCTTTAGAGACATATCTCTTTATGTCCTTTGCCAACCAGTTTGCAATTTCCCCAATTTCTTTAGAGTTCAGAATAAAAGAACTTTTTGAAGTATTCAGATTTTTTTTCTCTCTCTTCTTTTGTTCTTCTTTTTTTGAATTGAGCCAAATAAGTCTTTGATCACAATCTTCAATTTGTCTCTTGATGGCATTTTCCAACTTGAGATAATCTATTTCACCATTGGTCTTATTCTCTTTAAGACTTCTTATAAAACGTTTTGGGGCATTCTTATCAGAAAGTGGACTATTACATTCAACCGTTTGGATAAATTTATATTGACTTTGTACCTTTCCCAATATCCTGTTCTCTATTCCAACGCCGATGGGATTTGCAACTAATTCTTTCTCCGAATTAGGATGCTTCTTTTTCTTAGAAGCTTCTTGCATAAACAGGTATATACAAGCTGCAAGTTCATTGATGCTTAGAAACGCATGGGGAGCATCCGGGCGAATTATTTCATTAACTTTTAATTCATTTAGAATTTCAGTTTTTCGAGTTCTATCAATCGGGAAGTTCTGTTTCTCGGTAAATTTATCCAAATAGATAGGTATATTATTATTGTCAAGTACATAACTTACATTGGGGTATTGTAACCATCCTTTTATTGGTTTTTCATCAAGTTCAGACTTAGTTGCAAAATATTCTTGTTTTGCTTTATGAACCTCCGATAATTTCCCAAATACTTTTATTTCTTCTTTAATACTGCGTTCTGTTGTAGTTTCTATACCTCTAAATGTTTTTGTACGTGTATCATGGTTATATTTACCGAGTCTTAACTGAAAACGCAAGGACGGGAAGCATGCAAACTCATCTAAGAAACGGATAGCAAAATAAGGGAATCTGTCCTGATAACGTTTTCGAATAATTAAGTGACTTACACGAGATTCTTCAGGCGTATTGCCGTCTTCGTCATTATCTTTGAAATATTCATTTCTATCCATGACAAATTCTTGTTGCTTATCTTCCGGAAGAACATCGAACAACTCGGCAGGGCATTGACTTAATTCATCCACTATCTGTAAAAGGAGAGCTTCTTTGCTAAATTCACTCCGTAACGTATAACGAATACCTACATAACAAAAAACGGTATAAGTCCAGCGTTTAACTAAGTATCGTAATTGGTAGCTAGCCTTAAAATTAGTAGTGTGATCCAAAAGATCTTCGGCATCTTTCCTTGATAAGAAGAGGCATAGAAAAAAAATAAAACCATTCTGACTGAATTTGCCGTCTTTTTCCGATCTTTCTGATCTTTGGCTGACCTTGAGAGAAAAGCCTCCGGTGTCTTTATCCTTGTCTAAAATCTCCGATACTGCCCGGTTTAAATAAATACTATGAAAATCTTCTTTCTTATATGTGGAATGTTTCTTTTTAAACTGCTTAATATCGAAACCATCCTTTAATTTCTCAGCCTGGCGTAATGCCTCAACCTCTTGATTATGCTTAATGAATTTTTTTTCAGCTTCTTTGTAATCTTCTTCAAATTGTTTGGGGAAAGCCGGTTTATAGATTGCATTTCTCAATCTACGATTACGCACAGTATTAGCTGCTTGTAACATTAAATAATCCAGTACAGGGAAAACCTTTTTATCTAAATCTTTTTCATCATGGAGCATGTGCGTGTAATAATGTCTCAATATCATTAGGCTTTCATATAGCAAGATAAGCTCACTCCGAAAAATATCCCGGGTTACAGGTACATTTTCTTTATAAGATATTTCTCTTACAAAAGGTAAGAAGTTGGACAATAATGAGGTGCGATAGTTCCAATCTGTTTGGCTTAGTTTATCATTGAAACTGTCATTAATCCAAGAGATGGTTTCATCTTCATCATTTTTGCCTTCGTTAGCTCTATTCACACCGTGTCCTATTCCACTTCGTTTGGCTAATTCTACCAATGCCGTTCTAAAGTTGAGATCTGCCTGATTCAAAAATCCCGCAAAATAATGTTTATCTGTTTTATTCGTATAATCGTATGTCACAGATACTCTTTCGGTGTGTCTCTCCATGATTATTTCAGTATTAGGTTACTTCTATAATGATCTATTAAAGAAATAAAATTACTGATATTTCTTTAACTTCTAAGAAGTTTCACATCTTTTTTATAAACGAAAAAGGCTATCTCTTCAATGATTTAAGAAATAAAAATTAGTATGGTGTAACTACCTTTCAAATATAAGGCTTTAAGACCTCTCGTACTTGACTATTTAATAGAGAAAGATGTAGTTTCCTTTCAAGTATAAGGGTTCAACATCAAGAGGCAATTATTAAAGGAGAATTTGATTGGTCTAATTATCCTTCAAATATAAGATTTTAACACCCAACCAGCATGGATAAACTACATGACAAATGGTGTATCAACCATTCAAATAAAAAGTTTCAACACATCCAATAAGACTATACCAAGCATAACTACAAGTGTAACGACCTTCCATATACAGCTTTAACACCAACCAAAACCTTAATAGAATGAGAATGATGGTGTATTTACCTATCAAGTATAAGGCTTCAATACCACGTCGACGACGATGTTGACATCGATGATCGGTGTAACTACCGTTCAAATAGAGATCTTTAACACCTATCAGCAAACAAATACCAAACCTATAATGGTGTATCTACCTTTCAAATCTAAGGTTTTAACACCAATAGGAAACGATTTAAAGATAGAGGTATGGGTGTATTCACCTTTCAAATATCAGGCTTTAAAACCCGCTGAAAAAAAAAGCGTCTCAAAGAAGAAGGTGTAACTATCTTTCAAATACAAAGCTTTAACACCAATCCAAGTTATTGAGGGTAGCATAGTTCTAGGTGTAACTATCTTTCAAATAGAGGGTTTCAATACCTAAAGCTATCCGATTTTATTAAACCATATAGGTGTATTTCTCTTTCAAATATAAAGCTTCAATACCCTAACCTTTAATCCTTACCACAATGAAAATGGTGTAATTACCTCTCAAATATAAGACTTCAACACCCAATCAATTGGGGCGATTGCAATAGATTAAGGTGTAACTACCTTTCAAATTAAGGTTTCAGCACCAAATATGAATATACTAAACGCATACGCAAGTGTACTTACCTTTCAAATACAAGGCTTCAACACCCGAATGCGGGTTCCGGTTCCCGCCTTGCTTAATGTAACTACCTTTCAAATATAAATCTACAATACTGAATATGCCTTATATCTTTTTTCAAAGGTAAAACTTAAAAATTATTCTTAGTAATATTTCTCTACTTTTGAAAAAATTCTGTTGTTAAAGTTTTCGTCTACAATACTCGGTCAATAGTTTTCAAATTTACGAAAACTTGCTGTCTTGCAATTCGGTATATCAGATAAAGACATATAAATTGTAATAGTAGCAAGTTAAGATAGTATTTCGAATCTGGTGAAACTAAAAAGCAAAACACACTAAATCGACTACGGATAACCAACTATTGTTGTGAGACAAGAAAAGGTATTACAAAGAAATTGTGACGACTTCTACTAGGGCAACACTCATTGGCTTGTAATCAACTATGATGTTGTGCTGGAGGGGAACAGAAATGCACCCCTTATTTTATACAATTTTGTAATTCACCAATGTTTGATCTAATTCTCTTTTCCTCTCCATTAAAGGGTTCTCTTCTCCTACAAAAAGATTTTCTGGGTCAATTTCATGCATCCTTCGCCTGATATCAATCTTACCATTAATTCCCATATCGTAAATAAAGATTATTTGGTTAGTATAAGATTCACAAAAAGTATAGAATTGCGTTTTATTTATAATATCTAACTCTGATTGTTTGCCTTTAATAAATGTCTTAATGATCAATCTAATAATCGGATTTCTGGCATGACACGGCTAGCTATATCCTTTCTGTCGGGGAAAACCTCAAATGGAATACTTTTTACATAGATATTCCATTTTTGGCTATCTCTGAATTTCCCTTTATCACTGTCCGTTAGGAACAGTTTATAATTCTGCATAGTTTGTGTATAAATAGAAAAAGCCCGAAATGGATTTCTCCATTTCGGGCTTTGTGCCTCTGTTATCTATACAAACAAATATAGAAAAATTATTTAATTTCAAATTGAACAGTATTACTTTTAACAGTTTGTTTTGGAGTATCTTTTGTTGCTAAATTTGTTAGTTCTAGTGTGGCTGTATATTTTCCATCAAATACTAATTCATCTATAAACATATCATTAAGATCGCTTACTAGCCGTACATTCTCTTTTTTATGCTTTTTAAATATAATGAATATAATGAAAAATAGGACGTAGAATTGTTCTACGTCCTATTTAATATTAATACATATTTCTTAATATCATTAATAAGTTTGTTTTCAAATGTAATGCAAAATAGGAAGCATATACCTCTGCTTCCTATTTTATAACGAATAAATTCTTTACATCCTAAATAGGTTGTCTATTTATGAATCTCAAGTATATGTATACTGTTTTATTTTATTTCAAACTGTATTCTATTACTTGTAAAGAATTTCTCTTGCTCTTTATCTTCTTTGAATGGACTAGCAAATTGAAGTTCTGCTTCGAAAGGTCCGGAAAGTTGGTTTACATCCAAAAATGTCAACATAGCTTTAAAAATCTCATTTATGCTTTTTTGAGCTTTCAACTTTGAATCTTCTTCAAAATTATCCATAAGCAATGTCCGATTCCAATTACATAATTTTCCATCTTTATAGATATTTAGAGTCCAACCTCTGTAAGAGTATGGGATCGGTGGATGTGGTTCGTATTCTATTATTTCAGAACTATTGTTTAGTATTGTTAAATATATTTGCAAATCAAAACTTTTAAATGTTTCGTTAGCGATAACTGAAATAGAATCTATTTGTATAGATATTGAAGTGTAAATAATACTTGAAAAGTATACCACCAGAATAATTCAAAAGTATACCACCTATGGGAGTAAAATAGGATGATTTAACATTCATTTGGTTGTTAAGATTCTTTATTTTATTAACAAATACTAAC
>NZ_CATNVE010000007.1:0-178370 GCF_951230145.1 Dysgonomonas sp. Marseille-Q5470 | reverse complement strand
TCAACCGACTTTCACGCGGATTCCATAGTGAAAATGTACAAGAAAGTTTACAACTGAATTGTACCATCGACTTGCCGACAGTGATACGTCCCATTATCGGAGTTTTACCCGATTTGTCGGGACTACTTTTTTTGAGGTAGAGTAATACCTTGAATTTTTCTGTTTTCATACACTTATATTTTTATTATCCTTTGCCGTTGTTTTGCAACGGCAAAGTTACTTGTTATATAAGTGCTCTTTGGTGCGTAATTATAAGCAAATCAGAACATAATAAGTTCGTTTGTTCGCATCTTGTTACCTGTTTTAATTTAGTAACTGAGTGGTTAACGACTTAGTAACTGAAGTATGTCTAAGATTTGCTTAGATTCAAATTTTACGAACTTCCTAAATTTAAGCAAATGAGCTAATTTCAAGACTGTTACCTATTGAAGTATTGCGATTTGCGTATATGCCTTTTCTTGTGTTTTTTTCACGTTGCCCGTCATAGCTATGCAACTTCGGTCTGTTTGGCAAATGGAGTTAGTATTGAGAATGTAGCTAAAATGTTAGGACATTCCAATATCAGTATGACAAAACGATATGCTCGTGTATTGGATCAAAGCATTCTAAATGATATGCAGAAAGTGGGAAGTAATTTATCTAGCTCTGCGGTGTAATAATAGGCAGTATATCTGCTTTGTAAGGTACTTTTCTGTTAAGATTAGCACCTTTTTCATATCTTTACCATTATATCCTGTCAATAAATTCTTTAATGAACTGCTTATTTGATATATTTTCAACAAGAGAAATCGCCTTAGCTATATGGTTTCTCATCTTTTTACTTTTTGTGTCTAGGACAAAAAGTGTTAGACATTCCATAGTTGGTGTTTTCAAAGCTCTTTTTGATAGAAAGCTTATTCTGGCTTTTAGTTTATTATTGCTAAATATAATAATTATAGTTTCTATTTTATCGCATTTAGGATTCTGGAACATCTCTTTATTAAAGGATACGTGCTTATGGGTGTTTTTTTCAGGATTCGTCTTGTTCATGAATGTCAATAAAGTTGAAAACCTAAATTATTTTTCAAGGATTATAAAAGATAATATCAAAGTTCTCGTTGTTTGGGAGTTTCTGTTTAATTTCTACACTTTAAGCTTAGCCGGTGAGCTTATATTTATTCCCGTAGTGTGTGTGTTTTCTATTATAGGAGCTTTTGCAGAACATTCTTCAGCGCAAGAAGAAAATTATAGAAAAGTTGTCATTTTATGCAAAAACATCTTAGGGTTGATAGGGCTTGGTATGATTGTGTATGTTATATATAAAACTATAACCGATTATGAACTTTTATTCTCTCTCTCAAACATAAAATCCTTCTTATTGCCCATCCTATTAGGAATACTAACATTGCCGTATTTTTATCTTCTAGCATTATTTATGAGGTATGAAAATTTATTCATTCGAGTGAATAGTTTTCTAAGATATAAAGGAGAAAAACAGGTGAAAGATGCAAAAAAAGAGATTCTGATTTCTGCAAACATAAGTCTCACAAAACTTTTCAGAATTGATAGAAATTTTATGTCTTTAAAAACAACTGATAATATTCGAAAGCAAGTGAAGGAGATAGCAAAAAAGCCTTTACATAAAAAAGGGATAATAAGTAATAATGCAAAAATTGAGTTGTTCAACGATATAGAAAGAAGTCGAGGTGTATTGTCTAAAATTGGAATCGGAGATTTTTCGGAGTGGCGCAATATTGGTACATCTTTTCAAAGTATTACTCCTTATTTCGAATTACCAGATTCTTATAAAGATTCCTATGTGGGTTTGCCAAATAACATTGCATGTTATCTGTCGGGTGAGGAAACACATGTAAAACAATTGAATTTAACCTTAAATCTAAATAATAAGAAACAAAAAGAATCAGCATTATCCTTATTAAAGGATTGCATAAAAAAAATATTTGTTTTTCTAAACATTAACACTATCAATAGCATTATTGTCTCTATAGACAACGAAAAAGAATTAATATTTCAGACAGAACAATATTCATACAGACTAAGTATTTACCAATATGGCCATATGGATGTATGGGAATTTATTATTGAAACTAAAGAAAATGAATGAAATAAATTTTACTTTTTTCTCTTTTGAGGGTACATTAACCAGTTTGAAAGACTAAGTTTTACAAGTTGTAATGTTTTTAATCTCATTATCCAATCTTGGTGCTCCAGATTCATTTTATTTTCGTCTAATGACAAATCATAATCACCAGAAAACAATTGATTTTGATGAGTTATCTTGGATCGCAAGTTATAAACTTCTCTATATGTTTGAGTTGATTTATCGCTTCCAGCTACAAATTTTCTTAAAAATTCAACGAATTTTGTTTTGATACCCCAAATTGGTCTTCCACATTTTGGACATGGATACGGAGAATCTTTAATTGTTTTACAGTTATGGCATTCAAAAGTTATTTCATCATCTGCAACTTCTAAACTGACTAACCCTTCTATGGCAGAAACAAATGATAGAAAAGCTAAACTTCTTTTGTTATCTTGAATATCAATTCCGTCACATGTTAAGAAAACGCATGACTTTACTTTCTGTAAAGTTTTCTGAGAGAGGGCAAAATAGTTATCTAAACAATTTATAATGGTTTCTGGAAATCGTATTCTCCCTTCATGGTTTTCTACAGGATTATTTGTAAAATATTGATAATATGGAGACATTAATGGTGTTTCTGGATATTTTTGCTCCGATAATTGTCCAATTTCAAGTTCTTTCTTTAAATCTGGATATATGTATCCTGCAATGGCCCAAAAACTACTCTGATTATTATACAGTATTTTTTGTTCTTCGCTCAAATTGTCAAATCCTATATTGGGTGTCATAATTGCCCATTCATTCCTATCTGATAAATATTTAAAGAACCTATGATTTGTCAATACTGACAATAAATTTATGAGCTCAAATTCTCTTTTCTGTTGGGCTGCTAAGTCTTCGAATATATCTATTTCTCTTTCTTCATCATCAAAATCGATATAATATTCAAGAAATAAAGGAAAATGTCGTGCATAAGGGTTTATAGGTGCGGATTTAGAACTGATAGGCAACAGTTGAAAAACATCTCTGTATCTAAATTGCGTTTTTAACGGGGTTTTTGAAAAAACAATTCTTCTATAATACTTTCTCATAACTTTGTTTTGTTATATAATCTTTTGTAAAAATACTCATAAAAAAAGACCTATAAGTAATTTTATAAGTCTTTCTTAAATGCTCATTTAAAACAAATTATGTTATTATTGGCAGACATTGGATTCTATCCATTTTAAAATTTCCGACTGTTTGTATAAAATCTTTCCTTTAATCTGAATGAAAGGGATTTTACCCGTATCCCGCCAATCCTGTAACGTTCGGGATGAAACGTGAAGCATCCGGCAAACATCACGATTTGACAGAAATTTTTCGCCATTCAGGTGTGGAGTACGGTTTTTAAGGGCTTGCCCGATAGTATCCAGTAACTCATCCAATCCCGTGAAGAAAGAAGCTATTTCCGTTGATTTCTTATCTAATATTTCCATTGTGGTATCTTTTAGTTCCGCAAATAGTCGCCCAATGCAGAGATAGTTAATATATCCAGTTTCGTATCATAGCTGATAGCCGTCCGTTTCAAATTGTAGTTAATAAAGAAACCCTCCTCTTCTTCCTGAATTTCATAGGTAGCAGGGTTTGCCTGTTTGCTCGTCTCGTTCATGTGGATAATGCTAAGTAAATAGCTGTTCCCGTTTTTGTATATAATAACTGTCGGATTCAGGTTTATGCTTTCCCAATTACCGACCAACCTATCTAAATTGAATTTCTTTGTTTCCATTATTGTTTCTTGTTGATTTGTGATTGACTGATTAAATTCTCAACATCCGATACCCGGTAATAGCATTTGCGTCCAATCTGTGAATAAGGTAGTATCCCGTTATCCCTGTATGACTGTAATGTTCTCGGCGATATTTGCAGGAGTCCGCAAACATCATCATTGCCTAACCATTGTTCTTTATCCTGATTCTCCCCATATAGATTTTTTATCTGTCGGGCAAAATCTTCAAAACGTTCTTTCATCTGCTCGAACGCTTTGCTTTCGATTGCTACTATATCCATATTAAAATATGTTTTTACTTATTACTGAAATTATTCTCATTGCAATGAATTTCAGGCAAAGGAAAGCAGATTTCAGGCAGGTTTTAAGAAATGGGATGCAAAGGCTGAAAGTGGCTGTAACTGGCGCAAACACTCAATCCCCAACAACATATTTTTTTCTTTTTTTAATTGATATACATCTCATTCATGTAGGGAATAGATAAGACAACACTTTTTAGAAATTTACTCTTTTTGTGAAGCAAAAAGGAAGAAATTTCTAAAAACCGCTTGCGGCTTGGTGTTGGCGTTCTATTCCCGGAATTTACCTTTGTAAATCAAATAAATAAAGAATCATACTATCTCCTATCTTGAAAATATGATAGGAGATTCTTCACTGATATTGCATAATTATAACCGTCTATCGAATAGAAACCTAATTTTTCGGCAAATGTCCTGCTCTTATCGTTGACGGATTCTATCCCGATATACTTAAAGCCGTATTTTAATGCTATTTCTGCTAAGAATCTAACGTAATGAGAGCCATGCCCCGAACGTCCTTTCCGAAAGCTGATTCGGGCTATAATCAGGCAATCAGGTGGAAACAGACTTTCTATTCTTCGGATACGCAGATACAAATCTATTCGGCTGTTTCTTCGGGTGGCTACTACGTTATCAGGTGTGAGATATACAAGGGATAGACGATACTTAAACCGCTTCATCAGGTATATATCTATTTCTTTCCGTATTTCTTCGTATTCGTTCATATATCTGCGGTTTATGATTCCCTAAATCCTCGCTTCGGTTTCTTTTTTATTTTCTTTTTCACGGGAATTTGCTCCTCCTCTTTATTGACATCAGGAGTAAGCAAGCCTAACGCAGAGGATAAACCCAAATCAGGGATATTGAAAGATTGTTTATCTTCTTTCTTATTATCCTGATTTACAGATTGTATATTTAAAAGGTTGTCATCTTGTTTATATGCAACCTTGTTTTCAGTCTGGTCTGTCTGAATATCTGTATTTTTTCTTTCATCGGAAATCTGTTGTTCTTGTACGCTTAGTTGGTCGGATATCGTTCCGTTCTTCATCGTGTTGTAATACTCAAAGGATTCTGTTAGTTCCCGTTTGTAGCCGAATAGATTGTCAAATCCCTGCTCTACCTGTTGGAACAGGCTTTTTCTATCAAAACCGCCCTTAACTGTTCCTTTATAGGTGTTTTTGTGGTTGGTAAGCGGGGATAGCTTTTTCTTATTAGATTGGTCTTTCCGGCTGACAATCAAATGACAGTGCATATTTAATTCGTTATTAGACCTGTTCCGGCTGAAATGTATCTTTCCGTAAAATTTTATATCTTCTGCCGATAGTCCTTTGTTGAAATTCTTGGCATATTCAGGAATAACGATTTCACGGATATACCGTTTCATGGCTTCGGCTTGTTCCTGTTCGGTATTACCCATTATTTTGAGTTCTTTTTCCGATGGGCTTACATGAATAGCGTAAAACTTGGCATCCGTTTTTAATAACTGACCTATATTACTGTCTATATCTTTTACGACCTGTGATTTGTATATATTATCATCTGTTAGATTGAAAAAACCTTCGGTATAGATTCCCTGCTCCATACGTTCTAAATCTTCATGCTCGCAATAATCCGCTAATCTCCGGCTACTACCTGCATTGTTATACGTGCCTTTGGACGGTGGCGGAAAATCTATATTCATGGGGTTACTCGTTTATCAGGTCGTTTATTTCGGCTCTGAGACTATCTTTCCGCTTGCCGTCCATAACTCCGCAAGTGGCAAGTTCCGAATATAGAGAAATCAACTTCAAAAGCTTGTTGTTATTTCGCTCCTGCTTCTTTGACGCTAAGTTTATGACCCCGGCAAGGTCATTGATTTGTTTGGCTTGATTGTTAATTACAGTTGCATGTTGGTTGAAAGTCTCGGTTATCTTTTTCAAAACATTGTCCTGTAATTCTCGTGAGGTATTTATTTCCGAGGTTATCAATCCGTTCTGTTCTTTCATGGCAGTATCGAAGCGGGTAGCGATTGAATGGCTTGTGCGTATCATCGGATTAAGCTGGTCTTCCTCGTACTTCCGAATGAAACGTATTATATCATCTTGCCGTTTGTTAATCTTGGATAACTCCGACTTTACCGATTCGGGAGCATCGGCAGGGTTGATATGGGCTTTCTCCAGATACAGGAAAGCCAATTTCACTATTTCCCCTTTTTTCAATGAATAGCGTTTACAAAGCTTCTCGATTAACTTATCTGTTTCCCCTTCTATAGCTATTGTTGTAAATACGATATTTCTATTCTGTTTGGTCATAGTTATAACTATTTTATAGCTATTTATACATCTAACTTGCTAACATAGAATTGTATATCAATTCAAGTTATAGCAAGTGATATAACTGTGCTTTATCCTAAAGCACTAAAGCCGAAGGTTTTGCCCCGCAGGGCAAGAGGGAAGAACAGGACTTGTCCAGTTCCCTCTTGCTCAATTTAGCGAAATGAACAGAGCCGGTAGGCGAAGTTGTTTCTGCTAAATGCGGAGCCATTACTTGAAGGTGTAAA
This sequence comes from Dysgonomonas sp. Marseille-Q5470, assembly GCF_951230145.1. Taxonomy (NCBI): domain Bacteria; kingdom Pseudomonadati; phylum Bacteroidota; class Bacteroidia; order Bacteroidales; family Dysgonomonadaceae; genus Dysgonomonas; species Dysgonomonas sp. Marseille-Q5470. Next base: position 171,681 of record NZ_CATNVE010000007.1, on the reverse strand, counting down.
TTAAAACAAGCCTTCATTCGCTTGCGCCATTCTGCTTAAAACATAAAAAGCAGAATCATTCATCTTTTTCATCATTATTATCTGTCGGATGCTTCTTTTCAAAGTCCCGATAGGTTTGAAAATCCATATGCTCACGGACAAAGTGGCGAACATCATTTACCCGGTAGTAGGTTTTATGTCCAATTGCAAAATAAGGGAGTTTCTTACTTGTTCTATAACGTTGTAAAGTCCTATACGATACTTTGAGAAGAAAGGCTAAGTCTTGGTTGTCGAGAATCTTTTCGTCTTCTTCAAACACATCGGATGTGTTAATCAAAGACTTCAAGTCCTGACCGATTTCCGTTAACTTTTTGGATAGCTTTTGCATCCATGTTTCAAAATCTTCGTTATTAATATACATATTACTTCATTTTTCAAATTAAACATTCTTATTTTCAATCGATTGATGAAGTAAAGCTCTGCAAAATGAAGTAAATAAAATAGGGGAATCCCTATTGACTCCCCTAAATATAATTGGTAAAGTATTAAATATCAAAAATTTATAAATTCATCTTGTTTCATTTTGTTTGCTGACTTTCACGAACGATAAGATTTTTTCAGAAAATCCAATAGCTTTTGCTAGATCATCAGATTTTACGGTTTTATTAAAAATAGGATAAAAATCAATTGAGTTCAGTTGAATTAAACAAATAAACTTAAGCTATTAGTCGCAAAGATAGGATATCTTAAGAACAAGTTTTTGCCTAAATACCGGATTGGGATGATTTATTTATAATTAGAGAATATGTGAAACCATATTTCTATTATGCATCATGAATACGGCACAATAGAAATAAATCATTATTTTATTTTGTCTTTAAAATATAGGTTTACTCTATGGATAAAAAGCTGTTGAAACGCTATATCTCTATATTAAAAACTCTTAAAATATAGGACTAAATTATGATTTTAAGTATGAAGAAGGTGGTGTACAAGCTATTGATACTCTATCCTCCAATCCAACAGTGATAAAAGGCCCAATAACATAGAATCTTAAAACATTCTGTAATACTGATCCGGACTAAGATTTAAACTATCTAGCTCTTTTGCCGCATTAATGGGGAAATATGGATCTCTTAATAGTTTACGTCCTACAAATATCAAATCACACTGCTGAGTATCCAATAATTTCTCCATTTGAGAAGCTTCAGTAAGAAGTCCCACAGCACCAGTAATCAATCCGCTTGCTTCTCTGATACGATTAGCAAAAGGAACCTGATAGTTTACAGAAACAGGGATATTGGCATCAGGAGTAAGTCCACCCGCAGAAACATCAAGAACTTCTACTCCTTTCTCTTTAATCAACTTGGCCAATTGAACCGACTGATTTAAATCCCAACCTCCTTCAACCCAATCTGTAGCAGAAATACGAACCCATAAGGAAATCTCATTATTTATATGAGGACATACAGCATCAATAATATCAAAAAGAATACGTGTCCGGTTCTCAAAACTGCCACCATATTTATCCACTCTCATATTCGTTAAAGGGGGCAGAAACTCATGAATAAGATAGCCATGAGCTGCATGTATTTCTATTATTTTATAACCTGATTTTATCGCACGGATTGTTGCATCTTTAAAAGCGGTAATTATATCTTTGATCCCAGCTTCAGATAAAGCAGACGGAGGGTTATCTACTGCATAAAATGGAATTGAAGAAGGTGCAACCGTAAGCCATGCATGCTCACCTTCTTTAAGTTGTACTCCTCCTTTATTTGGTAAACCACAACTGGCTTTTCGTCCTGCATGAGCAAGTTGAATGCCCGGGATAGCTCCGTGTTCTTGAATTGTAGCTGTTATCTTTTTAAATTCTTTGATATGTTCATCTTTCCAGATACCCAAATCTGCATAGCTAATCCGCCCTTCTGGAAGAACCGCTGTTGCTTCTTGTATAATTACTCCTGCTCCACCAATGGCTCTTGTTACGTAATGTATATAATGCCATTCATTTGCAAATCCATTAATAGAGGAGTATTGACACATCGGAGACATTACAATCCGATTTTTGACTGTAATATCCTTAATTTGTAAAGACGTAAATAATTTAGACATATATTTTATGTTTATGTATCTACAATATGAGAAATACGACCATAGTTTAGTCTTACTTTCACCCTGAAAAAACATAGGACTAATGACTGATGCTCCTCCTTACAAAGATATATCTTTACATAAACACCTTAAGGTAAAATAGGGGAACCCCTATGGAATTCCCTAAAATTAATTTGCAAACATCTAAATATCAATTAGTAATAGAATCATCTTTTTTTATCTTGTTTTTGCGGATGATAAGATTTTTCAGATAATCCAATGCTTTTGTCAGATTATAAGGTTTTCTGCTAAATATTCTACTTTTGGATTTGTACACATCTCCAAAATTAAAGTTGAAAGCATTTTCCAACGTTTTAGCAATATGGATAAATGGGGCTGGCTTTCCTTCCTCATCTACAAATTGATGGGATAATTCAATGGAAACAGCAAATTCTCCCAAACTATCAATCCCCAAACCTTGTGGCTTGGGAATAAAATAAACTTTTGGGGTTTCAGATTGAAAATTATTGGAGAACCTATTAGTTTGTGGGGGTATAAGTTTCAATAGTTCAATTTCAGATTCAAGATACCAGATAGCCTTTTGGATGTATCGATTTTTAAGCGCATTTTTCCCCCTGCTCGCATAAAATATTTGTTTGTAATGTCTTAAACTCTATACGAGTAAGATTCAACCTCCGAAAGACTACGGAATACTCTGTTTCGGACTGATTCGGAACAATTTGTTCTACAAAATTCTCATAGGCACTTTTCATTACTTCATTTGAAATCTCTTGTGAGGTTTCACATAATAATGCGAATAGTCTCAATTCTTTTAAGTCATTCATAAGCATAATTTTTTAATAGTGAATATTAATCAACAGACCTAAGTCTGGTTTTATGCCGAATGAGTATAATTAACAATTATGCGAATTACTGTAATGATATTCCATTCATAGATCTATTGAGTATGCTAGCTGTGCTTTCCTTGGCCGCAGCAATGATTAAATTTGCGACCTCTTTGGGATGCGAGATAAAAACAGCATGGCTGGCTCCTTCTATTTCAACGGTTGCACTTTTTGCTCGTTCGGCATACATACGCTCCAAATCAGGATTAATAATACGATCAGATGTAGCAACCATATACCAACTAGGCTTAGTTTTCCATGCAACATTGTAAATAATAGCCTGAAAAACTTCATCAGCTGTAGGTGTTTGAGAGTTAGCCATAAATTCGGCTTTTTGTTTAGGGAGATCGGCCGCAAAATCTGCGGGAAACAATTTAGGATCAATATAATCCCATCCATCCTTTCCTTTTATTAATAATTTATATGCAGGTGGATATTTTTTGACAATATCTGCTCGTGATTCTCCATCATCGGGAACATGCGCAGCAATGTATACTAATCCCATTACATTAGGGTGGTTTCCTACTTCTGAAATAATAGCACCTCCGTAACTATGTCCCACTAATATGCATGATCCGGATTGCTGATCTAATATACGTTTAACAGCCTCTACATCTCCATTAAAGGTCGTAAGGCTATGTTGTGTAACTATTACTTTATACCCTTGATCGGTAAGTATATCATGAACAGACTGCCAACCCGAGCCATCGACAAAGGCTCCGTGAACTAGTACAATATTTTTAATACCCAACGTATCCTGCGCCTGAATACAATTGAAAATAGCAGCAGTGAAAAGGAATGTCAGTGTGCATAAAACTGTTTTAAACTTATTCATATTCATTAATTTATAAAGTGATTAGGACTCTTTACCTTATATGCTTTTTAGATATACTCTAATTATGAGATATCAGGCAATTACATTCTTTTTATAGTTTACATATTCGAGAGAATCCATAAAAGAAAATTGCATCACAAATATATCGAGAAAATGATATATATTTGTAACCAGTATAACAAAGTATATCAGATATGAAACAAGAAGAATTAATTGAGAAAAAGAGAAATCCACAAGAAGAAATGCAGGCTTTACAAGATACTCTTTATGCCATAAGTGGGAAATGGAAGATTCCAATCATTAATTCCATTTGCAATGGAAACAAACATTTTCGTGAAATAGAACGGAGTATTCCTGGAATAACAACAAGAATGCTTTCAAAAGAATTGAAAGAGTTGGAGATGAATAAATTTATTTGCCGTACCGTATATCCAGATATACCTGTGACTATTGAATACACATCCACAGAATATTGCAAATCTCTCGGAAGTGTCATTATAGAAATGATAAAATGGGGAAAGGCTCATAGAGAGCTAATTCGGAAAGGATAAAACGACAAATCAGGAATAATTATATATTTGTTTAATATTCCTGACTTGTAGATTGTTGATAGGTCAAAGATAGACCGAAGGTTATAATTTTTTCATTTCTAATAACTATTTGTTAATTTTGAAAGATTGAACTAAAAAAGACAAAAACATTCTAATCGGAAGAATTTTTCTTAATGTGAGAATCGTTTTTGCATCGTTCCCCACTATTGTCCGAAATTTCTTATTGCGTCCTGTCGCAATTTTAAATATAGCTTTAACAATTACATCCCGTTTTTTTGTATCTGCTTTCCGGGTTGATTCCATCATCTGTTGCTCAACAATTTTTGTTATTTTATCATATGCTGTTATGGTTCCACCTTTTGCAAAAGATGTATTGTTTACGAATTCAGAGTAAAACCCTCCAGGTTCAACAAGTCGCAAATCTATGTTAAACGGTTTAAGTTCAACATATAGTCCTTCAATAAGCCCTTCAAGTGCAAATTTTGTCATATTATATACCGATCCTAATGGTAATGCAGCACTACGCCCCATAACAGAACTGATATTTATAAACATTCCGTTACTATTTTGACGAAAGTGAGGCAAAAACTCCATTATTACATTGGTAACACCTCTCACATTAACGTCTAGAGCTTTATTAATATCAGTTCTATCTATCAGTTCTAATGCTCCATAAGTGCCAACACCTGCATTGTTGAGTACAACATCTATTTTTCCAAAGGTATCTATTGCATCATTTACTGCATCTGTAACTTCATGAGGATTTGTAACATCCAATTTGAAAAGTTTAATGTTTTCATAATAAATCAACTCCTTTTCTTTTTCTGGTGACCGCATGGTCGCTGCTACATTCCATCCATTTTGAGCAAAATAAATAGCAGAAGATTTCCCTAATCCAGAACTTGTACCTGTAATGAAAATTGTTTTGTTTGACATAATGTTTTTAATATTATTATTTTTCACAAAGGTATTATATACTTGATATACTTTTGTAACTGATATAACAAAGTATATCAAATTTATTATTGGATTTATTTGAAAGAATAGAATTGTCTAACTTGTTTTTTAATAGGAGATAGATAGCTATTAGTTAGTTTTTATGTTTTATTAGATACTTCTCTTCTTATTCTTTGAAAAATGAATATAACAAAAAAAAATCGTATAAAAGAACTATCAAAATTTCCAAATTATGACGATTTCTCTTATATTTGTTATAGGAAATGTGATGTGAAGAATTTCGCCGCAAAGCAGAGCAGAAATTTGGTGGAGCGATAGCGGGAGATTACTTCTTTTTCGAAAACTTATCTATAAGAATATAAGCCACTTAAATCTAAATGACGATTTCTGGTGGCACCACGTTAAAAAAGACAGTTACAATTTGTAGCTGTCTTTTTTTATTGTCAAAAAGGTGTTTTTTTAAGGGTGTAAGTTAAACCAACAATAGGATGACAGACGACAGAAAGTACCGTATGTTTGTTCTCAGAGATTTTTTAGTGCAAGGATATGAATTTCTGGATTATTAGAGTTAAGCTACGAGTAATTTGTTGTAAAAATAAAATAATAGTTTTCCTCAGATAAAATAGATTAGTATTTTTACATATTACTCTATTAATAATTTGGACTATGAGGAAAGTTATTATTATGTTTTTACTGTGCTCATCCTTTAACTATTCATATTCTCAGTTTAATATATTGGAAGAAGCATACAAAAAAAAGTCAGAAAAGAAGCTTGAAGATTTCTTGGATCATTGGCGAAAAGATATTTTGCCAATTTCAGATAAAGAATATCAAGCCTTATTGACTACAGAGAAAGCTGTATATGATGTGTTTTATGCTTTTTATAATCCAATAGACTTGCAAAGAATTGGAAGTTCTGAGTGGGGAGATACTATATATCAGAACACAAAATATATAATCATTCAGCATAATCTTCAGTATAGAGTTCAAAATAAAGTATTTTATACTGAAGACGAGAAAATAATAATTTACAAAAAGCTATTGAAAAAGGAAGGACAAGATGGTATTGACAGTTTAAATCTACAAAAGATACCTGCTTTTGCAGAAGAAAGATTAATGAAAGAATTATTAGACAAAGATATCATAAGCACTGATACTATTACTAATTTTAGACCGAATATTTCTTTTAGAGGTAAAGAAGTTGTATATCTAAGTCCTTCATACAATATAGAATTAACAACGTTTTTAGGCACTCGTATTAAGAAGAATAAAGAAGCTCTTAATTATTTATATTATTTGTCGGACAAAGAGGTAGCTAAAAGACAATGTTTTCTTGAAAAAAAGATAAAAATATGGAGAGGACACTGGGGAGCATATTGGCAGCTTTTGACATACCCACAAGTGTATACTATAGTCTTTGATAAAGAAATGAACTATGCTAAATTATTCTTTAGACTTGTTTATCAAGGAGGAGAGGCTTATCTGAAAAAAGAGAATGGTAGATGGAATCTAATATCTTCTAAATTAACATGGATAGAATAATAATAGCGATAGATACTTTCTATTGTATAAAAATATAGATAATATTGAAAACCAATATAATCTAGAAAATAATATAATTAATGACTACTTTCCTATATCAAAATACACCTTGACCTCTTTTTTATTTAATCTTTTCATTAGCCAATTCTTTATCTTTTCCTGTTCATTTTTCGAAAGGATGTTCTTCGATGTAATCATAAATATACCTGTTTTTTCGCGAGATAAAGTATCGCTTTGTTGATAGATATATACATCAGAATATGAACAACTCTGTATCTGGGGATATAGAGGAGCCAATTCAGATAATAATTGCTTCCCTATGAAATATTGACTCTGTACACTATCTATTTTCTGTCTATAACCTGTGACTTCCAAATTAAGAAGGGCTATTTGTTGTCTTAACCTTTCTTCTTCCGATTGTGCTTTTAAGCGATCTTTAGCCATGTCATTATCTATAGCCAGTCCTTGCTCAATTGTTATTTTAGCATCAATTAAAGAGAATAAATTAGCCTGATCAATAATCGCCTTTTTATCATCTTCCGTCAATGATGATCCGCCATATACTAAATTAATTTCTTTTTTATTGGCACTAATCTCATTGTTGAGCAGGTAATTTCCTTTATATATTCCAACGTAACGTGTATATTTTTCTGCATTTGCCCTGAACTTCTCATTCTGAGACATGCGATAGCCTAAATAGATACTAGGTAATATGATTATGATTAGAATAATAGATAATGCTTGATTGATTCGCTTCTTTTTAGTCTCACTTATATTGATATCTCTGATTGGAAATTTCAGCATTTGAGAAATCAAAACCGAAGCATAAGCAATACAGACTGTATTGATGGTAAATAAATAAAACGCTCCGTAGAAGAAAGAGAACTGAAAAGTAGCCAAACCATATCCTGCTGTGCACAGAGGAGGCATCAAGGCTGTTGCAATAGCTACGCCGGGTATGACATTTCCTTTTTGCTTACTGCTGATTGCGATTATACCTGCAAATCCACCAAATAGAGCAATCAATACGTCGTAAATAGTCGGGCTGGTACGAGCTAGCAATTCGGAGTGGGCTGTATGAACAGGTGTAATCGTAAAATATATAGTTGAGGCTATTATACTCGCTAATACTGCAAATCCAAAGTTTTTTAAAGACTGGCGAAGCAGGCCAAAGTCGTGAATAGCGATACTATAGCCCATTCCGTTAATCGGCCCCATCAATGGAGAAATAAGCATGGCACCTATTATTACTGCCGTTGAATTGGTGTTAAGCCCCACTGATGCTATAATAATAGCACAAACTAATATCCAGATGTTGGTTCCCTTAAAAGAAATTCCTTGTGTTATGGAATTGTGTATTTCTTCAAAATCTTCTGTCTGCTTTTGTAAGCTGACATAGGTAAGTATCTTTCTAATTGAATTGTACATAATGCATATTATTAGATTTTACTTCTTGTCACCCTATTTTATTTTTACCGAAAAGATACTTCTTTTTTGATTAATTATATATTTTTTTACCCTAATTTTTTATTCCGGCTTTCTATTCTTTATTTATTACAAAGAATTAAATATTAGTCCCGATGACATTTTTCTTTTGAGAGAAATTGCCATCGGGACAATAGAACTTTAAGATCGAGGATATTATAAATCTATTTCTTTTTTATCATTTAAGACATGCTTTCCATAACGATATTGGTACAATCCCACTTCTATTTTTGTTTTGTCAGATTTCACAGGAGCAATAACTATAAAGTTCATCTTTTTCGCATCTTGGTCAATCACTTCGTTTTTGTCTCGGGTCTTTTGGTCTTCCCATGTTCCCGAATTTGCATATATACAAGGTTGCTTGTCGAGATTAATATAGGATTTTATCATCGGGATATGAGTGTGTCCAAAGATGACAATACGAACGTTAGATAGAGCATTCCTAAAATACTGTACATCTGCCTGATTGTCGATGAATTCTGTTCTCAGGCTACCTACTATTGCTTCGTTGATATCTGTCATAACAATAGCATTGTTGTATTTTAATCGACGATTCCAATTGCTTTGTGTAAACAAGTTATTGTATAACTTCATTTGGATACTTCCATCAGTTGTGCTGTTATATGGCAGAATGTCGTTTATCGAATAAGTCTTTGTGTAGTTCCCTACATTTGTTGTGATAATAGGGTCACTGAAATTGTCCTTCACATAAATAAGCCCTTCCATTACTTCTTTCCACAGGTTATAATAAATGAATTTACTTTCTTGTTCGGCATTACCTGGGTTATTTTGTACTACTTCAGGAACTTTGGTTGCTGCTTCCGGAGTAGTGGGATCGGTAAACGAGTTGGCTGCAATACGAGCAAAGAAATAACCCGGAGGTAAAGTTGCACCCGGAGCTTCACTCTCATTTGCATTTGGAGTTATCGCATTAAAGAAATCGTACCGATGGCTGTGTTCTATCGCTATCTGAGGATAACCTTCGGGATGATAAGTCCCTATTCCATATTTAGCTCCTGCATCGCGAGCTTGGTTCACTCCCGGCATTGCAATATCGATATTTTCTGCCGTGAATCCCATGTCGTGATTACCCGGAATATAGGTGAGTTTTATCTTACCATCTTTTATTATTCCGTTTAAAATATCAAAAACATTCTTGTTTGCTGCGACAGACTTTCTGATAAAGTCGGCCTGCGAACCACCACCATAAGGATTTACACGTGTAGGAATATACCACTCGTCCAATATATCGCCATTAAGAACAAGTTCTTTGATAGTAGTTGACGACCTTACTTCAGTTAAGAATTCTTCTAAACGTTTGAGGTGTTTCACATTCTCTGAGTAAGATAAATCATTTCCTAAATGCAAGTCGCTAATGACCACAATCTTGTTTCGTCCGTTGATGTTCCCCTTGCTGATACTGTCAAATGGATTTGAGGTAATCTCTTCGTCAGTATTATTGCATGAAACCAAACTAAAGGGAAAGGTTACTGCAATAAGTAAAAGTAAATAATAAATTTTTTTCATCGTATAATAAATATTAGTGATAAATTTTTTTAAGCAGTTTTATTCATTCGGGTGTTTTCTAATATCGATTCTCTCTAATTTAAGTATTGCTGGTATACCGAATATATGCTATTGACACGGAGATGCAACACACAATTGGATATGCAAATCTATGCAATATCAAAACTTGCGATGTTTCATATTTACAAAACTGCAGTCTTATATTTACAAATTTTATAGTTTAGTTTTGCTGATTTGCAATATTAAAATTCCTTAAGGAGCTCTGTATTTAGATAATATTAAATCTATATTCCCTACAAGAAGCTATTTTGTGAAAATTACAGTTGAAGATATTCCCGATAACATATTTTGTGTTTTTAACGAAATTTCTCTTTCAATATCCTATAATTATTAGTTTTGTTGGCATGAAAAGTTAAAATTAAAACTTACTTTTGCAGAAGAAAGGTCCAAAAAGTATTTTGAAGACGAGACTATTTAAATTACCAGACCTATTATATTTCAAATTTGCGTACATTATTAAGATTTCTTTTTTACAATTAGAGTGAAAAAGAAGATCTGGCTCAAAAGTGAAAAACAAGTTAAATGAATGCGACTTCATTCATATCCTTATCTTATTACATTTAATTATTACCCATAATGCAATATCTATATATAGCTACAGTCTTTGCTGGTGCGCTTGTATGTTTGCTTGCCTCGCTATTGTTAGTTCTTCGCCGTAAGACCGGAGAACGTTCTCGTGTAATTCTTGCGGTCATAGTCTTTTTCTCTGTTTTTAATTATATTCCACGTTTTATTGCGCTTTGCAACGGGGTAGTTCCCGATTTTGTGGTTTCTGCAAAATTATTGTTGGTGGCAAACTTTATGGTTGTATCTTACATTATGTATCCTATAGAGGTTATTGCTCCCGGCTGTTTAAATTTTTGGCGGATAATAAAGCTATATTCTCTTTGGCTGTTTTTGCTGGGTGTTTATCTTGTTACCTCCCGCACAGGTATGCACTATACTCCATATAATACGCTTCTGGAGATGTTGCCCGATGCTCATCGGTTTGAGGTATGGTTTCGCCTTTTACTTGCGTTGTTGATATTTCTCCCCGGGTTGTTTGTCTTTTTTGTTCATCGTACAAGACGCTACAATAACACCGATTATATTTGGTTGAAGAAATACTCGATTACACTTTTTATAAATATTCTGGCATATGTTCTCATCTTGATATTTAATCACCCTATACTGAATATTTCGTACTATTATATTAGTGTCGGGTGTAGTCTCTATATTGTTTACATGGAGCTATTTGATCGTCTGATCGGAAAATCAGTTCTTGAGAAAAATGCTGAAGAAAAAGATGTACAGTCTGAAGAAGCTACAGTAGAAGATGTGCAGTCATCCTCATGTCCTGAGCAAAAAAATACGATCTTGATTGATAGATTAGATGCATATATGAAGAAAAAATATGCATGGCGAGATCCTTATTTGTCTCTCAATATGTTAGCCTCAGAACTTTTTACTAACCGTACAACTCTGGCGCAAGTTATGCGCGAAAATGGCTACGAAAGCTATACACACTATATTAATAAGCTGCGCATTGAGGATTTCTTGCAACAAATAGAATCAGGACAATATGTTAATTATCAAGAAGCTTTCTTTTTTGTCGGATTTCGTTCGCGTAGCACCGCTTTACGTAATTTCAGACAACTAACAGGAATGATTCCTTCCGAGTATTTTCAAAAGAAAAATATTCAGATAAACGAAGGTAATGTGATTCATCATTACTGATCTATAGGCGTTAAAAATATAAGGAAGTGTTATTCATTTAATTGAAAGCACTTCCTTATATTTTTCTTATAATAAATTTATTCTATTACTTTATTACAAGCTCTCAAGCATTCTTTTTATAACGGTTTGTGCTGATATCTCACGGTTTGCCGCCTCTTGAATAACAATAGACTGAGGGCTTTCTATAACATCGTCACTTACAATCATATTACGGCGTACAGGTAGGCAATGCATAAAATAAGCATTGTTAGTAAGTGCCATTTTCTCACTGGTTACTGTCCACGACATATCTTTGCTTAGTATCTTTCCATAATTCGGATCGGTATACGCAGCCCAGTTTTTAGCATATACAAAGTCTGCTCCGGCCAGCGCCTTATCCTGATCGTATTCAACTTTAGCACCACGTACAAATTTAGAGTCCAACTCATAGCCTTCAGGGTGAGTGATAACAAAATCAACATCCGCCTCGTTCATGAAATCGGCGAAAGAGTTAGGTACTGCCTGTGGCAATGCTTTCGGGTGTGGAGCCCATGTTAAAACGACCTTCGGACGAGCTGTTTTCTTATATTCCTCAATTGTAATTAGGTCGGCAAATGCTTGTAGTGGATGACCTGTAGCAGCTTCCATACTAAAGACAGGTTTTCCCGAATATTTTATAAACTGATTGAGAATCTTTTCTTGATAATCATCTTCTTTATTTTCGAACTGCGCAAAAGCACGCACACCAATGATATCACAATAGCTTCCCATAACAGGAATTGCCTCTAATATATGTTCAGATTTATCACCATCCATAATCACTCCTCGTTCTGTTTCCAGCTTCCACGCTCCTTGGTTGATGTCAAGTACCATCGTATTCATACCCAGATTCATTCCGGCTTTTTGTGTACTAAGGCGGGTGCGTAAGCTTGAGTTGAAGAACACCATTAACAAGGTCTTGTTTTCTCCAAGCTTCTTATAAGCAAAACGATTTTTCTTTATTTCTAGAGCTTCCTTTATTGCAACATTTAGGTCGCCCAAGTCTTTTACATTGGTATAAGTTTTCATTATGTTGTTTGTTATTGTATTCAAATTAAAGGTACAAAGTTAAATCTTATTCTTTGGATATATCTCTTTTTTCTCTTTTTCTGTCGTATACCTTTTTGCTCTTATGCACATTTGTTGTACGTCGCCACCCCGGCGATTGAGATAATTCATCTTCCCGGTCTGCTTTTTTTACAGCTTTTATATAGTCCTTTATAGATATTTTACCTGCTGTTTTCTTCTTTTTCTTCATGACAAGATTTTAACTGTTATAGAAATATTTTTATCCGCTTGTTTATGTATATGATAAAAACGGATAAAATAATTGATAAAAATAAAATAATTCCGAAACGGATGATTGTATAAGGCATGCTTATACCCCATAGCTTAATAATGACAAAGTAATGAATAAAATATATTGCAGAGCCTAATGAACCTAAATAAGTAAGATATGTATTAGGCATTCTATAGCTCGAATGCTTAAATACAAATATTATTATAGCAGGACAACAAACAATGAGCGACAGGTAGGTATCTCGTACAAGGCACATCTCTTTGGCATATGAAGATTCAATACATAATGTAATAAGGCTTAATGCAATGAGAGCCGCCAAGGTGACACTACCGTATTTTAGTATTAAGTTATGTTTATAAATGTAATATCCTAAAAAAATAAAAGGAAAACCTATAAAAAAGCCATTTCTTACAATGTGTATATTCCCCTCTCTCAATGGTTCGCAGAAAACACCAATTGAGAAAATGAGAATTGCCAAGACTAGAAGAACAGTATCATTCTTTATAAATTTCTTTGCAATATATAGCAAGAGAGTACCATAGACCAGAGCGATTACATACCATAAATGCAAGATGCCCAAAGTGATATATTCGAGGAAGAGCGAGACTGTAATGGGAGGCTGATCTATATTCAATAATATGTAAAAAGCCGACCATACGGCATATATTATCAGTAGATGTCGGATATACTTTTTTAAGGCTTTCGGATTATCAATTTTTTTTGCAAGGTAATATCCGTTTATAACAAAGAAACAAGGTACTGCAATCCGCGCGATACCTTGCGATATTAGCCAGTTGAGCAAAGGGTATGTAGCTGATAATGGGCCTATGTGTATTGTTATTACCAATATACTTAGAAATACCTTGAAATAATCGAGTGTAACGTTTCTTTCCATTATCGGTACTAAATCAAAGCCTAATCTCTCTTACGACCTGGTTTGTCCATTACCATCTATCAGCCATTTATAGGTGCATAGCTCCTCTAATGCCATAGGCCCTCGGGCATGCATCTTTTGGGTGCTGATACCTATTTCGGCTCCCAGTCCGAATTGCGCACCATCGGTAAATGCCGTAGATGCATTAGAGTAGACACAAGCTGCATCTACCATTTTTTCAAAAAGCTTGATAGCTTCAGCATCCTCACTGATGATGGCTTCGCTGTGTTTCGAGCTATATTTGGATATATGGTTGATTGCTTCTTCTATATCTGTTACTGTTTTGATAGACATCTTATAGTCGAGAAACTCTGTGCCGAAACTTTTTTCGTCAGCCTTCTTTAATTGGTCATACGAGTAGTATGAGAACAGTGCTTCGTATGCATGTTTATCAGCATAGATAATAACGTCTTTCTTGTCAAGGTCTTCGCACAGATAGTGTAAGTCATCGAGTCTTTCTCTATCTATAACAAGGCAATCGAGAGAATTGCAGACACTCACTTTTCTGATTTTAGCATTGGTAATAATATCCTTCCCTTTCTTAATATCTCCATCTTTATGGAAATATGTATGACAAACACCTGCACCTGTTTCTATCACAGGAATTCGAGAATTCTCACGAACATAGTTTATCAGCTCTTGCCCACCACGAGGTATAATAAGGTCTACATAGTTGCGGGCATTCATTAATGCTTCTGTTGCAGTCCTGTCGTTAGGCAATAGTGTACAGACATTCGGATTGATTCCATTTGCGTCCAATACGTTTCTAATCAAATCAATTATGGCTTCATTCGAAAAACGAGCGTCAGAGCCGCCTTTTAGTATACAGGCATTTCCTGATTTGAGACAAAGCGAGAATACGTCGAAACTGACATTCGGACGTGCCTCGTATATGATGCCTATCACTCCGAAAGGCACAGTCACCTTTGATAGGTTCAGTCCGTTGGGCAGTGTTTTCTGCATTAGTGCTTTTCCTACAGGGGAGGGGAGTGATGCTACATTGCGGATATCTTTCACAATATCCATTATCCGTTGCTCATTGAGCAGCAAGCGGTCGTATTTTGGATTACTTGTATCCATTCTCTGCAAATCCTTCTGATTCTCTGCAAGAATGTAATACATCTTCGATTCGGTCTCTTTTGCAATAGCTTCCAGTATTGCGTTTATTTCTTTTTCTTCCAATAAGTTAAGACCCTTACTAGCCTCTGCAACTAACTGGAACGTATTCTGGTGATAATCGTCCATTTTTATTTTTCAATATATAAATAGTCGTAATGAATTATTGCCTTTTTATTATTTTTCCCTATTACTTCTTTGGCTTTTTCGCTGCTATATGCAGTTTTTCCAATGCCAATCAATTTTCCTTTTTCATCCATGATGCGCACTACATCGTCAGCCTCGAAGTTACCAATAATTTTGGTTACACCAACAGGAAGTAAGCTGACAGCCTTGTCTCCCAAGAGTACCTCTTTAGCATTTTGGTTGACGTATATTTCTCCTTTGGTAAATCCTTCGGAGTGAGCAATCCATTTTTTTATACTTGTTGTTTTCTTTGTAGAGGGGATAAAGTGCGTGGAAATCACATCTTTCCCTTTTATAAGATCTACAAGTATATTGTCTCTACGCCCGTTGGCTATTATTACTTCAATTCCTTCTTCTGCAGCTTTGCGTGCAATATTATACTTGGTAGTCATTCCACCACGTCCGGTAGATGACTTCGAAGACTGTATACAGTCTTCTATATTGTCTTTTGTAATATCTATCTTCTTAAATATCTCCGATTTAGGATCGGACGGATTGCCATTATATATACCGTCGATATTGCTCAGTATGATTAGTTTTTCGCAGCCCATCATTGTAGCTACCAGTCCCGACATCTCATCATTGTCTGTAAACATAAGTCCGGTAACAGAAATGGCATCGTTCTCGTTGACTATCGGTATGACTTTATTTTCCAACATCACAGACATGCAATTTCGTTGATTAAGATAATGTCGTCTGGTTGAAAAATCTTCTTTCGTCGCTAATATCTGTCCGCAGGTAATATTCTGTTGATGAAACAAGTCTGAGTAACGGTTTATCAACCTTACCTGTCCGATGGAGGAATATAGCTGACGGGCAGAAATCGTGTCTAACTTAGACTTGACTTTAATCTCCGATTTACCTGATGCTACAGCACCCGATGATACAAGAATAACCTCGACACCACTTTTGTGCAGCTCTGCAATCTGGTCTACCAGTGCAGACATACGTGTGACATCTAATGTCCCGTCTTTTCGGGTTAATATCTGACTTCCTATTTTTACAGTAATACGCTCTTTCATTAGAAGAATATCAAAAAAACAAAGTTAAAATTTTATTTCAGGTAAAATGATAGATAAAATAGAAAATAGGCGTTAAATTGCTTGCTATCTTTTCTTTTTGTGTTTGTAGCGTCTTAAAATGATTTTGAGTATTTTGTTAAATGGTTTATATATAGGTTGTTATTTATAAAAGGTGACAAAGGTAACAGTTTTTGACGTTGTTTATGATGTCACTTTTCTACTACAGTTTTGTGTAGCAGACTTTATACTATATATGATAAAATTTATTGAAAAATTGTATGCCTATACCAACCCTTCGGGCAGATTTAGATATAATATTCTTTTTTTAGCATCAATTTTTTCGACAAAGTCCTCTGTTGCAGGTATTATAAGATCTTCATCGTCGTTCTTCACGAGGAATAGTGTGTTAATCGTTTTGTCGTCTATTTCTTCAATCGTACCTAAATTGCCGGCAACTTTGTCCACTACCGAAAATCCAATAAAGAAGTTCCACGAATAGTCTATATCATCATCCGATTCTTCTTCAAAGTATTTGCGAGGAAAAAATACTTCCAATCCCGACATTTGCATTGCTTTTTCTTCGCTGTCTACACCCTCAAATGTAATTAAAGCCGTTTCACTTCCTTTGAACCTATATTCGTTCACAAAGAAAGGGACAAAGATGCCGTCTATACGGCATATCAAGTATGGGCAATCCACCCGGTCGAATATATCGTTCTCAAAAGCAAAACTTATCTCACCTTTTATTCCATGGGGTTTGATAAGTTTACCTATTTTAAATACTTCGCTATCTTTTATCATAGCTCAGGCTTGTTTATTTTTTCTTTTGTTGGTTGCTTTTTTTCCCACCACCATTATTGTTGGGCGTATTTCTCTGACCTAGATCCTTCATTTCAGGAAGTTTGATGTTTGAGTTCCTGATATCAATCTTATGACCCGATAAATCATAAAGGTCAAGGAATATTTTATGATCTTCAACATCTTTGTTCCACTGTATATATGATTTTTTCATATGAGTGGCAACCAGCAAAATAAATTGTTCTTTTTCTTTGGGTTCTTCTATCGATATAGCCATCTTTGCCATCTTTTCCAATGTTTTACCATAATGGCGGTATTGCATGTCGGGACGACTATATTCTATTTTTCCCGGCTTGGTGTTCAAGTCTTCTTTTTTAACTACCTCGTAAGGATAATCTATATCCAGCTTAAAGTCGGACATAATAGCCAAGTGATCCCATAAGATGTGCTTGAAATCGTTTACATCACGAAGGTGTGGAAACATATTTCCCATAATGTTTATTATAGTATCTGCACAACGTTTGCGTTCGTTTCGGTCAGGTATTGCAAGGCAATAGTCGACCATATTTTGTATATTCCTTCCATATTCAGGAAGAGTAAGTTTTTTTAACTGAGTGTTATACTCCATTTGTAAATGTAATATATGTATAAATAAAAAGGTAAGTAATTAGATATCCACAAAGATACGAAATAATTACTTACCTCTATAAATTAATTTTCTTACTTCGCAGTTTCTGCTATTTTTTCGGGAGCAGACAATGTCTTTTTGTACAATTCTGTATCCCCGAGAACTTCTATTGCTTTATCTACGTCAGCATCATGTTTAAGAGAATAAAGTTTCTCCCCACGCTGATAATAATAACGTTTAACAATGGCTGAGTTTATCTGTTTCATTATATCTTCTTTGAAGGTTTCCAAGTCCCGATCAAGGTTCGGGATAAGTTTTGCTTCCAAAGCCTTAAACTCGTCATTGGCATATTTCATATAGCCTTCAAACTCCATCACCTCTTTTAATGAAGCCATTGACTTTTCGCTCATACGATCGTATTGAAAATCTTTGGATTTAACGAACTTCTTAAAGTCCTCATAGTCTTCGTCAGATATAGAAAATTTTTCAGGCGATTCGATCGATTTATGTCTGACTACCCAATCTGTAACCCAATCGAAAACGATGTATTGATTTTCGAGGTAATAGGTGATATTTGGGGTTTTAGGTTCATTCATTACAATATCGGGAGTAACACCTCCGCCGTCTCTTACCTGACGTCCTGCCTGAGTGTAAAATACAGTAGTGAGACTATCCGGTATACGTCCCACACTACCATCAGCATTTCTGTGGGAATAATCTATTGCTTGCACACATCTGCCACTGGGGATGTAGTACTTAGAAGAGGTTACTTTTATTCCGCCTCCATAAGGTACTTCACGAGTTACTTGTACCAATCCTTTTCCGAATGTGCGTTCGCCAAGAAGTACAGCTCTATCCATATCCTGTAATGATCCGGCTACGATTTCGGCAGCAGAAGCAGAGCCTCTATTCGTTAAAACAATGATTGGTATATCAGTATCTATTGGTTCCAGTGTGGTGCGGTATGTCCTATCGGTCTGTTTTAGTTTTCCTTTGGTAGACAACACAACTTTCCCTTTCGGCACAAACATATTTACAATCTGAACCGCTTCTTCCATGATTCCTCCACCATTTTGGCGTACATCGAATATAAGGGATTTAGCGCCTTGTTTCTTTAGCTCCAAGAAAGCGTTTTTTACTTCAGCAGCACTTTTGTCGGTAAAGGTGCTAAAACTTATATATCCTATAGTAGGAGTTACCATACCATAGTATGTAATAGGATCCATAACAACTTTCTCGCGTACAACCTTCAATGTTAAAGGTTTTTTCTCGCCTTTGCGTTCTACCTTTACTTCTATTGTTGTTCCCGGTTGCCCTTTTAGATTATTGCTTACAAAACTGCTCAATGTGCGCCCAAATACCTCTCCGGGTACAGAGTCGCAGGTAGTCATATCTTTTCCGTCTATCTCCAAGATTACGTCTCCCGCTTTTAATCCGGCTTTTGCGGCGGGCTTATCACCGTATGGTTCTATAATAGTAACTCTTCCATCTTTGAAAGATACGATAGCTCCAACTCCGGCATATTCGCCTGTTATTTGGGTGCTAAACTCTTTCATGTCATCCTCATTGTAGTATTCTGTATAAGGATCAAGCGTGCCTAGCATATTGTCTATGCCTGTGCGTATTGTTTTATTGATGTCGAGGCTATCGACATAGAACATATCCATCTCGCGGACTACACTGTTGAATATTTCGATGTTCTTATTTATATCAAAATAGCGCTGTTGCTCTTGGTTCTTTCCCTGGTTACTTTGTGCATAGGTAAAAGTAGTCCCCAAAAGTGCTGAGAATGTGAAAAATGCAATTAAACGGTTTCTCATTAGACTGTAATTATATAAAATGTTTTGTATTCCATTATTTTACGCAAAGGAAATACTTTTTTTATAAATAAATAAAATTACGATGGTTATATATCTCTTATTTTTAACAAAAAACGTAAAAGTGTAGAAAATTCGGGATAGTGAACTAAATAAACAAACAGAGCGTTATACTTCTTTTGATTTACTTGCTTATTAAAGTAAAATTCAGCGCCTGAGATTTTTCTTTCAATACTTTCACAAGCTCTAGAATGAAAAAGGAGGGACAAACATTGAAGACAAATACAAATGTGAATAGTTTATTACATCTCCGTATATCATCAGGCACTGAATTTAATCTTTATTTCTATTTAACGTGAGTATATTTTTTTAGTATTACCAATAATTACTTAGCACAATCCTTCCGGGTAGAATGTTCGTTTTCGTTTTTTATAATTCATACGTGCAAAATAATGATTCTGGGCAACACGGCTATAGATCTCATTCGTTTGCATAACTCCTCATTCCGGGCTTTTCGGATGAATACAACTGAAATTTCATGTTTTGCGTGAATATATGACAATATGATACAAAATGCTATATTTCTTAATTCTATTAAAATCAATATGTTTTATAGCAATGTAATTGATTATTGCTGTAGTTTAAAAAGTTGTATCCGTTTGTTGGTACAAATATATTATTTATAATTCATATTGCAATTTTTTATTTTATTTTGCTCTGTTTTATTCCTTTTCTTGTTTGTTAAAGTGTTGCTGGCTATTTGTTTATGTTGTTGTTAATCTTTATTAACGATAAGATCAGAGATGTTAAACTGTTGGCAAACTCATTCCTGTGATCTTTCTGTACAAGTCGAGGGCGTATACGTCTGTCATACCTGATACAAAGTCTAAAACGGCAAGAATTCTTTGATATAATGTTGGTGCGTCTTTTTCATATTGTTCCGGTATACGGCTAAGAATCAATTTTGAATATTTTGCATTAGGCTCTTCCACAGCCGATATAAATGTGTCGAGAAGGAATCCGATAATCCGATGCCCGGCTAGTTCTATATCTACTACATCTTTTGTTTTATATATTTTTTTATAGCTAACATCTGTCGCTATTTGGTAAGCATTATTGGGTAATGGAGAAATACATTTTATTAATGGTTTTTCAAACCCACCATCCAGGATACTCTGTTCGTTTTCCAGAAATACATTAGAGCATTCATCAACAAGTAAACCGATAACGCTTGAGCGGAGATATGCAATTTGCTCATTAATATCGCTGACTACCTGGAGCGTTTTCTGCATTTTTCTCTGTTTTTCTTCCGGAAAGAAATTTAGGAAGAGTTCTATTGTTTGCTCAGTTGTTAATAGTCCTAACTTGTGAGCATCTTCTAAATCCATTATTTTATAACAAATATCATCGGCAGCCTCTACGAGATATACTAAGGGATGTCTGGCGTATTTTAACGGATCTTCTTGAATGCAGTGCATGCCCAATTCGTTTGCTATTCTTTTGAAATCTTTTTCTTCCGCTTCGAAAAAACCGAATTTGCCGGCTCCATTTGCAGCGATGGAAGAGTAGGGGTACTTAACGATTGAAGCGAGCATAGAGTAGGTCATAACAAAACCGCCTCTTCGTCTGCCATTAAACTGATGTATAAGCAGACGTATTGAGTTCGCATTGCCTTCAAAGTTGATAAAATCTTCCCAACGTCCACCTTCTTTTATTATTTTTTCCTTTAGCCGCATGCCTTTGTCTTCAGAGAAATAGCTCGTGATGGCTGTTTCACCTGAATGGCCGAAAGGGGGATTACCCAGATCGTGAGCAAGGCAACCGGCAGCAATGATAGAGTTTATTTCTTCGAAATCGGCAGGCGAATTTGGATACTTTTTTCTTAGTTCTTTACCGACAATAACACCTAAAGAGCGCCCTACACAAGAAACCTCGATGCTATGGGTGAGCCTGTTATGCACAAATATACTACCCGGAAGAGGAAAGACCTGTGTTTTGTTTTGCAAACGGCGGAAAGGTGCTGAAAAGATTAGCCTGTCATAATCTCTTTGAAAATCAGTTCTATCATGATGTTTGTCATCATGGTATTCTTCCATTCCGAATCGTTTTGCCGAAAGCAGTTGTTGCCAGTTCATACCTTAATTAGTTTGAGAATCAAAGATAAAGTTTTTTCAGTTATTTTTATATACAAACATAAGTTATAATACTTCTTAAGTCTTAGGATTGTTTTGTTCTGGTTTTAGAAAAAAAAGGTATATTTGAACTTAAATTCAAACATTTCAGAGGGCTCTCTTGATTAGGCACTTTATCTTAGCTTTAATAATGAAAACAAATCCGGATAAAATAAAACAAAGAGTACAAACTCTTGTTGTTGCTTGTGGTATTATTCTGATGATAGGTAAATTTACAGCCTACGTTTTGACTAATTCTGTTGGGATTCTTACCGATGCAATGGAAAGTATTGTAAATATAGTTGCCGGTTTTATCAGCCTGTATGCCATACATAAAGCAGCCAAACCCAAAGATCAGGATCATCCGTTCGGGCATGGTAAAATAGAACTAATATCGGCTTCGATAGAAGGAATATTAATCATTTTGGCAGGAGGGTTGATTATCTATGAAGGTATTGCAAGATTGTTTACCCCTTCTGTAATAGAAAAGCTTGATATTGGTATTGTTGTTATTGCCGCTGCCGGTATTGTAAATTATATTCTTGGATATTATAGTATTCATCAGGGGAAGAAATATGATTCTATAGCACTTGTTGCAGGAGGAAAGCATCTCCAATCGGATACATATTCTACTATTGGGCTTGTTGCAGGTTTGTTGATACTTTATTTCACCGGTTTGGTATGGATTGATAGTGCGCTTGCAATTATTTTTGGTGGAATAATTGTTTTTACAGGAATAGGTATTTTGCGAAAAACAATACAAAATCTGATTGATACGGCAGATATTGTTGCATTGGAGAAAATAACCAAATCGATAAATGAAAATAGAAAGGATGATTGGATTGATATTCACAATCTGAAGGTGTTAAAATCAGGAAGCGACTTTTTTATAGATTGTGATCTCACTCTGCCATGGTATTATAATATAGATCAGGGACACTCTTCTTGCGAAGAATTAAGATTAAGTCTTATCAAGTTATTCCCTCAGCATACATTGATATCTATACACTCCGATTCGTGCCTCGAGAAATATTGCTCGGTTTGTCGGGTTAAGGACTGCTCATATAGAAAAGAACCATTGAAAGAAAGAATACCTTTTACCAAAGAGACGCTAACTACTGCTGAGGAAAGTTAAGGGATCATAAATTTATTCTTATTTGTCGCTTTTTAGTTATTGATTATTAGTCTTTTGTGTTTTTAGTGTTCTGCTCTTTTTATTTACTCCTTAGCTGATAGTTACTAAAAAAACTAACTTTGCATTCGTTTTTACAGAGTAACTCTTCGCCGATGAAAATCGATAAGACCTATACCGTATCGTTAGTTGTTGCCATTGCCTTTTTTATGCAAGGGCTTGATACCACTGCCGTAAATACAGCCATTCCCGCTATGGCTCGGTCTTTCAATACAGATGTTGTACATCTCAGTGCGGGTATTACTTCCTATCTGATTGCATTAGCTATCTTTATTCCTGTAAGTGGTTGGATTGCCGATAGGTATGGCACACGTAAAGTTTTTTGTACATCCATCGTGTTGTTTATCACTGCATCAGCTTTATGTGGTATGTCTCAGACATTGACACAGTTTGTTATATTCAGAATATTTCAAGGTATGGCAGGTGCAATGATGACTCCTGTGGGAAGGCTTGCCGTATTAAAGTCGGTAACGAAAGACAAATTGGTGACGGCAATGGCATACATTGTATGGCCTGCGCTTGTCGCGCCTATTTTAGGCCCGGTAGTAGGAGGGTATCTTACGACTTATTGGACCTGGCATTGGATTTTTTACCTGAATATCCCTATTAGCATAATATGTGTGATTCTTGCCTGGCGTTTTATTCCTGAAGAAGAGAAGCACAACTTACCTAAAAAGCGGTTCGATTTAGTTGGTTTTGTGCTCAGTGGTTCAGCCTTAGTCGGATTCATGTATGGGGTGGAACTACTTAGCCGTAGGGAGGTGCCGTACTATGTATCTGTACTACTTATACTGGTTAGTATTTGTTTGCTCCTGTTTAATGTTCGCTATTCGAAACATATATCAAATCCTCTGATAGACTATTCTGTTATACGAATCCCTACCTATAAGGTAACTATATTTACAGGTTCTATTTCTCGTATGGTGATAGGGGTGGCACCATATCTTATACCATTGATGTTTCAGGAAGGGTTTGGGCTAAATCCATTTGAATCAGGATCATTGTTTCTAGCTACCATGGCAGGCAATCTGGCAATGAAACCCGCAACTATATGGGTGATGCGTCATTATAATTTTCGTACAGTGTTAGTTGTGAATGGTTTTCTAGTCGCTTTATTTTCTTTTTTCACAGCATTGTTGTTGCCAACTACTCCTGTCGTATTGATTGTTGTTGTAATGTTCCTTTCGGGTATGTTTCGCTCCATGCAGTTTAGTGCTATTACAACTTTGGCCTTTGCCGAAATACCACAGCAGCAGATGACTGCGGCTAACACATTATACAGTACCGTGCAACAAATGTCTACAGGAATGGGGATCGCAATGGGTGCAGTATTCCTGAGATTCTCTAATATGATAAACGGATATTCTGAACATTATACTGTTGCAGATTTTCGTTTGGCTTTCATCTTTGTGGCAATACTCGGTATTATTTCTCTATACGGTTTCACAAAGTTAACTCCCGATGCCGGAGATGCTGTTCGTGTGAAAAAAAGAGACCGGAACGTAGGATAAAAATATTCTCATGCAGCTTTTATCCTTCTCTATTCATCTATAATAATATAGATACTAATCTGTTATAACTATGAAAAACTTTATTTTGTTTTTATTTTTATCTTTTCTATTCGTATCGTGTTCTGATAATAAAGCTGATGATAATATTGTTTACTGTACAGACGAGATGCGTATGATTGGTGTCGGAGTTAAGCATAAAGATGGGAGCCCTTATGTGCTGGATAGTGTAAAGTCTTTTATCGCAACAAAGGAAGGATTGAAGAACGTCAGTGTCTTCAAGGATTTTAATGATACATTTTTTCAGTATTGTCAGAAGCAGGGAACCTATCTTTTTGTAGGCGACGGATTCGATAGGCATTTTCCTGACTTTGTGAAGCCAACGAAGTGGAATGAAACCAAATTTATTGGGGAGGTTGACTTTGTTGGATATAAAAAAGATAAGGAGCTGTTTAGAAAGACTATTAAGGTTTATACAGATGCTTGTCATGTATTCTGTGATGAAAAAGATTTGGCGATAATTTATTTAGAATAAATATTGTGAATGTAACTGATGGCACAAAAGCATAAGTAGTGATACTTGTGCTTTTCTTTATGCTCTAAATATTTTATCTTTGTGCTTTCAATTACAATAAATCATGCAAAAAGATATAGACTTACGCATTACGCCAGAGCAGGCGTCAGATATCGAGAAAGTCAGACGCATCTATTCATCCCAGACAAGTATTCCATTAAGAGATATAAATTCGGTTCGTATTCTTCGTCGATCCATTGATGCCCGCCAACGAAATATTTTCGTGAATCTCAAAGTAAGAGGCTACATTAATGAAGAACAAAATGATCCGGATTTCCAAACTACTTATTACCCCAATGTAAAGCATTGTCCGCAGGCTATTGTCGTAGGAGCAGGGCCGGCAGGTCTGTTTGCGGCATTACGCCTTATAGAGCTGGGCATTCGCCCCATAGTGGTAGAGCGAGGTAAAAATGTTCGTGATCGTAAACGTGATACAGCACTGATGAATCGTGAGCATGTCGTGAATCCAGAGTCCAACTATTGTTTTGGTGAGGGGGGAGCAGGGGCTTATTCGGATGGAAAACTTTATACTCGAAGTAAGAAGCGTGGTAATGTAGAAAAAATTCTGAATGTTTTTTGCCAGCATGGTGCTGACGCATCTGTGCTTGTTGATGCACATCCGCATATCGGTACAGATAAACTACCGGGTATAATAGAAAAAATGCGTGTGCAAATCATATTGTCAGGCGGAGAAGTTCACTTCCAAACACGCATGGATAAGCTGATTATAGAAGACGGTAGTGTAAAAGGAATAGAAACTAATATAGGAAAAGTTTTTCATGGTCAGGTTATTTTAGCAACAGGACATTCAGCCCG
The DNA here is from genome assembly GCF_951230145.1 of Dysgonomonas sp. Marseille-Q5470. Lineage (NCBI taxonomy): Bacteria > Pseudomonadati > Bacteroidota > Bacteroidia > Bacteroidales > Dysgonomonadaceae > Dysgonomonas > Dysgonomonas sp. Marseille-Q5470. The sequence continues at coordinate 145,950 of NZ_CATNVE010000007.1, read as the reverse complement.
AGATGTTTATTATATGCTGTACGACCAGAAAATAAAAATAGAAGCCAAGGGATTGGCTGTTGGATTTAGAGTAGAACATCCCTCTCATCTGATCGATCAAATACAATATCATTGTGAAGAAGGACGAGGAGAATATTTGCCTGCTGCAGAATATAGCTTTGTAGTTCAGGCAGGAGGGCGAGGTGTATACTCATTTTGTATGTGTCCGGGAGGAACAATCGTACCATCGGCAAGTGGACCTAAACAGGTTGTAGTGAATGGTATGTCTCCATCTAACCGTGGCTCTCGTTGGTCTAACTCAGGTGTAGTGGTTGAGATTCATCCTGAAGATTTTCCTGAATATGAAAAATATAATGAATTGGCTTTGCTCAAGTTCATAGAAGATCTGGAAGAATCGGCATGGGTACACGGAGGAATGACTCAGGTGGCTCCGGCACAACGATTGTATGATTTTGTAAACGGAAAGAAGAGCTCTACTTTGCCTGAAACATCATATGCTCCCGGAGTTGTGTCTTCTTCGATGCACGAATGGATGCCGAGATTTGTTGCATCGCGTTTGCAAGAGGCCTTCAAAAAAGTGGGGCAGAGCTACAAAGGATATTTGACAAATGATGCAATACTTCTGGCCGTAGAAAGCCGTACATCTTCTCCTGTACGTATAATCAGAGATCGTGAAACGATGCAGCATATAGAAATAGATGGGCTTTACCCATGTGGGGAAGGAGCCGGGTATGCCGGAGGTATTGTCTCTGCTGCAATGGATGGTGAACGATGTGCTGAAGCATTGGCAGAGAAGATGAAAAAGGAAAAAATATAAGATAAGCAACTCAGAAAAAATAGAAATTTTAAATCTCAATATAGCATGAATAGAAAAATCATTACTCTTTTATTGTTGTCGATATTGATAACGTCAAATACATTTGCCCAAACTTTTGCTCACGGTAGGTCAGAGTCGTACACATGGCCTAAGGATGAAAAAGTATTGAATAAACTCGACAAGTGGCAAGACCAGAAGTTTGGAATGCTTATTCACTACGGATTATATTCTCAGTTGGGAATTGTAGAATCATGGTCTATTTGTGGAGAAGAAGAAGATTGGATTCCTCGTGATTCTACAATTACTTATGATGCCTATAAACGAAATTATTGGAATACGATAAATAGCTTTAAACCCGAAAAACTAGATCCGGCTTCTTGGGCTAAGTATGGAAAAAAGGCAGGGATGAATTATGTTGTTTTCACAACAAAGCACCACGATGGCTTTAACTTGTTCGATACAAAGCAATCCGATTTCTCGGTAACGAAGGGTGCATTTAAGAATGACCCACGTAGTAATATTGCTAAAGAAGTGTTTAATGCATTTCGTAGCGAAGGTTATATGATAGGAGCTTACTATTCAAAACCCGACTGGCATTCTCAATATTATTGGTGGGATAGATACCCGACTCCCAACCGTAATAATAATTACGATATTGAAAAAAATAAGTGGAGATGGAACAAGTTCAAAGAGTTTACCTATAACCAGATAGAGGAACTTATGAACGGCGACTATGGTAATATTGATATATTGTGGCTCGATGGTGGCTGGGTACGTCCTGCACGTAGCGGAGATGCCGAGCGTGCCGGTAAAAATTATAGAGGAGCACAAGATATTGATATGCCTAAAATAGCAGCGATGGCACGTCGTTATCAGCCCGGTATATTGGTGGTAGACCGTACTGTTCCGGGAGAGAATGAAAATTATCAGACACCAGAAAGGGGTATCCCCGAAACACAACTCGATCATCCTTGGGAGAGCTGTATTACCCTTGGTTGGGACTGGGGATATGTACCGACAGATCAGTATAAATCACCGGCAGCTGTAATACATACCCTCGTGGAGATTGTAGCTAAAGGAGGAAATTTATTATTGGGTATCGGTCCAAAACCTGACGGAACATTGCCGGATCAGGTAGTTGAACGATTGGAGAAAATAGGTGATTGGACAATCAAGAATGGAGAAGCGATATATAACACACGCATTACTCCTTTTTATAATGATGGTAAAACGTGGTTCACCCAAAGTAAAGATGGCAAAACGATATATGCTATTGTTTGCTTGGAAGAAGGAAAGCCTCTGCCTACTACTGTTGTATGGAAAGGTAATGAACCCGCAAAAGGAAGTAAAATAAAATTCTTGCAGACTGGGAAAACTGTAAAATGGAAGAAAACAGCACAAGGAATTGAAGTTTCAATCCCGGCAGGACTTCCTAAAGATCAGGCTGCTTTAGCTTTTTCTTTTGTAAAATAATGATTGAACGAATTATTGAGGATAGGAGCTGAAGGATTTAATGATCCTTCAGCTCTATTTCTTTTGTTATACCTATCTCTCTTACAAAGTATGCATCGTGTGATATCACCAGAAGAGTTCCTTTGTAATCTTTTATTGTATCGGTGACAATATCCAAACTTTGAATGTCTAGATTATTAGTCGGTTCATCCAGAATAAACATATCAGGAGCTTTGTTATCAACTTGCATACAGCAAAATACCAACCTCATTTTTTCACCACCACTCAAAATCTTGCATGGCTTGTTCCATGTATTATATGTAAACAAATATCTATGCAGTAAAATGCGTAATTCATCTTCACTCAAATGATATGAATTGAATTTTTGTAATTGTTCAAAAACCGTAAGTTCATTATCTATAATTGAATAATCCTGATCGATGTATAAGTACTGAAAATTCGATCGGATAATATGCCCTTGCTTAGGTTCTAAATCTCCAAATATAAGTTTAAGCAGGGTTGTTTTCCCCGTTCCATTTTCTCCTTTTATAACTATCCTTTCTCCACTTCTGATTTCGAAATCAAGAGGAATGCTCCATAACATCTGATCACTATAGCCAAAATTGATATTTTGGGCGGTTACCAATATTTTCCCGATATGGAGATTCGCATCGTCAAAATTTAATTTGAGGTCTTTTTTTTCGGGTAGCTGTTGGCGTAACTGTTTCATTTCATCCGCAATATTCTCCATTTTATTGGCATGAGTCTCTTGCAACTTTGCTGCACTCGATTCCGCCCTGTTGCGTATCGTATTCAGCATGATACGTGGAATACCTTTATCTCCCAGATCTTTTTTACCTCGTGCATCGCGTTTTTGTTTTCTTTCTGCTGTTTCTCTGGCTATATTTCGGGCTTTGCGAAGTTCTTTTTGCTTTTCTTCAAGTTGGGACTGTAATGCTTCTTGCTGTTCAGTTTTCTGAATTTTGTAAAACTCATAGTTTCCTCCGTAAACTTCAATCTGATTGAGAGTGAGTTCAAACGTAAGGTCAATCAAATTGAGTAAAGTACGATCATGGCTTACGACGATTACAGTAGCACTACTATTTTTTATAAGATCATATAATCGTGCCCGCCCTGCTTTATCTAGATGGTTCGACGGTTCATCCAGTAAAACATTGGCTGGAGAATGGATATAGGTTCCTGCTAAAAATACTTTTGTTTTTTCTCCTCCGCTAAGGTTTCTCATCATCTCAGATAGCTGAATATGAGGTAAACCCCATTTTGACAGGGCACTATACGCATGTTCTTCCACATTCCAATCATCTGCGAGGAGTGTAAAGTTGGTCATATCTGTATTTCCTTCTAATATTGCATGAAGTGCTCTCAATTTCTCACTGATTTGTAAAGCCTCCGCAACCGTGTAATGATCGTATTGTCCAAAATGTTGAGGTACATAATAGGGGCGTTCATCCTGATAGATAACTTTTCCTTCCGATGGTTGAACACTTCCTGCAATGATACCTAAGAGTGTTGATTTTCCTGATCCGTTACTGCCAATCAACGAAACCTTTTGTCCTTTAGGAACAGAAAAATTGATATTATGAAATAAGGGCTCTTTATCAGGATGTATATATGATAATTGTTTTACGATAATACTCATAAACCTATTTTTTAATAAATAATTAGGTAATTGTGTTTTTATGGCATATGCCATGATAGTCGAAGACTTTGTTCAAAAGTTTGAACAAAATGCAACTTACATAAGAGTATCGATTGATACTTTTTATTCTTTAAAAATAGAGGATTACATGATATCTAAGTTTAGCAGACTGTGGATAGTCTGATATATTTGAATACTGATTTAACCAAAATGTACCGGATAATCCGGATTTGACAAAATGGTTGTTACAACCATCGTATTACTTAGATATTCTCATTGGAGTATTTATTCGTTAATAGTATTGCAAAGGTAACAATCTTTTATAGAATTCGATAAAGCAATATTGTATAATCGTAAAACAAGATATTTCATATAAAGATTTAATTAACAAATAATGTAAGTATACACTAAAAGCACAAGGCCTCTGCAATATTGCAAAAGCCTTGATTGAAAAATACTTCTTATTGCTTTACAGCTATCTAGTTTTTTATTTTTTTAGAACACTTAAGGCTGCCTCATAGTTCGGTTCATTTGTAGTTTCTTCTACTAATTCATTGTATAGAACCTTTCCATCAGCATCAAGTACTACCACCGAACGAGCCAAAAGACCTTTCAATGGGCCGTCAACAGTTAATACTCCATAATCTTTTGCAAATTCAGCATTTCTGAAAACAGAAGCTGGTTCTACATTATCTATACCTTCTGCTGTACAGAAACGACCGGCAGCAAATGGAAGGTCGGCAGAGATAGCCAATACAACAGTGTTAGGAAGACTTGCAGCTTCTTTGTTAAATTTGCGAACTGACGCAGCACATACTCCGGTGTCGATACTTGGGAAAATATTTAGAATTACATTTTTACCTTTAAGATCTTTCAATGTAACGTCTGATAAATCTTTTTTCACAAGGGTGAAAGCCGGAGCTACTGAACCTACTGCCGGTAATTGTCCACTGGTATTAACCGGAGATCCTTTAAATGTTATTTTTGCCATAATTTTTTGTTTTTAAGCGTTAGTTAATATTATTATTTTATTTCGATAAGAAAATCTTTTTTAGGATGACGCACTTTTTTTAGATTTACGAGCCAGTCATTATTTTCGTCACGATAACCTAATGGTAGTATTGTAACACTTTTGAGGCCACGTTCGTTCAAATTTAATAATTTATCTAGTGCATCATTATCAAAACCCTCCATTGGAGTGCTGTCTACTTTAAGCTCTGCAGCCATTGCCATTGCGAATGCAAATGCAATATATGACTGACGCGCTGCATGCTCGAAGTTCAACTCGGCCGGACGCTGTAAATACGCATTTTTTAGTCTATCTGTGTAATCTTTATACTGGTTGGGGTCCTGCTTCCGGCCGTCTGTAGTGTGTTTGTATATTGTGTCTATGCGTTGTGCTGTATAATTGTCCCATGCGGCAAACACCAATAGGTGCGATGCATCGGCTATTTGTTGTTGGTTGAATGCAATCGGAACGATTTTTTCTTTTAATTCCTGATTTGTAATTTCTATTACCTCAAAAGGTTGTAATCCCGATGAAGTAGGTGCAAGCCAAGCTGCATCAATAATATCGTTGACTAATTTTTGATCTACTTTTTTTGAAGAGTCAAATTTTTTTGTTGCATATCTCCATTCCAAAGATTCTATTAAGCTCATATTGTTTTTTGTTGTTTTATTATAATTAGAAAATATTTATAGCAATTTGGCATTGCATTTACTCGTTATATTCAGTATTTTTTTTAGATGCTCCCGAAGTGTTACCAATTCCTCATCTCCAATCTCCAATGCTTTCTTCATTGCCGGAGGGATAGATTCTGCTTCTTTCTCCAAAGCTTCACCTTTCTCTGTGATAAGAATATCAACTACTCTTTCGTCTTCGGAAGAACGCTTGCGGATAAGGAATCCATTTGCTTCCATCCTTTTCAAGAGTGGGGTAAGAGTTCCGCTGTCGAGCCAAAGTAATTCGCCTAGTTGCTTTACTGTTACCGTTTTATATTCCCATAAAACCATGATGACGAGGTACTGTGGATAGGTGAGTCCTATCTTATCGAGATAAGGACGATATATTGCAGTAACTTGTCTCGATAAAGCATATATCGGAAAGCATAATTGATTATTTAATTTCAAACTATCATTCATTATTTTAGTTTCCTTAAATTTGATTGTGTAAAATTAAATATTATAAAATATAATTGAGTACTTCTAATGTTAAATAAAATAGATATAGAATTAAAGTATGAGGTATAGAATTTGTTGATGAAAAGGGATTTATCCTTTGCCCGATTTAGATCTGAATGTAATAACTACCTCTTCGAATCCCATCGCTTTTAGGATAGGTTTCAATAGGTTTACAGCATTGTCTCTGCTTTGGCTGAGCATATCCAGTTGTTTGGCCTTTTCGTTGAGCTGTTGTTCTGCAAAGGTGTATGCTTCATCAACTATATCCGTTGATTCCCATAGACCGAATTCCATGTCGTATACTCTCGATTTGGAATGATCAACTTTTACATGGCATATTTCGGGAGAGGGGAGTTGTAGATGTATTGTTTTTTCGGAAACAGTTATGTCTTCGGGTTTTAGTTTGGTCAGGTCTACACAGCATATAACTTCTCCATATATAATTAGTCCAGTTTTTGCGTTAGGCAGCCATCTTCGGATTTTTTTATACTCCATCATATCCTGAATACTATACTTTGTTACTTCAAGATTGCCTAGACTTTCTATTTCTTGAAGTACCATATTGTGGGATATCTGTACCGTAGCATTCTTTTTTGTATTAATGAGGTACATCACCATTATACCCAGAATGATTCCTGTACCGAGTATAAAGATCTGTGATCTTAATATCTGTGGTTTTATATTGATTGCCATAAGCGTATATTTTATAGGATTTTTCAGAAACCTCTTCCGGCGCCACCGCCTCCGAAGCTTCCGCCTCCACCACCACCAAAGCCACCTCCGCTACTCCAGCCACCTCCCGATCGTCCGCTTCCCCAGCCACCATAGTAGCCACCGCCTCCACGGTTGCGTCCTCCCGAAGATGGACCTCCCTTATTGTTTCGATACGAAATATACAAGATAAAGAGGATGAATAATATGATAAAGATTTGTCCGACAAGAGAACCTTTATCTCCGTTATCTTCATCAGCTTGGAACTCTCCCGATAGATATTTTATTATGGCTCCGATAGCTCCTTTGGTTGCATTATAGTAATCCCCACTCTGAAGGTAAGGGATCATGTATTGGTCGATGATGCGCCCTACACGACCATCCGTTAAGATGTGTTCTACCCCATACCCTGTGGCGATAAATACTCTACCTCTTTCATTACCTATTCGAGGCTTGATAAGTATAAGCACCCCATTGTTTTTGTCCTTTTGTCCGATTCCCCATTTTTGTCCCAATCGGGCTGCATAATCGGAGATGTCGTAACCTTTTAGATCATCCACAGTAACCACATAAATTTGAGTAGAAGTAGAATCGTTATAGGCGAGGAGTATCCTTTCCAAGTCTTCTCTCTGTTCATTTGTAAATGTATTACTGAAATCGTTTACCAGTCTGGGTGAAGGACTGGTGATGGGGCTTGGTAAATCATCGTCTTGTGCCAATAGTAATACCGGCACAAGCAATAATAGGAACAATATCTTATATGTATATTTCAAGTCTTTATATACTGTTATTTAGAGAAATCTACTTTTGGAGGAGTTTGTGCAGTTTGATCTGCTTCGAAATAAGCTTTCTTTTGGAAGCCGAAAAGTCCTGCAAATATATTTTTAGGAAACATACGGATAGTTGTATTATAATCTTTTACTCTTTCATTAAATTTATTTCTTTCTGTAGAGATACGGTTTTCTGTGCCTGTAAGTTCATCCTGAAGCTGTATGAAATTTGTATTCGCTTTCAGATCTGGATAATTTTCAGTAATCATCATTAATCGTCCCAAAGCAGAACCTAGTTGTCCTTGAGCTTCCTGATATTTTTTTATATTTTCTTCTGTCAACTGATCTGCATTTATTTGCATCTGTGTGGCCTTAGCACGAGCTTCTACTACCTCTGTCAGTGTTTGTTGTTCGTGTGTAGCATACCCTTTCACTGTTGCCACAAGGTTTGGTATAAGATCGGCACGACGTTGATATGCGTTTTGTACCTGAGCCCATTGAGAAGAGGCACTTTCAGATTTTGCTACTAAACTGTTATAGGAGGAGCTACCCCATACAAGTCCAATCAAGCCAAATATCACAACAGCTATTGCAATAACAATAATAATAATTGTACTTTTTTTCATTGTGAGTGTATTTTAGTGTTTAAATATTTTACTTCGATTATAAAACAAACAGATTATATATTTTGTTTCTTCCTGATTGAAAGTATTGAGTCTCTGGAAAGAAGCAAAACCTTATAGTAAGAAGAGTCTGTTTTGTTTGCTATATTTCCATATGCAATTTGTATCTCATGTTCACCTTGTTTCATATATATAGTATCTTTATTAAGAACATAATAAGGAATCGAAAACAAAGAATTGCGAATAATTATTGTGTCTGTCACCTTATGTCTTTTTGTACTGAAAATATCTTCTCCAAGAGCCCAAAGTTTATATGGTTCGCCTGCTTGACTATTTATTTCCATCTTCACTCTATAACTTGATAAACCAATGTTGTCTCTAAAACGGGCATTCAGGTAGAGTGTTTTACCTATAATTAATGTGTCAATATGCGATGGACCTCTTTTAGTAGAATCATTCAAAACTATAACCTCTCCATTTTCAAGAAGTAAGGTGTCATTGGCGTTGAATCTGACGTCGGAAACTGTCGGTTTTCCAGCTCCTTCATAGTCATCAACTTTAGCACATGAAGAAAACCATACGGCAGGAACTACAAGTACAATTATCAATGTTATACACAAATTTCTCATTCGTTCTATTATTAAGTTTTCAGATACAAATGTACATGATAAATATTAAATTATTCTATTTATAAGATATCTCTCTGATCTTTTTATTGGTAGAATATCAATATAATGCAGATCTTTTTACCAAATAAAAGTTAACTCTTTTATTTAAAAATAAAAGGACGAGTAATAGTTTGATTTATAATACTACTTTTGCTCGTCACAAGGAATCGAGTTAGATGATATCCCATCGGAAAATAGCAATTGTGTTTGTAAGTATTTTCGTCAGTATGATACTGATGAAGCCTTTTCACTTTATATTTACAGACCATAGCCACTATTGTGCAGAGACCTCATGCTCATCGCAACAGGAATTATCCGACCAACATCATGATTGTAGTATCTGCCTTTTTTCTTTTTTCAATTTTACTCTTCAGAAGTTTGGAAATATCAGGCAGCTAATTACTGTTTATGTAACAACGCTTATTATTTCAGATCGGGTTATATTCTTACCCCAACTCATCTCCGATATATCCACACGTGGTCCTCCTGCCTATATTTCTTCATATACAAACTAATTTCTTATTTGAGTGTTCTTTAGCTTAGAACATTATTCTCGTATTAGGTAAAGCCTGATACGAAGATCAATTTTATATTATATATTTATTAACTCTATATAACTGTTTATCTCTATTGTGTATACAAGATAAATAGTTCCTATTCGTATATAATTATGAGAACAATATATACATTCATTCTTTTCCTTTTTACTGTTACTTCTATATTCGCAAATGTCCCTATAGATAGTAGGACATTAGCAGGAAAGATAACTGACGGTATCGATGGCGTTCCACTTATCGGAGTTAGCATCTACCTTCCCGAACTGAAAAAGGGAGCAATCAGTGATGAAAACGGAAATTATAGTATAGCTAATCTGCCGGCTATAAAAACAACGATACAGGTCAATTATGTCGGACATCAAACAATTGTTGAAACTGTCGACCTTAAAAATACTTCTACTCTTGATTTCGTAATGAAAGAATCGAATGCGGAGATTAACGCAGTGGTCATCACAGCTCTTACGGGTAACTCGCTAATAAAACGTACACCCTCACCGATATCGTATATCTCTAAAAAAGAGCTTATGCAACAATCCTCTTCGAATATTATAGATGCTATAGCGAAACAGCCCGGCATAGCTCAGATAACCACAGGAAATGGAATATCAAAGCCCGTTGTAAGAGGACTTGGGTACAACCGAGTTGTGGTTGTCAATGACGGTATTCGTCAAGAGGGGCAACAGTGGGGAGACGAGCATGGTATAGAGATAGATGCACAAAGCGTGAACTCTGTTGAAATACTGAAAGGCCCTGCCAGTTTGATTTACGGTTCTGATGCTTTGGCGGGAGTTATTAATTTCCTACCCGAACCTATCCTGCCCGAGGGAACAATAAAAGCCAATCTGATGAGTGATTATCAGACTAATAACGGACTGTTTAACTATTCGGTAAATGCAGCTGGCAATAATAGCGGGTTCGTATGGAACTGGCGTTATAGTGATAAAATGGCTCATTCATATAAAAATAAGTACGATGGCTATGTCTATAATTCAGGATTTAGAGAACGGGCTGTGTCCGGGCTACTTGGTATTAACCGAAGCTGGGGCTATTCGCATCTTAGCCTGGATTATTATCACTTGACCCCCGGAATAGTAGAAGGTGAGCGAGACGAAGCAACCGGAAGATTCCTGAAACCAGCTATTATAAACGGAGAAGAAACTGAAGTTGTGGCATCTGATAGTGATAGCAAATCATACGGAAAGCAGATCCCTTATCAGCAGATATATCACTACAAAGCGGTACTGAATAATAGTATTATAGTGGGAGAGGGGAATCTGAAAACAATTATTGGTTATCAACAAAACAGGAGGCAGGAGTTTGAAGAAATAGCAGAACCTGATACTTACGGTTTGTATTTTCAACTTCATACAGTAAACTATGACATTCGCTATACGCTGCCTGATATCGCGGGTTATAAATTTGTAGCAGGCATAAACGGTATGTATCAACGATCATTAAACAAAGGATCGGAGTTTCTGATACCTGAGTATAATCTGTTTGATATAGGAGCTTTTGCACTGGTAAGTAAAAATATAGGAGCTCTTGATATTAGTGGCGGATTACGTATCGATCGCCGTTACAACAAGGCTAGAGCATTGTTCTTGAATGAACAAGAGGAGGTTGTTACTCCATCAAGCCCCGATGCTGAAGAAAAGTTTCATGCCTTTTCCCGAAACTTTACCGGTGTTAGTGCCAGTTTAGGGTTAACTTATCAGTTTTCGGACGAATGGAATACAAAGTTGAATGTGTCACATGGTTTTCGTGCCCCAAATATGAGTGAGCTTGCATCTAATGGTGCTCACGAAGGTACAATTCGTTATGAAAAAGGAAACAGTGACCTAAAGGCAGAAAATAGCTGGCAGGCTGACTGGGGACTAGGTTACTCCTCTCCGCTTATTTCGGGTGAGTTATCTCTGTTTGCCAATAGGATAAATAACTATATCTTTTCTCATAAATTATTGGACACTAATGGAGAAGACTTGCTTACCGATGGCTATAAAACATATCAGTTTGTTTCGGGTGATGCTCGTATTATGGGTGGTGAAATCAGTGTTGATATACACCCTGTGGAGCAACTGCATTTTCAGAACTCGTTTTCGTATGTAAGTTCTGTACAGCTAAACCAGCCTGATTCTACAAAGTATCTTCCGTTTACACCGGCTCCGAAGCTTATATCTGATATTCGTTACGATCTGATACGTCACGGCAAGAAGTTACTTAACAATACCTATGTCTCTTTTGGTGTAGAAAGTAACTTGAAGCAGAGCAAAGTTTATTCAGCTTTTAGAACCGAGACGCCGACACCAGCCTATACACTTTTCAACGCTGCGATAGGTACTGACTTTATCCACAAGGGGAAAACGATAGCTTCACTTTTCTTCGCTGTGAATAATCTGACAGATAAAGCTTATCAGAACCATTTGAGCAGATTGAAGTATGCCGATGAAAATCCTGTGACAGGCAGGCAAGGGGTGTATAACATGGGGCGAAATTTCAGCTTGAAACTTCTGATCCCTTTGTCTTTCTGAACAGATAGGCTATAACTCCAATTTATAAAGAAGGCAGCTCGAGTGATATTGATTATCATCGGGCTGCTTTTATTATACACTTCGAATAGTTCTGATCTATACATCTTTTAATGAAAAAGGTGACAAAAGTGACAGTTATTTTACTCTTTTTATTTGTAATTTTTATGTTTCTTTTTTCTCTTTTGGTTTGTATATAGATAAATAATAAAATTAATTATAGTTGATTGTTATCTAGTGATTCAACAAAAAGAGGCTACTAAAACAGTAGCCTCTCTCCGTAATAAATATTTAATTTTATTTAGTTATACATTTGTATTATTGTCTTTTACCGAACGTGTACCCAATTCTTCGAACTTACTTCTTGTCGCTAGGCTTTACCTTACCTGCTTTTTGAAGAGTTGCAAATTCATCTTTCGCTTTTTTAAGTTGTCCCATAAATGAATCATTCGCATGTAAGCGTGCTACAACTGCACTCGATACTAATCTGGCAGCATCAACATCACTCTGGAAATGGTATCCACAGATAACTCTGCTTTGTCCCATTTCATATCCACGTTTCAAAATTTCATTTTGTCTGTCAACATTTATTTCAGCCAAAACAAGTGCCGTTGCCCAACCGATTGCTGTATGACCTGATGGATATGAGCCATTGGTTGACAGTGCGTGTTGATGTTCGGGTAGGCAAGTTTGTTCATTGTAAAAACTGAAAGGACGAACCCTCATATAATGCACCTTAGCATGACGGGTAGCCAAGTCTCCGGCATCCTCACGCATATTGATAATTAGTTTGTATATTTCAGGAGTCTGTTCTTGGGCGATTTCAATTCCAAAAGCCTCGGAAAAAGCCAATGGTACACCATTACCTCCTATCTGCGCGTCACTCACAGCCTGCTCTCCTCTTGGGGTATTTCTTTGCAGCTTTCCCCAGTCATGTTGAGCTTTATCGTATAAGAAAAGAATGCTATTCGCTTCGGGTGGAGGTGGTAACAGCTCCAGACTATTTGCGACCTCCGATTCTTCCAAGTAATATAAATCAGGATTTGTTCTCTTATCTCTTATCTTTTTGTCTTGCGCAAATATATTCAGCGAAATTAAAGAACAAACTAAAATGGCTAATGTAATTCTTGCTTTCATAACTTTATAATTTAAATAGTTAGAACTTATACTTTACTCCAAATTCGGCTGTAAAAGGACGGATGTATGTACCCGACATTACAGTACCTTCTTTACTCTTCACATCTGCATCGGTAACGATCAGGTCTGCATCAGGAATAGAGCCCGAAACACCACGTTGATTCAGCAAGTTTACGAAAGTAGCACTTACATCAAAGTTTTTAGAGACTTTGTAATTTACACCTGCAAATGTCTCCCAACGTCCATCAAAGTATAGGGTATTCGGTTTGTTGAAATATTGCTTGCTAAAGTATCTTGCACTAGCCCAAACTCTTAGATCTTTCCAAGTATAACTAGGATCTATCTCTATCAATACCTTTGGAACTCCGGTTACTGTCTTATCTCCAAAATCGTAAGAAGAGACTGTTCCATCGGAGAATTTAAGGTCTCCGTTGAAGTTTTTATATTTTGGTTGTTGCAATGTCAATAGAAAATGTAAATTGAAGCTTTTCGCAGGAGTAAATAATACATCTGTAGTCCATCCTAAAGTCTGTACATCGTATTGTGTCATCGCTCTTTCAACATCGGAGCTATTATTCGGATTTGAGAAATTCACAGTGGTACGGTAATTATTCCTGTTGATGTATGTTGCCTTTGATACTAAGCTAACAAACTTGTGATTGTAAAATACTCCTATTGCCGCCTCGGGAACTTTTGAGATTTCTAACTGAGGGTCTTTGCCCGATGAGTATTTGTTCAAGTGAGCTCCATCTTCATTATAAACAGCTTCTCCTAGCAAACCAAATTTGTCTGTCAACTTGATTACAGCATTTACCATTACAGCTTTTGTCAACCAATCATGTTTAATATCTGATTTCGGTGCATCACCAATCAAACGTATATTGCCATTTTGATCTTTTCTGTCGCCGCTTTTTATATAATTACCTCTTAAGTTGAAGTATTGCAGGCGAGCACCAAAGTCTAAAGTAACTACATTCGATACATCCCATTTGTCTAAGAAGAACAGTGCGGTTTTGTTCTCGCTGCCATCATAGTACTCATAGTTTGCATTTAACCTCATATCTCCATTTGGATTTGTATTGGTGATTAGTTTTAGTTTCCTAGGATTAGGAGCTACTTCCTGATAATATTGAGATGATTCGGTCAGGAAATTATGAGTCTCAAAATACCACTGATCAATACCAACAGACCATTTGTGGTTACCCGATTTTCTTCCTACTTCTACTGTACCCATTAATGTATTCATCGGAGTTCTTCTCGAAGCCAGGTTCATTACACTTTGTACATTTTCTCCGGTATAGGCACTTCCGTCATCTACATAATTCAACTTGCCGGAAAGGTTGGCAACATTCTCAACTCCAGTCATTACGGCAGTATACATACCTGTTTTTGCATAACGATAACGCAGGATGTAGTCAATGTTTAGGCCATTTGAAAGTGTATTTTTACCGATAATATCTAACGTATGTGAAGCTGTTCCATAATCTTTAACCGGATCTCTTTTTACAGCTTGCCCTGTGTAAGCATCTTTCAACGTAAGTACGCCGCTTTGTTCGATATAAGAGTCTCGACCTAACCTAAAATTATCAAGTTCTGAGACCTTTCCATTTCTATCGAAGCGGAATGGACTATACTTATTGTTAATGTTGTCGATATTAGCATACTTGTAGAATGCGGTTATAGACCCTTTTATATTTTCTCCCTTGTACTCCTGCGTCAAAGCTGCCTTATACAACTGAGCCTTGTCGTTATAATATCTTGTAATACCTTTAGGTTTGAATGTACCCGGGTCGAAACTCCCGTATGCACCGACAGAGAATTTAAGTCCTTTTTGGTTTATAGGTCCGCTAAGATTAATATCTCCACGCATTAATCCGAAGTGGTTTGAATTCAACGAGCCTCTGCCCTGAAATTTATCAGTACCCAGATTGTTGAAAGTACTCAATGATACGCCCACTTCTCCCACACGAACGGCTGTTTGCCCTAAGTCAAGCATTTTTCTTTTTGCAATTGACGCATCATTACGCCATGCTCGAGGTGGTAGTTCCGGCCAATAAAAGAATACAGTTGGTATACCATTCTCTAACACTGTTGTACCTCCTGTACTAGCCGGTAATCCGATATTAACATCGCGCGGCCCGGTATTGTTTGCTGCATTAAGCATCACATTGCGATCGCCTTCTTTGACCTCGCCGGCAGCTTCTTTTTTCGATTTGTTTTTTTCCTGAGCATTTATTCCTACACCTGTAAAGGCTAGAAATAGAGCTAAGAAAAGATATTTATTTGTCTTCATTCTGTTTGTTTTAGTGTTTCGATTTTTTTACTAATTGGAGGCTGCTTTGCCCTTTTCCACATAACTCATATCACCTACCGACTCTACAGTGAATTTACCATCTTTGTAGACTACCTTGCTTACAGATGCGTTTCCAAGGTGGGTAGGTTGGATAAATTTACCCGAGCTATCTAAATCTGATAGAAGTATCCCGATAAACATTCCATGAACGACTACTAATACATTTCCTCCGCCTAATTTTGCTTCTTTTTCTGCAATTGCTTTAAATGCAGCCTGCCCTCTTTTTTTTACGTCGTAATAGTTCTCAGCCATGCCCAATTCATCCAGATCCTTCAACGCCTGCATGGCATTGATGTATACTTGGTTGTCGGTCTTCATCGCTTCAAAAAACTCTTTCATGTTGCGTAGTCCGATTCTAAGAGCAGCGTCTCCCCACATTTTTTCATCTGGTTTGCCCTCGTAACTACCAAAACAAGCTTCGCGCAATCCTTCATCTTCTTGTAAAAGAAGGCCTTTCTGCCCCTTTTTTTCTAAAACGATACGGGCTGTTTGGCGAGCTCTACCCAAGTCGCTGGAATAAGCCGCTTTCAGAGGAACGTCTTTCATTCCGATACCCAAATATTCGGCCACAGCTACTCCGGGTGGAGTCAGAGGGGTGTCTGCCCACCCTTGAGCTTGCACTAAGGTGTTCAGTATCGTTTTACCATGTCTTGTTACATAAAAAGTAACAGTGTTATCTTTACTTGCATCTTGAGCAAACACGTATGGCGTTATGCATAGCAAGATAGCAACAAAGAGAATTTTCAATTTGCTCATAAAATTTTAAAGGTTAAATAGGTTAATTAATGTGTATATTAAGGTGACTAATAGTTTCTGTGTCTGTATTAATTCTTTATATATTTCTGGTTGCGTGCATCTTTTATTACCCCTTTCCAGTTGAGTCCAAACCCGAAATCATAAGTGTTACCTTCTGTATCTGTGTGGCATTCCATATCGAAAGGAACATCTTCTTTCTGCTTTTCTACTGTAACCATGTTAGCCGGCATTTGCACAGGAAGTAAACCCGAAGGTTCTGCTTTACCTGAAACAATATCCATTACCGCTTTGTCTGATACACCAAAACGAATGACTATACCTTCTACTTTGTTTTCGAATTCGTTAAATACCATCGGTCTGGTAGCATTTACAACAACTACAACAGGCTTATCACCCATCTGTGTTTTTGTATCCAGTATTGTATTCAAATCTTTTGTATTAACTACGGTTGTAGACTTTCCTTTGTATGATCTGTCTGTTATAGAAGGATCTACTACTGGGTCTCCTGCGGCGATACTGTGACTTCTGGCTTCTGTAGCTGTATAAGGCCCATATTGTAGAGAAATAGGAACATATCCATTTCCTCCGGCTTTTCTATCTTCTTTATCATAACCTCCACCATCGCTATTGCTATGCGGAGAGTTTACAAAAACAAGAGCAAAATCTGCATTTTGAGGATTGTCTGTTACATTGTAATACTGTTTTACTAAGTCAAGATTTACTGGTATTGCCTCAGTTTCTGGAGTTATATTGCCCCACCAGTCTCTGACAGAAGGATTTATTTTCTTAGGAATATATACCGTTTTCTTGCTATCCTTCACAGGTAATACTGTCGATTTATTTTTTAGTAATACGATAGACTTCAGTTGAGCTTCATAACCCGCCTTTACAAATGCTTCGGAACCAACTGTTGCTTCACTTTCTTTAGGATCGAGATACGGATTTTCGAAAAGTCCTACCCGAAAAATATTCTTTAATAAACGAACTGCCGATTGTTCGAAGCGTTTGCGCATAAATTCCTCTCCATGCTCTTTTACACCCATGCGATAAGCTTCTAATACAGGTTCTTTATCATTGTTGCCTCCAAACTGATCAACTCCCGCCATGATGGTTAGGTAATGTCTTTCGGGAATAGAAAGTTTTTCTGCTCCCCATGGTTTTCCAGCAAAATCTCCCGGAGATTTCCCTTCATCTCCTGTAATCAGCCAGTCGGTACAGACTACGCCATCATATCCATACTTGTCGCGCAGAAGGTCTGTTATGATATACTTACTAAATCCATTAGCATAGTTTGTTCCGTCTTTTGCCTGATTGTATGATATTGTATAGTATGGCATAACGGCTGATGCTTTATTCGTTTTGCCTTCCAACTTGAAAGCACCTTCGAGGAATGGTGTCAGATGTGTTTCAAAATTATTTCCCGGATACACTGCAAATTTTCCGAATGCCCAATGCCCGTCACGGCCTCCTTCTTCGGGTCCTCCACTAGGCCAGTGTTTTACCATTGCATTTACACTGTTGTAGCCCCATCCGTCTTTAATCTCTGCATCTCCTTCCGAAGTTTGGAAGCCATCAATATAAGCGCGAGCCATATCTGTTGCCAATTCCGGACTTTCGCCAAATGTCATGTTGATACGGAACCAGCGAGGCTCGGTTCCTAAATCTATTTGAGGTGAAAGCGCAGTTGCTATACCTAATGCTCTATATTCTTTGGCTGCCACCTCTCCGAACTGTTTGACTATAGAAGGATCAAATGTAGCTGCCATAGCTAACCCATCAGGCCAAATAGATATGCGGTCTCCTCCTGCGTTGAATTCAGGATTCGAAGATCCAACCAATTGTCCCGAATGTCGAGGGTCTGAACTTGTGTTTCCCGGAATACCTAATCCAAGACCTTCTATGTAAGCTTGCATCTGATTGTTCCAGCGAGCTGCTACTTCAGGACTTTGGATACCCATAACTAATACATGTCGTAGGTTATCTTCTTTTAAGAATTTCTTTTGTTGATCGGTCAGATTCCAAGCATTCGCTCCGCTTTCGGTGAAAGACTTTCCATCGTATGTCCCTGCTAAAAACCCACTTTCCTTAGCCGGTAACGATTGGTGTGCACTGTATAGCATCAGGCCAGCTATCTGTTCTATAGACATCAATGAAGCGAGATTCTCTGCTCTTTCTTGTACAGGCAAACGCCAATCTTCATACTTATCCAGCTTTCCGTTTTTGTTGAGGTCTTTAAATTTTAGATCGTCAACCGTAATGATTTTTACACCTGATGCTGCTGAGTACCCCAGTGTGGGTCCACCTTTATTTTCTACAAGGATGTAATCATCGGTTTTAGTTGGCTGTGTACATTGCAAACTCAATATTCCGAGTAGGAATATTGGAATATACTTCTTTTTCATAATATTGATATTTATATTTAGGTGCGTTATGTAAACGCATGTATATTTTGCAAATATATTTATTGATTTTGAAGAAAAAAATTAATGTGCGTACAAAATACGCATATATGTTTTACAACACAATTTGACATTATTAATCATATTTTTATTCGGAATATATTCTCTAATTTTACAGACTCATTAATTTTGAGAGGATATAGATGCCTATTACTTCGATTATGAAAGATTTAACGACGTTGACATATGAAGATCATACCGCAGAGAACTCGCACCCAGGCTTTTCGGTAGATTGTGTTATAATAGCTTTTCACAAGGGAAAAATAAAAGTTCTGCTCAGAGATTTTGGCATAAACAATTATAAGGCTCTATTAGGAGGTTTTGTTTTTAATGACGAAAGTGCTGATCAAGCGGCACACAGGATACTGGAACTTTATACCGGGTTGAGCAATATTTTCCTAAAGCAATTTGCATTGTTTAGTGATCCTAACAGAACTATTATGAAACAAAACTTAGACTATGTAGCTCAATATAGCTCGGTAAGGAATGATGGAAAATGGCTGTTAAGGCGATTTATAACAATGGGCTACTTTGCTTTGGTGAGGTATGATGAGGTAAATGACTTTGTGTCCGAAAAAAAGCAATTACATTGGTATGATATAAATAAATTGCCCGCTATGTATTCAGATCATGAGCTTATTATAAAAAAAGCACAAGAGTCAATCAAACTTTTAATGCCAATAATACCTATAGGATATGAGCTGCTTCCCGAAAAATTTATGATGACTGAATTGAGAAAGATCCATGAAATATTTTTAAATAAAAAGCTTGACAGGCGAAACTTTCAACGAAAAATACTTCAGGAAGGATTTGTTATTCAACTGGACGAACGAAAAAAAGGGAAAGAGTATAATGCCCCTATTTTATATAGTTTTATTTCTCCCGATATCAAGGATACGATGTGATCGTATCTCTCAGATATGAATACAAATGCCTGTTGTTAGAAAAAGATCTCGAATTTTGTCCAACCATTTTCAGACTTCAAGTCAAATTTGCAATTATGATTAAGCAAGACTTCACGAACAAACATTAATCCGATTCCCTGACCTGTCTGTTTGGTAGTAAAGAAAGGAGTAAATAGTTTTTGTTTTGTTTCTTCCGGTATATCAGGTCCATTGTCTTCAATGGTAATGGAAAGAGGTTGAGAGGTAGTAATGATATTTATATCTCCATTTTTGTCTATTGCTTCGTAGGCATTTTTTACAATATTGACCAGAACTTGTTCAAATTGTATACTGTCGATACATGCTAAATCTTTCCCGGTAGTCAGACTCAATTTAAGATTTATATTCCTTTTTAAGCATTCTGCTCGGGAGAGAGATTCCACAGACCGTGCCAGCTCATTTATACTTACATCGGATACCGATGGTTCCGGTATTTTTACAACTTCGGCAAAATTGCTGATAAAATGCCCCAAATGCTTACATCTGTCGAAGGATGCGTCTACAGCAGGCAATACATCTATCAATTCGCTGTTTTCATTCTGCTGTAATATATCCGAGATAACATTAAGAGTAGAACTTACTGCCCCCACCGAATTGTTTACTTCATGTGCCATCATACGGATAATGCCTTCGTATGATTTTTTCTCAATCTTTAGTAATTCATGTGTCAACTCTTCGATGAGGATAAAAGGGTGTGCAAAGCCCCGATCTATAAACGAAGAGCGCGAGCAACGATACATTGTTATACCCGAACTACGTATCACTACATCTTCTCCTTGCTTTAGCTTGCTTAGTTGATCTCCTATATTTATTCCCGATTCATCGAGCTTTTTGTTTTTTACGTCATTGATATTGTTTATACTCAACAGGCGTAGTCCGGATGGGTTAACCTCTGTGATTTTATCGTCAAAATCTAAAATGATTACTCCCTGTGGGGATGCTTGTATAAGCAAATCAAGAAAATGATTTTTCTCTCTCACTTGCAGCCTTTCGTCTTTCAACTGATCCATCATCTTATTGAAAATCTCAATCAGCTTGTTGGCTTCGCTATCGGAAACGGGACGCAGACGCGTAGAAAAATCCTGTTCTTTTAGTAGTTCCATTCCATCGCTAATAATCTGGTATGGTTTTATAAGTCGGTAGTAAAGTGTGATAAAAAATATAATAGCAAGGATAGCTATTCCTTCTATAAGTAGAAACTTGTATAGGTCTGTTCTAAAAAAAACAAACCCTACAGTTAATAAAGAACCGAAGACGAGAACTGCTAATATCCAGAATAAGATTTTTGATTTCATAGTCCCTAATCATTTGTGCTTATTCCATATTTCTCCAGCCTTCTGTATAATGCTTGTCTGCTTACGCCTAGTGCTGTTGCCACCTTCGAGAGATTACCACCATATAGTTCCATTGCTTTTTCTATCATCTTTTTCTCCAATTCGTCTAAAGGATAGATAGAGTCGGGGAGTGTAGACGATGAATTGGGGATTGCGGTATATTGATCTTTAAAATCGCTATCGGTAAGTATGTTTTTACCTGAGACGAGAATAACTCTGTCTACCAGATTTTTCAATTCTCTTATATTTCCGGGATATGGTAATCTTTTCAAGAAGCTAATCGCTTCTGATGTAAATTCAATATTTTCTAATCCGTTTATTTCGACTTGTTTTTTTGCGAAATGTTTTACAAGTAGTAGAATGTCATCTATCCGCTCACGCAAAGCCGGAACTCTTATTGTGATAAGGTTGATCCGATAGAACAGGTCTTCTCTGAATGTGCCTTTAGAGACCATGTCGGCAAGATTGCGATTGGTTGCACTAATGACACGTACATCAACTTGCTTTTGCTTGCTGTCACCTAACGATTCAAACGTTTTATCTTGCAACACTCTTAATAATTTCACCTGACATGCCGCATCTAATTCTCCTATTTCATCGAGGAAGATGCTTCCTTTATTTGCTAGTTCGAAGCGACCAATTCTGTCATAATGAGCATCGGTAAACGCTCCTTTTTTATGACCAAACATTTCACTTTCGAAAAGAGATTGTGAAATACCCCCTAGGTTTACCTTCACAAATGGATTCTTTTTTCTGTCGCTGTTCTCGTGTATAGCTTCTGCTATAAGTTCTTTTCCTGTACCACTTTCGCCTGTAATAAGGATAGAGGCATTTGTTTTGGCTACGCGTGAAATTGTATTGAATACATTTTGTAAGAGGGGAGACTTGCCTATGATTTTATCATTCCGAAAAGCTTCGTCGCTACTGATATGTGAATTGTTTCCGGCTGCCTCTTTTTCACTTCTCTCTTTCAACTGTATCGCTGTCTGAATGGTGTTCAGTAACGCCATATTGTTCCAAGGCTTGGTGATAAAGTCAAAAGCACCGGCTTGTATTCCCCTCACTGCAAGGTTGATCGATCCCCACGCCGTAATAAGTATAACAGGTACGTCAGGGCAATAAATTTTCACTTGCTTCAGTAAAGTAAGTCCTTCTTCTCCGCTTGTCCCTTTGGTATAATTCATATCCATCAGGATCAGGTCGGGAGATGTGACTTTCACAAAAGCTATTGCCTCTTGAGGAGATGTTACATTCGCTGTTTCATATCCGGCCCTTTTTAATACTAAAGAAAGGGATGAACGTATAGCAGCATCGTCGTCACAGATCAGTATCATAAAAATCTTCGTTCTAGTGGATAAAAATAATGATTTTGAAGTTAATCAACAATCTTATCGTAATCAGCGGATATTTCTTTATTATATAAAAAATCGTAAAGGGTCAGACTTCTTATCTGATAATAATATGACCATAGCAGATACATCTGTTCGATATAATTACGTCTGGCTTCATCTTTCGAAGATTGGGAGTCGTTCAGGTTTAATACATCAATTTTACCTAATACAAACGCTTCGATAGAGGTATTGTAACGTTGCTGTGCAATTATATCTGTTTCTTTTGCCAGTTCCAATTGCTTCGACTGACTATTAAAGTTCTGTACACGAAGATATACATTTTGATTGAAATCTATCTGCTCTTTTTCTATCTTAGAATTTTCTACTTCACGATTAGCTTCAGCTATTTTTACTTTTCCTTTGCTTTTGCCCCAATCCAAGATCGGTATTTTAATACCAACATTAACGACTTGGTTGTTTCTCCAGTTGTTGCTGTTGAAGGCTTGAGCAAAACGGTCTTCCTGTCCCGACATTCCAAATGAAACAAATAATGTCGCATTCCAACGGTCTGCTTTTGCCTGGCTTACATCGCGAGACGCTTCCAGCATTCTTTTCTGGATATTCTGCGTAAAGGGGTTGTTTTCTCGTGCCAATGTTACCACCTGCGGATAAGACAAAACCGGCATTCTACTTAGAAGCCCTTCCGGTATAGCGGGCTTAATGATAATGTCTTCTCCATACCCAAGGAAGGAACGCAACTGAAACATTCTTGAACTTAAAGAGGCTTGTGCATCTGTGAGGTATGACTCCGCTTTTAGTAATGAGACTTTCAGTTGCAATAAATCATTCTCTGAAATTTGTCCTATTTTTCTTCTTGCTTCGGCTATCGTATAGAGCTTCTCTGTGTTTTTTAGATTTTGCTGTGCTATTTCCATATTTATTTGTCCCAATAGCAAATTGAAATAGTACTGGATTGCGGTATTAGATACATCTTCCATATCGGCGACCAATTGCTGTTTTGCTCCCTGATACTTTACCGGCTCTATTTTTTGTAACCATTTCACACGGTTGAATCCAAAAATAGGTTGTTGGAGTGTTATCGATCC
This sequence comes from Dysgonomonas sp. Marseille-Q5470, assembly GCF_951230145.1. Classification (NCBI taxonomy): domain Bacteria; kingdom Pseudomonadati; phylum Bacteroidota; class Bacteroidia; order Bacteroidales; family Dysgonomonadaceae; genus Dysgonomonas; species Dysgonomonas sp. Marseille-Q5470. The sequence goes on along the minus strand of NZ_CATNVE010000007.1, from coordinate 122,566 downwards.
CGGAATTGCCATGTATCTTGTAGAACCGTTGCCTCCGTATTGCTCTAATCTTTGAAAACTGCTTTCTACGGAAAGTGTAGCCCCTGTTAATGGGATATTTTGGGATATGGATATTCCTGCGTCTATTTTACTATAGTCGTTGCTAACAAATGTGTATGTTCCGTCCGAATTCTGAAATGCATTGTATGATTTAGAATAGTAGGGCAGGGTTGTATTTAACGTTACTTCGGGTAACAGTTCGGCTTTATATGTTCTATATCCCCAATAACTTGATTTAAATTGGTTGCGGGCTACAACAGCATCTACCGAGATAGAGACACTTCGTTGAATAGCCTCAGGCAGATTTACTGTAATCGTATCTTGTGCTCGCAAACCTGTAAATAAAGCCAGCAATAGAATAGAAGAAAAAATCTTTTTCATACTCTTTGTTTTGTTTCTGTTTTATTCGTCTCGTAGAGCTTCTGTCGGTTGTATCCTTGATGCCCTCCACGATGGATAAAGTACTGCCGATATTGATATTGTAATCAGGATCAAGGCAGTAAATAAATAATTGATAAAATATTGGCTTATCCGTATAGGCTCTTCTCCTCTATCTATGGACGGTACTCCAATATCTCTTAGTATATCCGCCAAAGCGATGTTTATGCATATCGGTGTGGCTATAAGACTGGCTAATAACAATAAGAAGAGAGTTTCGAGAATAAATAAAGCTTTTATATTCATTCGGGTTGATCCTACAGCTACTCTTAAGCCAATTTCGTTACGTCGGGTCTGTATCCTAAACCAGAATGTGCCTACTACAGCGAGAAAGATATTTATGAAAAGGAACGATGATATAGAAAAAATACTTTTGAAGTTATTATCGTATTTGTTCCATTTCATAAAGTCTTTTCTAAGATCACTGATAGATGTCACAGACGATAAAAAATAAGGATCCATCGCAATTTGTTCTTGCATATCTTTTGTAAATCGTTCAATGAAATTTTTATCGGCTTCGGCTTTTACCCGTACACAAATTTCTATTCCGTCAAAATAGACTGTTTCCCTGTCGTTTGTGGATAATAATGTGTAAACTATCGGATTGTGTTCGTCAAACTCACTTCTCTTGGAAGATGCTGCAACTCCTATTACTTGTTTGTTTTCGTTATCTCCAGTTACGAGTGATTTTATTTGTTTGGCATCGTGCTTCAAAAATTGATTATCTTTATTCCCACTGATAACTATATTATCCGTTTTATTCCAGTTCTCTACTTGTCCTTGTTGCACGTTGATTTTAAAAACATTGAAATAGTCAGGACTAACCGATTTGAACTGAATGTAATCAACCATCGTATCCAAAGAGGCTTTATTGCTCATAAATGAACCCGAATAAGGAACAGCAGCCGAAGAGAGACTTATATATTCTATATCAGGATATTTCTTTATACGATCTACGATAGTCCATACGATGTTGACTAATGAATCTTTTTGAGCATCCGTTCCATTATTTATAAGTACATGGCCTTCTTCTTTTATACCCATATTGATGTTGTAAACGTGTTCTACATTATAGCCTGTCGGCTCTAAGTAACGTTTTGTGAAAAAATAGATGTAATCTACACAAAACCAAAGGATACAAAAGACCAATACGAGCTCGAACAATATCCAAATGTTGATTTTTCGCTCACTCCATATTATTTTAAAAATTTGCTTTATCATATTGTTACATGTTTTTTTTGTTCAAAGAATCAACTATGGCTGCTTTTGACGCTCTGTATGCCGGTATCCCTGCCGAAAGAAGGTTGAGCACAAAGCAAGCTAAGAATACACCGACTAATACAGGGTATGATATTAAAGCATGAATTGGTATAGCACTCTCTGCCCCTACATCGAGTAGCCAGCTTTTGAGCCACATTACAATGAAGTATGACAATATCAATCCTATAATGCCTCCTATGAAAGTTGTAATTAGATTTTCGAACAAAATCTGAATCAGTATTATATATTTTTTTGCACCGAAAGCTTTTCTTACTCCTATTTCTTCGATTCGTCTTTTTATTTGAGACATGCTAAAGCTGGATAAGTTAACTGCCGGAATGAGAAGTAAAACGGTAAAAATGAATATCATTTTTCTATTGGCTGTTTTTTCATCGGGTTTCATATCCCTGGTTTCTTCCATCGAGAGCTGTCTCTGATTGTAAGGACCATGAAACGTTATATTGTTTTCGGGGTCGCCACTATCAAATTTTCGTTGAGCTTTCTGTATTTCCTCCGTTAATGCCGTTGCGTCTTTTTTATCCTTCAATAGGTATAAAATATGATAGCTCCTGTTGTTATACCCATTCTTCGAAGTATATGGTATATACGCTTCTCCATATCCGTATGTAAAGGTCTGGGGCACGTCTTTTATAATACCTATTACTTTGTATAGGTTAAAGTCTATTTCTATATTTTTGCCCAAAGCTCCATTGTTCCCAAAAACTTTTTTTGCAAGATTTTGCGATATCACAGCATTACGTATGCCTGATTTGAAGTCTTCTTCCGTAAATGATTTTCCATCCAGAAAAGTAAAGGATAGTACTTTCCAGTAACTAGCGTCTACCATTTTGATCTCCGATAAGAAACGCTCGTTCGCATTCTCCTTTTTTACCATAAACTGATTGCCATTCCATGCCTTATCAACAGCTGTGGTATATTCGGGTGTTTTAAATTCCGAGAGGTAATTTTTATACAATTCGTAGCTGATCGTACTTTGCCATATCCTATTTTTAGTTTGATCTTTACTCTTTTTGGTATAGCGTTTCACATAGAAGGTCTTGCTTCTGTTTACTTCAGGTGCTATATCTACATGCTTAATGGAGTCGGTCACTATGATGACCATAACCATCATTATAGCCAATGCTGTACCTGTAATAGTGATTATACTGATAAACTTGTTTTGTTTCAGCATTCCCAAAGCCTGTTTGAAATATATTTTATACATATATTATTCTGTTTTATTCAAGATTTTTATTCGTTTCGCAATACTTCTGTCGGATTTATTTTTGTAGCCCTGTATGCCGGATACCATACACCAACAAGAATAATTAGAGCCATAATAGCATAGGTGAGCGATATGCCGATTATAAAGCGTAAAAAAGTGAATGCTACCCAATCGAGATGTACAAGTTCAAATAGTCCGAAATTGAGTGCTATAATTATAGTAGGTATCATGACTGCAGATAGTAATAACAGACCTTCTGTGATAACCAGCAGTTGGAGTTTAATTTTTGATGAGCCTAAGGCGATACGTAGTCCGAGTTCACTTTTTCGTTGTTGTGTTCGTAAACCGAATACACCCGATACACCTAAAAAAATATTGATAAGAAGAAATCCTAAAAGAAAAGTTCTGACGAAGATCGTACTCTCTTCAGGCCCTACTGCGGCCTTTCTGATATAGGAGCTTGGGCGTACATCCATCAGATAAATATTACCAACCATAATCTTAGGTGCCATATCTTTTATAAATTTGTCGATGAAATCATCTTTTATGTCCGGTTTCACACGTATACACAGCTCCATTTGAGATAGGTTGTCAGAGTTTACATTCTTTATGATTTCCTCCTCAGACAGAAGTGTATAGAATGAGGGGTTAGCTTTAAAGTATTCAGTCCATCTTACAGGTACATACTCCCCTGTAATCTGTTTTTCTTCGCCATTCTCTCCTACAATGATATTCTTGCCGATAGCTTCCTCTCCCTTTAATAACTCAATTGCAGCATTTGCAGATATTATGACAGAATGCCTATTCAACACTTGTTTTAAATCTTTTTGAGTGATAGATTGTGTTTTAAAAACATCAAAAAAAGAAGGGGTAACTTTATATTCCTGAGCTGACACACCCATTTTATTATAAGACAGTTTTTTATAATATGCCTGACTATAAGGTGTAGCCGCATAAGGTTGTGACGCTATAGACAGCGATACTGATTCTATCGGTGGATACTGACGTATCAGCTCCATTATGCTTAATAAATCTTCTCCGCTAGTCGTTCTTTTTTCTTCGGGAGAGATATAATTTTCACTGTCTTCAAGGCGTTCATTTAAATCGATGCGATAAGTGTTTTCTATATTATAACCGAAGGGTATATTTCTAACTGATCTCAGCACCTCCATATAGTCAACTATATACCAAAGACATATCGAAACAAAGAGTAATTCGGCTACTATCCAATAATTACTTTTGCGCTGATTAATTATTATCTTGAAAATTTGTTTCAACATAGCTTTAGTCTTCTCTTAAAGATTTAACAATCGATGCAGATGACACTCTCCATGCGGGTATTCCTGCACTTAAAAGGTTTATGATTACACAGAAGATAAACGTCAGAAGAAACGTACCCGGAGTTATAAAAACAGAAGGGTTAAAATGAGGCTCAATATCCAAACCAAAGTAATTATTATAATTAAAACCATAGTCGCTTATAAAATGGACTGTAATGAATGATAGCAATAAACCTAAACCACCGCCAATAAGAGAATATACCATTTGTTCGCTCAATACTTGCCAGATGAGGGTTTTTCTAGTAGCACCGTATGCTTTTCGAACTCCCAATTCAACGATTCTTCTTCTCATCCGAAACAGTGTAAGACCAGATAAATTAATGGCGGGTACAATTAGAAGGATCAATATAAATCCGATATCCGATAAATATGACCTTTGCATATCCGGATATCTCGGTCCAAACCGATGATCCTCTACATATCGAGTGTCGGGTTGGCCGTAAAATTCTACATTATAGTTGGCTAATGTTGTATTATAGCGGCTCACCTGTTGATTTGTTTCTGCACGTATGGCATCAAAATCTTTCGAAGAATGCGCTATAATCTGACATTTGTACATACCTGTTATTCCTTCCATATCTGCACTTTGTGTTTTGTGTATAGATGTGAGGGGAATCCATGCATGAGCATAAGTGGCTACCGTTATCGGTGAGAGGTCTTCTACTATGCCAGATACTGTGTATGTAATAAAGTTTAGCTGCATTTGTTTTCCTACCACATTTTTTATGCTTCCGAAAATTGTGCGTGCCAATTTTTCACTGATAACGATTTTCCTTATACCCGAATCGAAATCTTCTTTATTATATCCCTTTCCATCAATGAATTTAAAATCAAATGCTTTCCAGAAAACATCATCTGTATACAATACATAACATCTCTTCTGGTTGCTTCCTCCCGGTAAAGTAGCCAGATGAGAATGAATAAATGATGATATGGTAACAGCTTCGGGTGTTTTTAATGACTGAAAGCACTCCTTAATTGTTTTTAAAGACATAAAACCGTTAACGACAAAGTTTCCTGTGTTTTTTTCTTTCACTCCAACCCATTTTACATATAAAGATCGCGAGCGGTTGGTCTCCGGTTCAATATCCATTGTTTTAGCTCGTATGGCAACAAGTAACGATATAATTATGCCGATAGAAAGAGCAACACCCATGATGGATATAAAAGCCGAATAAGGATTATCCTTAATTGTTCTTATGGCTTGTTTGAAGTAGCTTATTTTCATTTTTTCCCTTCTAGCTTAGCTGATTTGTTAAATTCTATTCTACACGTCTTCCGTCGAAGAAACGAACAATACGTTTAGTCGTTTTTGCTATCAGCTCATCGTGCGTCACCATTACTATTGTTGTACCTTCGTTATTCAACTCAAACAATAGATCCATAATTTCCGTACCCATCTTGCTGTCAAGGTTTCCGGTAGGCTCATCGGCCAAAATGATTTGAGGATTACCGATAATTGCACGGGCTATGGCTACACGCTGGCACTGTCCTCCAGATAATTGAGACGGGAAGTGTTTCATACGGTGCGAAAGACCTACTTTCTCCAAAACATGCTTTGCTAATTCGCGGCGGCTGGTGTCTCCAGACTTGCGATAAAGAAGTGGCAGTTCCACATTGTCGAGTACGTTTAGTGAATTTATAAGATGAAAACTTTGAAAAACAAACCCAAGTGTTTTGTTGCGGAACTCCGCCATTTCTTTGTCTTTCATCTTGTTTGTTTCTGTACCATTGATGAGTACTTTGCCATTGGTTGCAACATCGAGTAGACCCATGATATTTAGCATAGTGCTTTTACCACAACCTGATGGTCCCATAACGGACAGAAAATCCCCTTTTTCGACTTCCAGATTTACATTTTCCAATGCTACTGTTTCTACTTCTTTCGTCCTATAAATTTTTGTAATCCCTTGTAAATTGATTATTGACATAGTGCTGATATTTTATGTATGATTATTTTTTTATTTACTTTTATACTCTTCCTTCGATTAGGAAGAGTATAAAAGATCTCCCTAAAATTATATTACCTATTATAGAATTAATTTATTTTTAATTTTTGCTTGTTTTTATACTGATTCATATCTGATATAATTACTTGTTCGCCTTTCTCGAGACCGCTTATCACTTCTACATATTCGAAGCTGCTTTCGCCTAGTTTTATTTTTTTCTTTTCTGCTTCTCCGTTTTTCACTACCCACAGTTCATATTCTCCGGCTCCTATATAATACGTCGAATTCGGAATTCGTAATACATCATCCTGTATCCCATGAGTAACATATACATCTGTTTTTAGACCACTTCTGAGACGTGAATTCCCCGAGTCTTTTAGCATAACGGTGAAATTAATTACGCCGTTCTTTACAGAAGGGGTTATATTTACCACCGTTCCTTCCAACTGCAATTGTCCAATTTTTATTATGGCTTTAGCACCCGAACTGAGTTTCTCGGCATAGCTGTCTGCTATTTCGGCCAATACCTTAAAGTTATTTAGGTCTGAGACAATAGCTATTTGCGTTCCGGCAGAAACTTGCGAACCTATTTGGTTATTTACATAGGTAAGCGTTGCTCTCTGAGGCGATAATATACGAGCATCTTTTAATAGACGGGCACTTTCTGCCAGCGATTTTTCGAATATACTCAGGTCGAGTTGTTGGACTTTGACCTCGGCTGATGCATTTTTCTTTTCATTCACTATTTGTTCTTTTAGCTGCTGGAGCTCAAGCTTTGCTACTTCATAGTTCAATGCTGCTTGGCGTACTTTGTCGGAGGTACTTGCCCCGATGCTATCCAGATATCTTTCGTTTTTAAGCTCGGTTTGTAGCTGCTTGAGCTTCATATCCTTTACCTGTAGTTGCATTTGAAGATCCGAAATTGTATTGTCGAGACTCACTTGAGACTGGATAAGTTTGCTTTTCTTCATTTCCTTTTCGTCCAGCTTTTGTTTGTAATCTGTTTCTATCGATGCCAATTCGAGCTTTAAGATCGGTTCATCTTTGTTTACCGAATCTCCCGCTTCTTTATATACCTCCAGTATCCGGCTATTGATAGGCGATACAATAATTTCTTCGGTCAAAGGAATCACTTTGCCCGATGCATTTACCGTTACTTCGATCGTTCCTCTGTCAACAGTTCCTATAATTACATTTTTCGAAGAAATCGAACCTTGCAGAAAATTCACTACGATAATAACTACTATTGCCAACCCTACTATAATAGCACCATATCGTATGATCTGTTTACGTCTTTCTTTGCGTTGCTCTCTTAATGGTATCTCTCTGTCCATTTCTAATGTTTTATTATTCTACCTATTTATATCAAGTCGTATGCCGAAAATGTAAATTGTATATAATCAGTTGTTTATAATTTTTGTAAATGTCCGATATCGGACGACTTGTTCGGAAGTAGTCATTCTTAAATGTTTGTCTATAAAGAATCAGCTGGTGAATCTGTAATTGAATTCTCGATCGAAGATTATTTACAGAGAGAAAAAGTGTATATTTGAGGAGGTAAAATTTTATACTCTTTGTAAAATATAGACCCAAATGATAATTCGTGCATTAAAATATATTCGTTATGCGGGCGAACCTCGCGAATGGAGTATCGTAGGCAGTAATGATGATTATGCTTACTTTGATAATCTAAATCTTTTGGTGGGCAAAAATGCATCCGGAAAAAGCCGGACATTAAATCTGATAAGACAAATTGCAAATTTATTTTCGGGACAGATTAGTTTGAAACAAACTGTTAGTCCTAGCGAAAACTTTGAAATCATTTTTACTGAAGGTGAAAACACATATAAGTATATACTTGCCTTCAAAAACAGGACTATCATCACAGAGGTTCTGATGTTTGATGACAAAGTCTTATTGGATAGGGAAAAGAAGATATTCATCGATCTTGAAAATAATAGAGTTGAAGCGGATGTGTCAGATAATCAACTGGCTATTGCTTTGCAAAACAACGAAGGTAAATCGTATTACGAAAGTTTTGTAGAGTGGGGGAGGTCTCTTCGAAACTATATGTTTGCAAACCAGTTGGAGAAAAAGAAATTGGTGAAAGACTACGTCGGGGAGGAAAACAATAAAGATATTGATGACCCGGAAACTTTGATTCACGCTTTCTACAAGGGGAGAGAGCTGTTCGGTGAAGCCTTCATATCAGAGATTCTGTCGAGCATGCAGGATTTGGGTTATGATATTTCTAAAATCGATATAGAAGAGGTTGACGGACTTTACGGACTATGCGTTGAAGAAGATTGTAAATATACTGTTTCTCAACGTGAAATGTCTCAAGGTATGTATCGGGCTCTGTCTTTATTGATACTGCTGCATTATGCAAAGCTCAAGAATATTTCATTTTGTATGTTGATTGATGATATTGGAGAAGGTCTTGATTTTGAAAGCTCTAAAAAAATAACAGACATTGTTATTAAGAAGGTGAACAAATCCAATATGCAATTCTTTATGACCACAAACGATCGCTATATTATGAACCAAATACCACTTCGCTATTGGTCTGTAATAGGTAGGGATCATAGCAAATCGATATTCTACGATTATACAAATTCGAAAGATACTTTTGAAGACTTTAAATATACGGGACTTAATAACTTCGATTTTTTGGCCACAGACTTTTACCAGAAAGGTTTTGGCATTATGGATGAGGATAATAACGTTTGATGAGACGCATTGCTTTTTTCGTTGAAGGACAGACTGAGCAGATTTTTATAAATCGCTTGATAAAGGAAGTCTTTGGCTATAAACAGATTAATATTATTCAGAAACAATTTCGTGGAGGTTCTAATATACCCAAACAAGAGATTGTTCGGAACTCGTCATTTTCTAGAAATCCGAAGTACGAAGTGCTTATTTTTGATTGTGGCTCAGACAACAGGGTAAAATCGGAGATACTAGATAACATTTCTAATCTTCGACAAAGAGGGTATGAAATGATCATCGGTGTCCGCGATCTTTATCCTATACCGATAGATGATTTGGAGAAGCTGGAAAAAGGTTTGCGCTTCTTGCCGAATAAACTGAGAGCAGATGCTCCATATTTTGATATTGTAATTGCAATACACGAAATAGAAGCCTGGTTTATGGCAGAAACGAATCACTTCAAGAGAATAGACAAACGGCTGACAGGACGATTTATAAAAGATAGGCTTGGGTTTGATCCTTATGTCATAAACTCAGAATCGAGAGTCCATCCGGCTAAGGATCTGGATAATATCTACAGGCTTGTAGGGAAGTCGTATACAAAGAAATATAATGCTACGGTGAGAGTTGTAAATAAACTAGACTTTAACCGCCTCAGGCATCAGGTACGTTACGATATCGGCTCTTTGAACAGGCTTTTAAGTGTGATCGATAACTTCAAAGGAAGTAAGAAGTAGGTAGTTTTTTTACTCTTGTCTTATTTCTGCTCTAGCGTTATTTCTACAATCTCGGGTTGTGCGAAAAAACGGAATGGAAATCCGCCCATACCAACGCCCGAAGTAACATATAATTTTGTTTTACCCTTTTCTTTCCAACCATACCTGTATTTTTGTCCCGTTTGCATATATTCGGGATGATTGGTTGCCGGCATAATGGGAGCATACAATCCAAAAAGTGTTATTTGTCCCCCATGTGTGTGACCCGATAACATAAGGTCTACAAGGTCTGTGTCTAGCAATTCCATGTAGTCTGGGTTATGAGACAGCAATATGCAGAAGTTGTTTTGCTTCACATCACTGATCGTATTGTCTATAATCTGCACATCTTCCCAAAGATCTCCTACACCTCCGATTTTTATGCTGTCATTGCCTTCTTTTATCCAGTATGAGTCATTGTCGCAGATATGAAAACCACAATTGCTAAAGCCTTGCTGTATTAGCTTGGCATCTTCCCAGTGGTCATGGTTGCCCAATACTGTGTATACTCCGTATTTACTTTTCAGCTTTCTTATTTCGTCAAAGAAAGGATGCGAGTATGTTGTGCTCTTTAGTGTGTTATCCCCTCCGATAATCACTATGTCTGGGTTTCGTTCATTGATTCTCTCTACCAGACGTGCTACATCTTTGCCTGTAAAATATTTCCCGGAGTGAATATCCGATACGAAGATTATCTTCTTTCCTACAAAAGCATCAGGGATATCTTTGTTTCGAAATGTCAGTTCTTTCAGTTTTATATTCCGTGCTTCCAGATAACCATATATAAGACAGATACTGGCAACCATTAAGGCTGCCAGCGAAAAATAAGCCAGAGATTTCTTCCTCTTATTTGTCACTTCTGTATTTGTTATCGTAGTCTTTTATCGAGCGGCGTATAACCTCGTGTGCTGTTTTTACATCGTATGTGCCTGTAAGAATACACCGAGGAGACTTGTCTCCGGGTAAATCCTTATAGGTGGTAAAGTAGTGTTTCAGACGATCTATTACCATTGGCGGTACGTCCGATATATCTTTGTATGCACCGTAGATAGCATCATTTTCGAGTACTGCAATAAGCTTATCGTCGGCTTTGTTGTGATCTAGTAATCTGAAACCTCCTATCGGTCTGGCTTTTACTATTATATCTCCATGTGTGATATCCTTTTCAGTCAGAACACAAATATCTACAGGGTCGTTATCTCCTTCTATATCAGTTCTTCCCAATTCATTGTTTGTAAGTTCTGCTACAAGGTCGGCACTATATGTTTGAGGGATAAATCCATAGAGGGCAGGAATGATATTTGAGTACTTCTGTGGTCTATCGATGCTAAGGTAACCGGTTTCTTTGTCCACCTCATATTTAACTGTATCGGTAGGTACTATTTCTATAAAGCAAGTTACTACCTGAGGTGCATTGCTTCCGGCATTTATTCCATGCCATGGATGTGCTTTAAATTGATGATCGTTCATAACAAATCTTAAAAACTTATAATGTATATCCTATTTTTTGCTGCAAATTTAAAGCAATATTTTTGTTTCACCTAAAATACCGACTTTTATAACTCAATACCTTTCGGTTACGAATTTCCAAATTGAAATCACTATCTATAAAAAGGTAACAATACTTACAATATTCTGCTTTGCTGATTATTTTCTGTAACCAATTGATATATTATGTCTTGATAGCTTTTCTGTTTGCAAAAGGTGACAAAAGTAACACCTTTCGAACCTTATTTCACTGTCACTTTATATCATCCTTTACACTTAGACGGATATTCTGACAAAATTTGTTTCTAGGTTTCTTATAATAGCGACGTTTTAGCTCACAATCTATTTCAATTATTTCAAAGACCTCTATAAGAGATAATTCTGATAAGAAAAAGCAATGTTGTCGACCTTCTTTTATCTATCATTTATAAATAAAATTTAATATGCCTCTACAATGCCCAAAAAGGTAATTTGTGGATTATATAAAAATTAACTAAATACTTTAAATCGTGAACTTTTCATTATCTTTGTGTTCGAATTTTTAGAACGTAATTTCATGAGCGATGACAAACAAAGGTTGCTCGACGAGCGATACATGAGAATGGCGGCTATTTGGGCTGAAAATTCGTACTGTAAGCGCAGAAAAGTAGGTGCCCTTATTGTAAAAGATAAAATGATTATATCCGATGGGTATAATGGTACTCCTTCAGGATTTGAGAATATTTGCGAAGATGAAAACAACGAAACCAAAGCATATGTTCTGCATGCCGAAGCTAATGCAATCACGAAAGTAGCCTGTTCGCATAACAGTAGTCTTGGGGCTACGATGTATGTGACTACATCGCCTTGCATAGAATGTGCAAAACTTATAATTCAGGCGGGCATAACGCGGGTTGTGTATAATCAGAAATATCGGCGTACAGATGGAGCTTCTCTTCTCGAACGTGCGGGAGTAGAGGTCGTATTTATAGATATAGAAACTAACACAGAGGGATCGGAAGATTAAATGGAAAGCGATAAGAACTTGAACAACAATTGGGAAGGGACAAACAGCAAAATGGCAGAGAACAATAATAGTAGTAAAACTAAAAAAGGAGGAAGGGGTATTTATATCTGGCTTCCGTTGTGCATTGCTGTAAGTGTTGCTGTTGGTATCTTTATAGGAAATGCTTATTCTATATTTGGTTCGGGAAGCGGATTTTTAGGGCGAAAAGGCAATAAGCTCGACGTTGTACTCGACTATATCAATAAGTCTTATGTGGATACGGTAAATGTAGATGCGCTGATCGAAAATGCTATACCAACCGTATTGGCCGGATTAGATCCGCACTCAGATTATATTAGTGCAGATATTATGAACCGCAAAGATGACGAATTGGAAGGTCATTTTAGTGGTATTGGTGTTGAGTTTATTATATTGAACGATACGCTGACAATTGTAAAAGCCATACCGGGCGGACCTTCTGAAGCTGTCGGTATACAGGCCGGAGACAGAGTTGTAACTGTGAATGACTCTCTGTTTGTGGGCAAAGGAATAAATGAAAATAAAGTGTACAGCACACTCAAAGGACCTGAAAAGACCCAGATCAAAATAGGGGTGAAGAGACAAGGTCGTGATGAGTTGATTCCATTTGTAGTAACCAGAGCCTTTGTGCCGGTGAAGAGTGTGGATGCATCGTACATGCTTGATAATAAGATAGGATACATAAAGGTAAGTAAGTTTGGCAGCACAACATATAACGAATTTATTTCGGCAATAGCTAAATTGAAAAGTCAGGGTTGTGAATCTTTTGTTGTAGACCTCCAACAAAACACAGGAGGATACATGGAAGCTGCCATAATGATGGTGAATGAATTCCTTGCCAACGGAGAGCTTATTTTGTATACTGAAGGAAGAGCTTATCCTCGTGAAAATTATTATGCTGATAATTCGGGTACATGCAAGCAAAGCCAGATTGTGGTTCTTCTCGATGAAACAAGTGCATCAGCCAGTGAGATATTTGCCGGAGCTATACAGGATAACGACAGGGGATTGATCGTCGGTCGCCGTTCGTTTGGTAAAGGATTGGTACAGGCTCAATATAAGTTCAACGATGGTTCTGCTATGCGACTTACAATTGCCCGATATCATACACCGTCCGGTAGATGTGTACAGAAGGCATACGAAAAGGGAGACCGCCAGACATATAGCATGGATCTGTATAACAGATATAGCCGAGGAGAATTTGACAATAGAGATAGTATCAAGTTCGATAATCTACCTCTTTTCCATACTCTTTCGGGAAGACCTGTGTATGGTGACGATGGCGTTTTATCCGATGTTTTTGTTCCTCGCGATACGACAGGTATCAATTCGTACTACATGCGAGTAGCGAATAAAGGATTGCTCAGAGAGTTTAGCTATGTGTACACCGAAAAGAACAGAGATAAACTGAAGAGCTTTAAAACATGGACTGATGCTGCAAAATATTTATCTACACAGCCTATTGTCGATAATTTTGCAGACTATGCCTATACAAAGGGAATCCGTAAACAGCCATATTTGATAGATGAATCGCGTAAGCTTCTTCAAACACAGCTCGAAGCATTTATTATACGCAACTTCTTCAGCGAAGACAATTTCTATGAAATGTTCCAAAGAGATGAGCAGATGATAAAAGAAGCGGTAAGATTGCTTAAGGCTAATAAGGCTACGCCTGATGCCATAAAGAAAGGAGCATATAAATAATGTGGATTGGTTATGATATAATATAAAACAGAAGGATAAAAGTAGAACTCTACTTTTATCCTTTTTTCTTGTATTCGTTCTATTTAAGTAGAAATTAGAAAAAGAAATGTATTTTTGTTGAAGGAATTAATTATACAAACAAAATATCTCCAACGGAACAAAGAAAATAAAGAATGAATATAGCACAGCAAAAAGAAAAACAGAGAAAAGAAATATCCTTGTTAAAGAAACAATATTCAGCTGACGACTTATACAATCGTTCGGAAGAAGTATTATCGGTTTTGGAAATAACAGGAGCATTTCAGCAGGCAAAAACTATATTTATTTATAATAGCATGGGGGATGAGGTACAGACTCTCGATTTTATCAACCGTTGGAGTGCTGAAAAGAATTTCTACTTGCCAGTTGTGGTTAAGGATGATATTGTTTTCAGAAAATATGTTCAGAATACCACATTGAAGCAATCTTCGTATGGTATAATGGAACCATTGGGTGATAATTTTACCGATTATAAAAAGGTGGATTTAATTATTGTTCCCGGTGTAGCCTTCGATCGAAAGATGGGACGTCTGGGCAGAGGTAGGGGGTATTACGATCGCTTCTTGTCTCTCGTTTCGGCTCCTAAAATGGGTATATGTTTCGAATTTCAGCTTCTGGATACTATCCCTGTTGATACGAATGATATAAAGATGGATTATATTGTCTCTGAAAATGAATTTATTTGGAAATAAAGAAATATTATTTCATTTAATTATGAGTTTAAGGGGATATATTAAATAAATAAAAAATCCATATATTTGCGTTCTGAAAATAAGTTTATTCTCCATATTATTTAATCTATGTCTATAATCATTAAGGAGGTTAAAGAAGATGATAAAGCTTTGAAAAAAGCATTTATTAAATTTCCTACCGATGTTCTTTATAAAAATTCTCCATATTATGTACCTTCTCTTGTTCTGGATGAACTGGGTACGTTGAATGAAAAAGAGAATCCCGCATTCGATTTTTGTGAAAAACAATTGTTCTTGGCATATAGAGATGGCGAGATCGTTGGCCGTATTGCCGGTATTATAAATCACACAGCGAATGAAATCTGGAATCAAAAAAATGCACGCTTCGGATTTGTTGATTTTATCGACGACAACGAGGTTGTAGATGCTTTATTCGATGCGGCAGGGAAGTGGGCGAAAGCCAAAGGTATGAATGTTATAGTAGGGCCTATGGGCTTTACCGACTTAGATCACGAAGGCTTGCTGATTGAAGGTTACGACCGAGAGTCGACAATGTCTACAACATATAGTTATCCGTATTACAGAGATCAGATAGAACGCCTCGGATTTGAGAAGGATGCCGACTGGAATGAATATCGGATACCTGTTCCTGATTCTGTTCCTGAAAGACATCAGCGTATCGCTAACATGGTGATGCAGCGATATGGTCTGAAGGTACTTAAATTTAAAAGCCTAAAGCAAATAACACCGTACGTAAGTAAAATATTTGAACTGTTGAATGTTGCTTATAAGCCTTTATATGGCTTTGCTCCATTGACACAACGTCAGATAGATTACTATGTGAAAATGTATGTGCCATTGCTTCGCTGGGATCTGGTGTCGATAATAATTAAAGAAGATACCGATGAGGTGGTTGGATTTGGTATAGCTATGCCAAGCCTTTCTCGTGGACTTATTAAATCTCGTGGACGATTCCTTCCATTTGGTTGGATAAATCTCTTGAGGGATCTCAAAAGTAAGAAAAATCCTGTCGTAGACCTTCTACTGATTGGTATCTCGCCCGAATATCAAGGAAAAGGTGTAAATGCTATCATCTTTAACGATTTTATACCATCAGCGCATAAGTGTGGCTTCAAGTTTGCGGAATCAAATCCCGAGTTGGAGATGAATAACAAGGTTGCTTCTCTTTGGGACGGATTTAATGCCGAGAATCATAAGAAAAGAAGAGCATATAAGAAAAATATATAAATAGAAAAAGGATTGTCTCGGTAGGCAATCCTTTTCTTTTTCTACTATCTCTTTTTACATTACTACCCTCGAGTATGGAGCAGCATCCATAGAGCAAAAATCTTTGTCTAAATACTTAAAATAACCGGTAATGGCTATCATTGCCGCATTATCTGTTGTATATCCAAAAGGAGGGATATGTATTTTCCAGCCATAACGTTTTGCATGATCTTCGAAAGCTGCACGAAGCCCCGAGTTTGCAGATACTCCTCCGGCCACGGCAACCTCATTTATATTGTAATCTTTGGCTACTCGTCTGAGTTGTTCCATCAGTACATCGATAATTGTCTTTTGTAATGACGCACAAAGATCTTCTTTATTCTTATCAATAAAGTCAGGGTCTTTTTTCAGTTCATCCCTCAAGAGGTATAGAAAAGAAGTTTTCAATCCGCTAAAGCTGTAATTATAACCCGGTATATGCGGCTTATTCAATTTAAACTTGGTAGGATCACCTTCTTTTGCCAATCGGTCAACAACAGGTCCTCCGGGATAACCCAGTCCCATCACTTTCGCACATTTGTCAAAAGCTTCGCCGGCGGCATCGTCGATTGTTTGTCCTACGATCTCCATTTCTTTGTATGACTTCACTAGAATTATTTGTGAATTTCCCCCCGAAACCAATAGGCACAAAAACGGATATTGTGGTTGGTTGTCATCATCTTTATTCTCTTTGATAAAGTGAGCCAAAACATGTCCATGCAGGTGGTTAACATCAACCATCGGGATATTTAGTGCCGACGATAACCCTTTAGCAAAAGATGTACCCACAAGCAACGAACCCATAAGTCCCGGACCTCGGGTAAAGGCAATTGCGGACAGATCTT
Organism: Dysgonomonas sp. Marseille-Q5470; assembly: GCF_951230145.1. Classification (NCBI taxonomy): domain Bacteria; kingdom Pseudomonadati; phylum Bacteroidota; class Bacteroidia; order Bacteroidales; family Dysgonomonadaceae; genus Dysgonomonas; species Dysgonomonas sp. Marseille-Q5470. The sequence goes on along the minus strand of NZ_CATNVE010000007.1, from coordinate 105,793 downwards.
CTTTATTAATTCCGGCCTTTTTTAAAGCCTGATCTACCACTGGTATAATGTTTTGCTGGTGTGCTCGTGAAGCCAATTCGGGAACAACACCCCCGTAACTTTCATGAACCTTCTGGCTGGATATTACATTTGACAAAAGCACCCCGTCTTGTATAACGGCTGCTGCAGTATCGTCACAGGAAGATTCTATTCCTAATATAGTTATCATTCGTTGGATTTATTTTTTTCTATAATAGACTATGCTTATTACTTGCGCCAAAATATATAATATATTGTTACATTCTTAGTTATAACATTATACATATATGTTTGTTTATAAAGCGGAACAAAATTAAAAAATATAAATTATCTTCGCAAAGAAGAAATCTTAAAAGGAAATAAATGAAAAATATAACTTACTTATTAGGTTTTATTATAATATCTTTCATCGGCTGTTCGGGCACGGTGAAGAGCGACAACAGACATTCGGCGCAAGAGAGAGTAAGCATTATACGCTTCGATAAAGATATATACAATTATATACAACACCCTGATGCCGCAACAGAAAAATCTCTGACCGAAAAATATCCGTTGTTGCTTCCTGCTTTTGGGCAAATCGCCATGAAGACTAGCGATCAAGCGACGTTTTTTCCTCAACTTAGAGATTACTTTGCGAATGAAGACTTACTCAAAATATATCAGGATGTATCTACTAAATATGCAGATGTATCTGTATACGAAGATAAGTTGACTGCGGTAAACGCTTTGGTTGAAGAAAATTTTCCCGGTAAAAAACTACCTCGGTTAGCGATGCATGTCTCAGGTTTCAGGGCAAATGTAATTGTCGTAAACAATCTTATATCTCTCTCGATTGATAAGTACTTGGGTAGTGACTATCCGGCTTATCAAAGTTTCTTTCAACCATACGAACGCCTTCAAATGCAACCTGAGGATATTGTAAAGGATTATATCAAAGCTTGGCTGATAAGTGATATTATAAAACCTGCCGATCACGAAACCCTTCTGTCTGCGATGATAGATGAAGGTAAGATTTTGTATGCACTATCTATTCTGCTTCCCGGTGAGGATACCGACAATCTGATAGGATATACATCCCAACAATCAGCTTGGTGCAAGAATAACGAAAAAGATATTTGGCAAAAAATAGTAAAAGAAAACTATCTTTATTCTACCGATCACATGCTTATCACTCGTCTCACCAATGATGCCGCTTCTACAACCGTAGTATCACCGCAGTCTCCGGGGCGTGTAGGTGCATGGATAGGCTGGCAGATCGTAAATCAGTATGCCAATAAGAAGGGATTCTTACTGGAAGATATATTATCTATGGATGCGCAAACAATTTTGAAAGGTGCTAAATATAACCCGTAAAAAAAAGTTATTAACAGCTCCTTGTTCAAAACTTAAGTCTCCATTCAATATTATTTATTTTATCTTTGAATAAAATTTATGGAAAGGGGAGTTCAGATAAATGGCAGAGTCAAATTTTAGGAATCAGGGGAAACGCAAACCAAAGGAAACAACTTTAATTCCGGATATAGGAAAAATACAACCACAGGCCAGAGAGTTGGAAGAGGCCATACTCGGAGCCCTAATGCTAGAGAAAGATGCTTATTCGGTTGTTAGTGATATTCTTAAGCCAGAAAGTTTTTACGATTCCATTCATCAGATTATATACAGAGCGATTGTAGATCTGGCTGTGCGTCAGGCTCCGATCGATATGCTTACTGTTGTCGAACAATTACGCAAAGACGGAGAATTGGAGACAGTGGGAGGCCCTGTATATATAGCCCAGTTGACCGAGAAAGTGGCATCTGCTGCCCATATCGAATTTCATGCCCGTATTATAGCTCAAAAATATCTTGCGCGCGAACTTATCTCTTTTTCCTCAAATGTTACAAGCAAAGCATTTGATGAAACAGTAGATGTCGATGATCTCATGCAGGAAGCTGAGAGCAAATTATTCGAGATATCGCAGGGCAATGTGAAGAAGGATGTGACGCAGATCAACCCGGTCATCAAAGAAGCCTTACATTTACTCGAAATAGCGGCAAACCGTCCTGAAGGCTTAAGCGGTCTGGAAACAGGATTTACTCCGCTAGACAAGATAACTTCGGGTTGGCAAAACTCCGACTTGGTTATTATAGCAGCTCGTCCGGCGATGGGTAAAACCGCATTCGTGTTGTCAATGGCCAAAAATATGGCTGTGTCTTATAAATATCCGGTAGCATTATTCTCTCTCGAGATGTCGAACGTACAGCTCGTAAACCGTTTGATCGTAAACACATGCGAAATACCGGGCGAAAAGATTAAGAATGGACAGTTGCTGCCTTACGAGTGGGAACAGCTCGATTTCAAAATAAAAGAGCTTTACGACGCACCGTTATTTATAGATGATACCCCGAGTTTGTCAGTTTTCGAACTGAGGACAAAGGCACGCCGTCTGGTCCGTGAGCATGGCGTTAGGATTATCATAATTGACTACCTCCAGCTAATGAATGCCAGCGGTATGAATTATGGTAGCCGTGAACAGGAGGTGAGTATGATATCCCGTTCATTGAAAGGATTAGCAAAAGAATTGAACATCCCAATTATTGCCCTTTCGCAGCTTAATCGTGGGGTTGAGGGGCGTACAGGGGCAGAGGGTAAGCGTCCGCAATTGTCTGACCTCCGTGAATCGGGAGCTATCGAGCAGGATGCCGATATGGTATGTTTTATCCACCGTCCTGAGTATTATAAAATATTAGAAGATGATAAAGGTAACTCTTTGATAGGGCTTGCCGAGATTATTATAGCAAAGCATCGTAATGGTGCTACAGGCGATGTGTTGCTACGGTTCAAGAGTGAGTTTGCCCGTTTTCAGAATATTGATGACGATTATAATTTTGGAGCAGGTCAGCAGTTCTCATCTAAGATCAACAATCACCCTGTGGCAGAACAACCACCACACCCTATGCAAGGAGGTGGTAATGACTTTGTTCCTTTCTAGCCCGAACAGAATAAACATCTTAGTTATATAATAAGAATCCTTTCATCTTTGTAATGAAAGGATTTTTTTATTGATAATCTTTCTTGAAAGCTTAAAGATATATTCTTTAGTTTCTACAAAAAAATAGAGGCTGATTACATTGTTTAATCAGCCTCTATATCGAAAAGACAATTTATTTAGTTTTATTTCGCTTCAATTGCAGTATCCTTATTTTTTTCTTCTTTCTTGAAGATAGCCCATGCTATTGGGGTCGCAACAAATACGGAAGAATATGTACCGATAATAATACCGATGAAGATCGCAAATGTGAAGCTTCTGATAGTATCACCACCTAATAAGAAGATACAGAATACAACCAACATAGAACTCAATGATGTATTCATCGTACGTCCTAATGTTGAGTTCAATGCCTCATTAATAGTTTCGGTTATATTGCGTTTTGGATACATGTTTCTGATTTCGCGGATACGGTCGAAGATTACAACCTTGTCATTTATAGAGTAACCTACTACCGTCAATACCGCAGCAATAAACGACTGGTCGATTTCCATCGAGAATGGCATTATCTTATATAGTAAAGAGTATAAGAAAATAACCAATACAGCATCGTGTGCTACTGCGAAGAATGTACCTGCCGAGAACGCTATGTTGCGGAAACGGATAAGGATATAGACAGCCATACATATTACGGCAATTACAACTGCGATTGTGGCAGCGGTCTTCAAGTCGTCGGCAACACTTGACCCTACACGTTGAGAACTTTGTATATAGCTGTCGATTGTTGTATTTGGTGCCAGATATTCTTTCAATGCGCTGGTCATTTTAGCTCTGATCTCTGTTTCTACAGCATCTGTAGCTTCTTCTACTTTGTAGTTTGTTGTAACACGCACCTGACTTGTTGTAGAAGATTGGCTTGCCGATCCACTGGTTAGTACAAGAACTGTAGAACCTTGGAATTCGGGAACTAATAGTTTTTCTATATCATCAGCATTTACATTCTTGTCGAAACGAATCAAATAGTTTCGTCCACCTGTAAAGTCAATACCTCCGTTCAATCCATTGATAAATAATGAAGCCAATCCTGACACCAAAATTATGGCAGAGAAGATAACAACCTTTTTGGTCATTCCTAAGAAATTGATATTTGTATTCAAGAACAGTTTCTTAGAAAGAGATGTAGAGAATGTAAGATTTCTGAATTTACCTTTTTCGAACATATATTCATAGAATATACGTGTAAGGAATACAGAAGTAAGGAACGAAGCAATGATACCAATTATCAACGTTGTAGCAAATCCTTGTATCGGACCTGTTCCGAAGTATGCTAGAATGATAGCCGTAATTACCTGAGATGCGTGACCGTCGAAGATAGCAGAAAATGCATGTCTGTAACCGTCTACTACGGCAACTTTCACGTTTTTACCCGCTCTTAATTCTTCCCTTGTACGCTCATAAATCAATACGTTAGCATCCACAGCAAGCGCAAGTGCCAATACAAGCCCTGTTATACCCGGTAGTGTCATCACCGCTCCAAAAGCCGCTAGAATACCTATGGTGAAGAACAAGTTGACAATTAGCGCCGAGTTTGCGATTAATCCCGGTATCAATCCGTAAATAACGCAGATATAGATCATTAATAATACCAAGGCTAATAAGAATGAGAATATACCGGCAGTAATAGCTTCCTGTCCGAGTGATGGTCCAACAATATCTTCTTGTACGATATGTACACCTGCTTTCATTTTACCCGACTTAAGAACGTTCTCTAAGTCTTTTGCATCATCTACAGTAAAACGACCTGTGATCTGAGAACGACCACCTTCAATTTTGTTTTGAACGTTTGGTGCTGAATATACAGACCCGTCAAGAACGATAGCGATGCTTCTTCCTTGTTCAGCTCCTGTAATAGTAGCCCAACGTTGTGCTCCTGTAGTATTCATCTGCATATCTACTTCCCATGCAGAACCGTGTTGAGACTGGTCTGCTTTAGCCGAGATTACAACATCTCCGTCAAGAGCCGGACCTTTTTTGATACCATCACCACGAAGTGAATATAGTGCAAATTGTGTTTCTTTTAGATCTTCAGCTTTGAAGCCCCAAGCAAATGTTAAGTCGCCAGGGTATAAATCTTGATATCTGTGTAAAATTCTATTTACGGCAGCTGTATCTGTTTTATTTACAAAACCTACGATAGCTCCACCTGCAAAGGTTGTAAAGTATGAACGAAGAGGTTTTGTAAATCCAAGATTATCGGTGCTTTCTACTTTTACAGAGTCTGTGGTTGCAGCAGCTAGAGAATCTGTAGTTACAGGTGCAGTAGTACCATTTGCAGCTAACACTTCTTTCGAACGCTGATCCATCAACTCAATATAGTTTTGGATTTCCTGTAGGTTGTATGTTTTCCAGAACTCAAGATTTGCGCTACCTTGCAATAGTTTCTTCACACGTTCAGGTTCTTTAACTCCCGGCAATTCGATTAGTATACGTTCTGCACGGTCTAGTTTCTGAATGTTAGGAGCAACTACCCCAAAACGGTCGATACGTGTACGCAACACATTGAATGAGTTGTCAGCAACGCTTTGCAATTCTGTTCTTAAAACAGCTACTACTTTATTATCATCATCCGTAGGAGATACCTGATCTCTCAGTTTTGTACTGAATATCGATGCTAATTTGTTATTACCGTTACTAGCTTTGAATTTATCAACAAAAATAGAGATATAGTCTCGGTTACTTCCTTTTCTGTTTTCGTCCGAAGCCTGTCCTAAAGCTGTTTGAAACGCCTCATTGTCGGGATCTCCAAGTGAACGAAGTACTGCGGCAGCATCAACTTCCACAATAACACTCATACCACCTTTAAGGTCTAGTCCGAGGCCAATTTCTTTCTCACGGCATTCTTTCAGAGTATAGCCAATGCTATCTCCAATGCCAAGGATACCTTTAGGCCAAACTTTCTCTGTAGACATTGAGTCTATGTAGAAAGTATATTGCTTATTATACAACTCATCATAGAGTAGTTGATCGCCTTTTGCATGCTCCGTAGCGTATGCAGCTGCGTATTCTTCCGCTTTCTTATCGTAACTTCTTGTTACAAACGTAAAAGACAAGTAAAACAAACAAACTAATGTTAGGAGTATTGCAAAAGTAATTACAAAGCCTTTGTTTTGCATTTTGGATTTTACTTTTTGTTATTTAATTATATTATTTCTATTTTCTTCAAAATTAATAAAATACACATATATCCCGGACACCTCTTTTCAATAAAATGAGGCCTAATGGAGATATATGCACACTTTTAGGCGTGCAAATATAATCTTTTATTCTTTACAAATCATAATAAATATAAAGAAATTAGAGATTAAGCAAATATGCAAATCGGTAGATAATAGTTTTATACTCTATGCCGATAAACATGTTCTTGCATCGATGTATTATTAATTTTCTTCCTGTTTTCTTATTTCCGCTCGTTTGATCTTTCCACTAATTGTTTTAGGTAGTTCTTCAACAAACTCGATGATGCGAGGGTATTTGTACGGAGCTGTAACCTTTTTTACGTGGTCTTGTATCTCACGCTTCAGGTGATCATTGGCTTTGTTCTTATAGTCCATAGCTAATACAATAGTGGCTTTTACTACCTGTCCGCGTATTTCGTCCGGTACTCCGGTGATAGCACACTCTACAACAGCCGGATGTGTCATCAAAGCACTTTCTACTTCAAAAGGTCCGATACGGTATCCCGAACTTTTGATAACATCGTCTATGCGTCCTACAAACCAATAATAACCATCTTCGTCGCGCCAAGCCATGTCTCCCGTATGATATACATTATCATGGTATACCTGTTTTGTTAGAGCTTCGTCACGATAATAACCCATAAATAGACCTAGCGGTTTCCATTTGTCGGTCTTGATAACAACTTCACCTACTTCGCCATCTTCTACCGAGCGACCGTCAGCTGCTATCAAGTCCATATCATACGCCGGGTTGGGTACACCCATTGCTCCGGGTTTTGGTTCCATCCATGGGAAAGTAACAATCGTCGGCGTGGTTTCAGTTTGCCCGAAAGCCTCCATCATCTTTATTCCTGTACCTTTATAGAATGCCTCGAAAACAGATGGATTGAGAGCTTCACCTGCTGTAGTGGCATACTCCAACGAAGATAAGTTGTAGTGAGACAGGTCTTCGCGAATCATAAAGCGAAATACTGTCGGAGGTGCGCAAAAAGAAGTGATTTTATGTTTCTCTATAAGGTGTAATACCAATTGAGGTGTAAATTTTTCATGATCAAATACCATTACAGCCGCACCGGCTATCCACTGTCCGTATAGTTTTCCCCACACGGCTTTTGCCCATCCCGTATCGGCAACTGTAAGATGCAGGCTGTTTTCGTGCAGGTTGTGCCAATATTTAGCTGTTACAATATGTCCTAAAGGGTAAGCGAAATTATGAATTACCATTTTCGGTTCTCCTGTTGTACCTGAAGTAAAATACAGTAGAGAAATATCATCATTGGTATTTACATGATCGGGACGTACAAAAGGTTTCGCTTCTTTTATTCCTTTATGGAAGTCGTTCCATCCCGAAGGTATATTTTCTCCGCATGCAATAAGGCACTTCACTGTTGGCGACTCCGCCATTGCTTCATTTATGTGACTTATGACTGTTTCGTCATTTACACTCAGAATTGCTTTTATACTTGCCGCATTATTGCGATAAACAATGTCTTTTTTTGTTAATAGATGAGTCGCCGGAATCGCAACAGCACCTATCTTGTGCAGAGCTATAACAGCAAACCAGAATTCGTAGCGTCGTTTCATGATAAGCATTACCATATCTCCATGTCCTATGCCTAACGACTGGAAATAAGCAGCTGTACGGTCGCTCTGTTCTTTGATGTCTGCAAATGTGAAATCGATGTGTTCTCCCTGGTCATTTCCCCAACAAATAGCTCTTTTGGTAGGGTTTATTCGTGCCCATTCATCAACTACATCATATCCAAAATTAAAATTATCAGGAATCTCAACGTGATAATGCTTTGCAAAATCTTCAGTTGAAGTAAAATGAATTTGTTTTACAAATTTTTCCAACATTATATAATGGTGATTAATCTTTTAGTAAATGAAAATACCAGCTTACAGCACAACAGCAATAAACTTCACTCGTTTTCCGTCCAGAGCTTTCATTCCATGCGGCAGGCTTGAATCGAAGTAGATGCTATCACCTTCTTCCAATATCAAATCTTTCCCATTTATTTGTAAAAGCATCCGTCCTTCAAGGATAAGGTTAAACTCTTGCCCGGTATGTGTGCTATGATGTATCCTTACACTATCTTGCTTTGGTTCTACAGTAACTTCAAACACATCAGCCTTTCGATTGTTAAATCCACCGGCTAGCGTCTGATAGCTGTAATCTGAAACACGCTTCACAGCTAAACCTTTTCCTCTGCGCGTCAAAAAATAGCTACTCATGCGAGGTTCGTCGGCAAACATCAGTACAGAAACATCTATATTATGTTTCGACGCAATGTTTTTCAGTGTACTGATAGTCAAATCTTTTCTCCCTTCTTCATATTCGAGGTATACCACAGGATCGATACCACATGATGAAGCGAACTCTTCGGTCGTCATATCCAAAGCCTCACGGAGACCTTTCAGACGCTGACCTATCTGCTTAATATCTTCATTCATACCTAAAATGTATTAAATTGATTCCTCTTTTTCGGGCTTATCCTTTCTTTCTTTTTGCGTTTCGGATATTAGTATTTGCATTGCTTTAGGGATGCCGGCTTTAAATTCAAGCAATTCCCCTGTTCTTGGATGTTTCAAAATTAGTCCCCCGGCATGAAGGGCAATTCTTTTGATCGGATTATTTGAAGCACCATATTTCTTATCGCCAACAATCGGATGTCCGATCTGTTGCATGTGTACTCTTACTTGATTCTTGCGTCGTGTTTCAAGGTCAAAATCCAATAGTGAATAGCCGCCTTTGGATTTTTGTGTCTTGTAATGAGTAACAGATTTCAGTCCTCCGTTGTCGATAAGGGATGACATCATTACAAAGTTCTTGTTCTCGGTAAGCCACGATGTTACAGTTCCATTTTTAGGGTTCGGGCGTCCTTCTACAATTGCCATGTATGAATACTTAGGTACAAGGTTGTCCCAGTTTTTCTGGAAAATATCCTGTAGCTCCATATCTTTCGCAAAGATCATTAGTCCCGAAATTTCTCTGTCGAGGCGATGCAGAACATAAACACGTGCTTTTTTATCTTTTTTCTTTACGTATTCATTCAGAGAATTATATACAGTGCGTGACTTTTCCTTATCTGTAGCTACAGATAAAAATCCTGCTTCTTTTTCGATGACAAGTAAGTCGTCGTCTTCAAATACAATCTTTAATCCCTTCAATCTTTTTTCTTTTCGAGACTGATCGTATTTCATAACAGAGACCTTATCTTTTGCCTTCAGTTCGAAATCGAATTGAGTGATAAGCTTTCCGTTTACTTTGATTTGTTTATGTGCAAGAAGCGATTTAACTGCGTTGCGACTTTTACGCACTTCTTTCTGGACAAGGAAATCTAGCAATTGAGCCGGTTGATCAACTTTTATTTCCTGCAATACTTTATCTCTGGTTGTATTCCTCATTTCATTTATATATGAATATGAAACAAAGGTAAGCGTTTTTCTTTTAAGATAAACACAACATTAGATGTCGATTTACAAATATTAATTTAAATCATGGCTGCTTAAGGTTGGAGAACTTTAATGCATAGAGTCATAAAACACAGGATAATATCTTTCGCATGAAGCATGCTGGTGGAATTAACATTTATATTTTGTCTTTCAATATAATTTATCCTTACCTTTGCAGCACTTTGTTTCGTTTGTTAACGAATTGAAAGGGAATCAGGTGAAAATCCTGAACAGACCCGCTGCTGTAAGCTCTGTAAAGCTTGTGCAACATAGCCACTGTTATTCAAAATGGGAAGGCTGTACAAGTTGGAGTAAGTCAGAAGACCTGCAAAGTAATAGTTCGGACAGCTTTCGAGGAATAGAGCTTAAGAAACAGTGTCAAGATTATATAGTCTTTTCTTTGTTCTTATCGAAAGCATTTTATTGAATAATTTGTGAAGATGAGGACTTTTTTATTCTCCCTTATATTTTTATTTGTAGTAGGCTGTATGCACATACAGGCTCAGATTAATGATAGTCTCAATGCAAAGAAACTGTCAGAGATAGAAATTTCTGCACAGATCAAACCTTCTGTCTCACGATCTACAACTCCACTTCAAGTTATTGATAATACAGAGATTGAACGAATAGGAATACTGTCCGTCTCAGATGCTGTCCGCCGTTTTTCGGGAGTTACAGTAAAAGATTATGGCGGTATTGGCGGTATGAAAACTGTTTCTATAAGGGGGATGGGGGCGCAACATACTGCAGTTAGTTATGACGGTGTTACGATGAGTAATGTCCAATCCGGACAGATCGATATCAGCCGTTTTTCATTGGATAATGTTTCTATGATAACTCTCTCTATTGGTCAGTCTGATGATATATTTCAGGCAGCACGATCATATGCATCAGCCGGCTTATTAGAGGTAATAACATCAAATCCTGCCTTTAAGAATAAATCATATAATGGAAATATACAAGTTAAAGCTGGTTCTTATGGGCTTTTCAATCCTACTGTCTATTATGCACACCGACTGAATAAGAAATTCTCTCTTTCGTTAAATACAGGATGGGAAAGAGCAGATGGAAGATATAAATTCACATTTAAAAATGCGGATCAAACTGAAGAGCGTAAGCGTAGGAATTCTGATGTTGATATCTGGCGTACAGAATTAAACCTCTATGGGAATATAGGCAAAGCCGGCGAGCTGAAATTTAAAGTAAATTATTATGATTCGGAAAGAGGTTTGCCGGGTTCTGTAATTTTCTACAGAGACGATAATGACGAAAGAGTATGGAACAAGGATTTGTTCTCCCAACTATATTACAAAAATAGACTTAATGATAAAATAAGTATAAAAGGGCAATTAAAATTCAGTCGCAACCATTATAAATATTTGTCAATAACCAATAATACAGCAGAAAATAAACAAGAAGACCGCATCACTCAGTATGAATATTATGCATCGGTAGGTATGATGTACAAGCCTCTAAAATATCTATCCATAAGTTTATTTGAAGATATATTTCAGAATAAGTTGAATAGTAATTTTGAAGATGTGGACAAGCCGAAGAGAATTTCATCACTCACAGCTTTGGCTGCACAATTTACTAATAAATATCTAACCGTAACTGGAAGCCTTTTAGCTACATATGTTGACGAAAGCGTTCAGACGGGAGACTCCCCTAAAGATAAGAAAAAGGTAACACCATCTATAAGTGTATCATACTTACCTTTCGAAGAAGCTAATTTAAGACTTCGTGGGTCTTATAAAAAGATGTTTAGAGTGCCAACTTTTGATGATATGTATTACACACGTATGGGCAATATAAATCTGAAACCGGAATATGCAACACAATACAATGTGGGATTGACTTGGACAAAAAAAATATCTGAGACTATTGACTTTATGAGTATATCTTTAGATGGTTACAAAAATAAAGTAGATGATAAAATTGTGCCTTTTCCTACAATGAACATTTTTAAGATGCGTAATTATGGAAAGGTCGATATGACCGGAGTGGATCTGAATCTCCGTCTTCATACATTGTTAACATCCCAAATATCATTAAATATCACAGGCAATTATAGTTATCAGAGAGTTATAGATGTAACAGATAAAAATAGTAAAAACTATAAAGATCAAATCCCTTACACACCGCGTCATTATGGTTCGGCATCGGTAAGTTTAGAAAACCCTTTGTTAAATTTTGCATATACTGTTATTATATCAGGCAAACGTTACGCTCTTGATCAGAATATACCCAAAAATGAGATAGAATCATATACAGATCATAGTATTTCACTAAATAAGTCTTTTATATTAAATAATAATAGCTTACGCCTCCAACTCAATTTAATTAATCTGACAAACAAGAATTATCAAATTGTACAATATTATCCTATGCCGGGACGATCTTTTACAATATCAGCTAATTATAATTTTTAAATATTTATTCATATGAAAATAAATAAGATTTTTTACGCATTTCTCTTTGTAGCATTAGTTTTAGGATTCGCATCATGTAGTGATGACGAAGGCTATCCTGTTGTTGAACCACCTGTTGTTGAACCACCTATTGTTGAGCCACCTTTGGCAGGAACAGGATCATACATATTAAATAGTGGAAAAAGCGGAAGTAATAACGCAAATATTGCTTATTACGACTATGAAACAGGAAAGGTTACTTACAATGTCTTCGAATCAATAAATAGTAAAGGACTGGGAGATACTGGACAAGATATAATAACCTACGGAGATAGAACTTATATAGCAGTATCAGGATCTGCTGTTATTTATGTTTTGGACAAAACGGGTAAAATATTAAGTACTATAGAATCTACTAAAGATGGAAAAAAGCAACAGCCGAGAAATCTTACAGCTTATGATGGTAAAGTATATGTCACATATTTTGATGGGTATTTGGCCAAAATAAATCCGAATACTTTAAAAATTGAAGCTGAGGTCAAAGTTGGCCGTAACCCTGAATATGTACGAGCATCCAAAGGAAAATTATATGTCGCAAATTCAGGAGGGTTGGACTATAATACAGCTACTGGTTATGATAAAACAGTTTCGGTTGTAGATGTAGCGACTTTTACAGAGATTAAGATGCTAGATGTTGTTATAAATCCTGATAAAATGGTTGTAGATAGTCAAGGGGATATCTATGTAATATCAAATGGAAATTATAATGATGTTCCAAATACATTGCAACGAATAGATGCAGATACACAAGAAGTAACTCAGGTAGGAAATGCTACATGGATGACAATATGTAACGATAATATATACATTATATATTCTCAATACGATGCCAATTGGAATCAGATTATAACATATAGTGTATATGATGCTAAAGCAGAAAAGGTGTTAACTAATAACTTTATCACTGATGGTACAGTATTGAACAAACCATATAGTATATCATCAGATCCTGTGAAAAAGTATATCTTTATAGGTACATCAGACTATAAGACCGATGGAGATATGTATGTTTTCAATACAGATGGTAAATTAATTAAAACATTTGACACAAAAGGTTTGAATCCGATTGCAGTATATCCTACAGTCAAATAAGCGAAGTTCATACAAACTCATAGTTATATTTCTATGAGTTTGTATGATTAATAACTACAAATCAAATTAAAAATTTAGTAAATCAGAAGATCACTCAATTTGAACGGAATTATATTCTTATTAAAATAAAATATTGTATTTACTAAAAAATTTAAATTATGAAAAAGTATTTATTGTTAATCATTAGTCTATCGTTCTTTATTTTTTCCTGTGAAGATCACTATGAAAAGAATCAAGAAGCAGGTTATTCAATGGCAAATAACGAAGTAGTTTTAAAAGAAAGAGACCATAATATTCCATGGGTTCGTTCTGAGTATCAGTCAAAATTTTCTTCCGTAACTAACACCACAAAAACCGGAGTTATAGGTATTCCTCAAGTGAAATACTTGGGGAGGTCATTTAGGAATAATTATTATCCTATTGAAGATTCAAGAAATCTTGGTTATTCAGTTATCGATTTTGATAAATTTTACAAAGACTATCGTTCGTACTGTAATTTCTGGAAAAATAATACAAGTGATGGTTCATATTTTTCATATGCTAACTTTGATAGATATACCTCTAATTCAACAATAACTAAAAATATAGGTGGAGGGTTTAAGCTTGATGTTGGTATTTTCTCTATTGGAAGTAAAAGTAGTAAAAAAGAAGTATTTACAAAATCACTTGTGGAAAATACAGATGCAGTTTTTGGTGAAGTTAATATCGTTGTAAGAGATTCTTGTTTTGAATTGCAAACTAGTTCAAACATATTAGAAAAGATTAAAGAGAATTATTTGTCTAAGGATTTCAAAGAAGAATTATATAAGACACACCCAAGTGAATTTTTTTCCAATTATGGAGGGTTTGTTTTGGCTAGCTTTGTTACTGGAGGGAAAGCATCTGCTCAATATGTGGGTTTATATAAAAAAACAGAAACCAGTGAGACAAAAGAAAAAAATATGAACCTCGAAATGGATGCTTCATATAAATTTAAGGGGGCCAAGGAAAATAGTTCTGCAGAATTGAACTTTGGAAGAAATAGTAACAGTAGTACATCCGTTACTAATGAATTCAGTTCTATTAAAATGTCTATTAAAACAATCGGAGGTTCTCCTGATTTTGCTTCTTTTTCTATAGCCAAAGAGGTTAAAAATACTAATTTAGACCTCTCTAGATGGGTCAGCTCTTTGAATGATAAAAGCACTCATAGTATTATTGAATTGGGAGATGGCGGATTAATTCCTATTACAGAGTTTATTCCGGAGTTCAACCTTAGAAAAATAATGAAAGGGTATATCGCTAGGGGAGTTAATAAAATAGAAAGATTACAAGAGCCTTATATAAAAATTGAGCTTGGATATATATATAGTCCGATTGCTCGAGATGCACTTGTTAATCTATATACTCGGTTTGGAGATATAATCTGTTTAAAGATAAATACAATATACCCTGGTGAATTCGACCAATATGCAACACAAGAAGCAAAAAGATATAGTGCTATGTTTGGTTTGAAAATGATAAAAAATACTAATACCTCAACAAGTCCCGGTTCAGAAATAATAGGATATGGTGGAACAACTATATTTAAAGAAGATTTATTAAAGAAATTTACGTATAATGGTGTTATATATATAGTATCTGATTATGATCCTCAAACAGATCGGAATGACGAGGACTGCGAATTCTGTGGTAGATTTGCGTTTTCTATACATGATGATAAGATATTAGACGAATATGGAATACGAGCATTAGTTAACCGTTTACCTCCAACTAATATCAGTATAGAAACACTTCTAAGGAAGTATCGTATTATGGCTTTATAGTAAAAGCCTTATAAATAATAAAACAACAAATGAAATCATTCAATATCACACTACTTTTCACTATCATTCTTGTCTTGACCGGCTGCAACAAACAAAAGCCTGTCGGACAAGATGAGAGTGCTCTTCTTAAACAGACGGACTCTGTTTATACAGTCCATTATGCCAAAGGGTTTCAAGTGAAAAAGTATAATGATTATACCCTTGTTACTGTACGTGACCCGTGGGACACTACTCGGTTGTTACATACCTATGTGCTTGTAGACCGAACAAAAGAATTGCCAGCCAATTTGCCGAAGGGTGTCGTTGTAAAAATTCCACTTCAGAATGTAGCTACCTATTCTACTATCCATTGTTCATCTTTGAATGAATTGGGGCAAATAGATATTATAAAAGGAGTTTGCGAGCCGCAGTATATAAAATTGGATATAATTCAGCAGCGTGTAAAAAACGGCGAAATAGAAAATTTGGGGATGGCTAGTAAACCGGATGTGGAGAAAATAATTATGTTGAATCCCGATGCTATTTTTGCGACACCAATACAGGGTTGGACATACGGCAATGTGGAGAAAACAAATATTCCGATGCTCGAAACTGTAGACTATACAGAATCTCATCCACTGGGACGCGCTGAATGGATTCGTTTTTATTCTTTATTCACAGGAAAAGAACACTATGCCGACTCTCTGTTTGCTATTACAGAGAAAAATTATAAAGAAGTCAAAGACATCGTAGCCAATGTAACTAAGAGACCTTCGGTACTCCCGGATATACCTTATCAAGGAAAATGGAATATGCCGGGTGGCAGAAGCTTTATGTCCAATATGTTGTCTGATGCTGGAGCAATATATCCATGGAATGAAGACAAATCAACATCATATATGCCTCTTAACTTCGAAATAGTTTTTGACAAGGCCGGAGAGGCTGATATCTGGATTATCAAATACAATACCCCGTCGGATATGACTTATACAAGTCTTGAGAAAGAATATAAGCCATATTCCTACTTTAAAGCATTCAAAAGTAAAAACATATATGGATGCAACACCGCTTATAGCAGTTATTACGAAGATTTGCCTATACATCCCGACTATATCTTAAAAGATATGGCCTATGTATTTCATCCGGATCTCTTCCCTGACTATAAGCCGAAATACTATAAACGGATTAGTGAATGATTATTTATATATAGGTAAGCAAAAGGCGTTGGAATCTTAATTGATCCGGCGCCTTTTCTATATTTACTCTCCTTATAATCTTATTTAATCGAACGTAACAGCATGCTTATATAGTGAGGAATACTAATTGTTTAGAATGCAAACGTTTGCATTCTTTTTTATGCAAGTAAGTTTATTCAGGATAATAACAGTGGTATCAAAAGCCATAGATTTGTGATACGGAAGGCTATTGTGCTAAAATAACCTAATACACTTATTAGTATCATGAAATTATTAAGATTCTTTTTCCCTCTAGTACTATGCATGTTTTTATCATGCAGTGATAATGGTCCCAACAATCCTGATATACCCGAAGTCCCTTTAACGCCAACAATAGGGAGTCTTAGAGATGGTATTACTGTTATCAGTGACGATTCATTGGCTTTTGTTCTTTTTGCTCCTAAAAAACAAACGGTTCACCTTATCGGAGACTTCAATAATTGGACGGTTTCGGATAGCTATAAGATGAAAAAAGACGGGGATCGTTTCTGGATAAAAATAG
Organism: Dysgonomonas sp. Marseille-Q5470; assembly: GCF_951230145.1. NCBI lineage: Bacteria > Pseudomonadati > Bacteroidota > Bacteroidia > Bacteroidales > Dysgonomonadaceae > Dysgonomonas > Dysgonomonas sp. Marseille-Q5470. Next base: position 89,031 of record NZ_CATNVE010000007.1, on the reverse strand, counting down.
GCAATCTCCAAAAAGGGAAAGAGTATATATGTCAATACCTTATAGATAATTCGATAAGGATAGCAGACCCCTATACATCTAAAGTTTCTGATCCGGATAATGATCGTTATATCTCTAATAATGTATACCCTAACTTGATACAGTACCCTACGGGAAAGACTTCCGAGATAGCCATGGTCGTAAATACTGCTCCGGCTTCTTATTCTTGGAAAGTAAATACTTTTAAGGTTGATAAGCCGGATAATATGGTTATCTATGAGATCCTTATTCGTGATTTTACAGAGCAGGGAACGATTAAGGCTATTGAAGAAAAAATAAGCTACCTTAAAAATCTTGGTGTAAATGCTGTAGAGCTAATGCCATTCAATGAATTTGAGGGCAATAATAGTTGGGGATATAACCCGTCATTCTATTTTGCTACAGACAAAGCATACGGTACACCTAACGACTATAAAGCATTTATTGACGCATGCCACTCTAATGGAATTGCTGTGATAATGGATATGGTACTAAATCATAGCTATGGACAAAGCCCGATGGTGAGAATGTATCAGGGTAGCGATAAAAACCCTACAGCCGATAATCCTTGGTACAATAAAACATCGCCTAACTCCAGTTATTCTTGGGGATATGATTTTAATCACGAGAGTGAGTATACTAAGGCATTTGTAGACAGTGTTTGTGCATATTGGATGAAAGAATACAAAGTAGATGGATTTCGTTTCGACTTTACAAAAGGTTTTACCAATACAAAAGGTGATGGATGGAGCAAAGATGACAGTCGTATAACGATACTTAAAAGAATGGCTTCCGAAATTTGGAAACGAAAATCTGATGCAATTGTCATTTTTGAGCATCTTACAGCCAATGATGAAGAAAAAATACTGGCAGACTATGGAATTAAACTTTGGGGCAATATGAATTCTACTTTCATTGAGGCAACAATGGGTTGGGGTGCATTTGATTCCGATGAGAATGGTGAACTGAATGGTGATGTATCATGGGCTTCGTATAAGAAAAGAGAATGGTCGAAACCAAACTTGGTCGCTTATATGGAAAGTCATGATGAAGAACGTATTATGTTCAAAAATGAAGCCTACGGCAATTCTAATGGAAGTTATAATGTGAAAGATTTAAGTACAGGCCTAAAACGTACAGAAGCCGCAGCGGTTATTTTGATGTCACTACCGGGTCCTAAAATGATCTGGCAGTTCGGAGAGCTGGGCTATGATATAGCGCTGAATAGAGAAGGGAATCAGCATTTAGATCCTAAGCCTCCTCATTGGGAGTATTACGATGTACCTGCAAGAAAGAATCTCTACGATGTGTTTGCTAAAATAAATAAACTTCGTAATACGAATACTACCTTTTATACGAGTGACTATACTATTGATTTAGCAAATCAATATAAACAAATATTATTAAAATCATCTACAGAGTCTATCTGTGCCATAGCTAACTTCGATGTCACAGAATTAACTCAGAAAGTTAATTTCGGAAAAACAGGTAAATGGGAGGACTATTTTACGGGTAACCAGCTAAATCTATCTGATAATTCTATAGATATTACACTCCAACCGGGAGAATACCGGTTATATATAAGCAAATAAAAAAATACAAATAGGACTTTAAAAACTACGTATTACTTTAGGTGTTTTTACAATAACCTTTGGCCTTGGTCAAAGGTTATTTCTATTTAATGCGATATATCATTTACAACTCCCATCGAAAATTGATATATTTGTCAAAAATAAATGCTATTGATATGAAAAATGTTTTAGGATTGCTGCTTGCTTGTTTCTTCTTAATAACAGCAAGTGCGCAACGTTTAGACCTTATGGATATTAATTCCGGCAAATACTCTGCTCGAGGTGTTCAGCCGGTTGTGTCATCTGCCGATGGCGAATCTTATTTTCAGGCAGATAATAAAAATACGATGATCATCAAGTATTCGTACAAAACAGGTTTGCCTACCGATACTCTGTTTAATGTTAATAAGGCACGTGAATGTACGTTCAGCTCATTTCAGGGATTTATAATCAGCCCCGATGAGAAACGCCTGGTAGTGTATAATGATTACGAACCGATCTATCGTCATTCATTCAAAGCAAATTACTATTATTACGATATTAGACGAAATTTAGTTCGAAAACTGACTGAAAATAAAGAAAAGCAATCGATACCGACTTTTTCTAAAGATGGAAGAATGTTGGCCTATGTTATCAACAACAATATATGGCTAGTCAAGTTTGATTATGATACAGAATCTCAGATAACAAAAGACGGAGCATTGGGTAAAATAATCAATGGCGGAACAGATTGGGTATATGAAGAAGAGTTTGCAACGACCAGTATTATGGATTTTTCTGAAGACGGGCGTTTGTTGGCATTTGTAAGATTCGACGAAACAAATGTGCCTGAGTATTCGATGCAGATGTATGAAAACAAACTTTACCCAACTTCATTTTCGTTCAAGTATCCGAAGGCCGGAGAACAAAACTCGAAAGTAACATGTAACGTATTCGATATTGACTCGAAGACAATACGGAAAATGAATATACCTGATAATGTTGAGTATATCCCACGTATACAGTTTTTACCTACCGGGGACGATTTAGCAATAATGACATTGAACAGAGAGCAGAATAAATTTGATCTGTTTCTTGCAAATGCACGCTCATCGGTATGTCGCTCTATTCTTCATGAAGAGAACAGCAGATATATAGACTCTGAATTGTTAAACTATATCTATTTCTTTGGAAACCAATTTGTGTATGTTAGCGAAAAAGATGGGTATTCTCATATATATCTTTATGATAAGAATGGTGCTCAGCAAAAGAAATTGACTTCAGGAAACTACGATGTAACAAGCCTATTGGCTGTTGATCCGGTTTCTAAAACTGTTTTTTATGAAGCTGCAGAAGATAGCCCTCTCCAAAGAGCAATCTACAAGGTGGATATGGTGAAAGGAATCAAAACTAAATTATCTGCAAAGCAGGGAACTAATGCTGCAACATTTAGCAAAAATGGGAAATATTACATCAATAGTTATACCAATCTCTCAATACCTCGGATTGTTACCGTGCACGACGCTACAGGAAAGGAACTTCGAGTATTGGAAGATAATGCTAAATTGAAAAATACATTAGCCGGACTCAACTTACCTAAAAAGGAGTTTATTACAGTAAAAGCGGCTGACGGACAAGACCTAAATGCATATATAATGAAACCGGTTGACTTCAATCCATCACGCAAGTACCCGTTGGTAATGGTTCAGTATAGTGGACCTAATTCGCAACAAGTAGCGGATAAGTACGGTGTCGACTGGACAGATTACCTGACTACCCAAGGATTTATTGTTGCTTGTGTTGACGGACGCGGAACTGCAGCCAGAGGGGAAGACTTTCGTAAGTGTACATATATGAATCTGGGTATTTACGAATCCGATGATCAAGCAGCTGCGGCAAGACATTTTGCTTCTTTACCTTATATTGATGGAAGTAAAATTGCTATTTGGGGATGGAGTTATGGTGGATACAACGTGTTGATGAGTATGAGCCGGGGGAATGGCGTATTCAAAGCCGGAGTTGCCATTGCTCCTGTTACCGATTGGAAATTTTATGACTCTGTATATGCAGAACGTTTTATGCGCACTCCACAACAAAATGAAGCCGGATATCAATCAGGCTCTCCGATTTTGCTCGCTAACAAATTAGAAGGGAATTTATTATTAATACACGGTTCTGCCGACGATAATGTACATTTCCAAAATACGATGGATTATGCAGCAGCATTAGTCAAAGCCAACAAGCAATTCGATATGTTTGTGTTCACGGATAAAGATCACTCTATACGAGGTGCAGCTAACAGAACTTATTTATTCGAAAAGGTTATTAAGTTTCTAAAGACAAATATGTAAATAAGATATTTCATTTATATTAAAAAGGAATGCTGATATCAGCATTCCTTTTTGTTTTTTATCAACCAGTAATTCTGGAGTTAGCTCTTGGCTTTATTTAATTTGTCCAAAACTTTCTTTTCCACTTCATCAGCCAATTCGCTTAATTGTTCAGACTTGTAGGCTGCACGTTCCTTTAGATATTCCAGTTGGTTTTTTCCAACATCGATACCGTCTTTTATTTTTTTCTTAGCCTGACCTGATAATTTATTTAAGTCATCACATACACAATCTAGCTTACCACTTTCTGCCAACTTATAAATAACGAGCGCAAGACCTATACCGGCAGCTGCTCCGATTAATAGTTTCTTCATAATGTTTCTATTTTTATTTAATATTAATGTGTAGTATACTCTTAATTTTAAACATAACGAAGACATACTTTGTTCAAATAATAGTAATTTAGGATATTTAGGACACTTATAGCGCTTTATAGGACTTTTGACGATCATATATATTTATCAACTTTACCTAAAAGTTAATCTTATGAAAATAGCATTATTTCTTAAAAACGATAAGATTGACGATTCCGATATAGACACAATACCTATAATCGTTTTGCATACCGACAGTAATACAGTCGTGGAGATCGAAAAAGATATTCTAGTAAAAAAGGACGTCAATTATTTGGCTCTTTGGTTGTTGACTAAGCGAATCAAAGAGGTGTATGTTATGGATATTGATCCGCTTATCCGGCAACTATTCGAGAGGCTGGGGGTAGTAGTTCGTAAATATGATGATATGAAAAAGAACCCCTTACTAAGGAAGTTTATATCATGATATTTCGATTTTATCGCGAAACTCTTTTCCGTTTTTATGTTTTATTTTTCTCTTCCCCCTAATGCATTAAGTCTCTCTGTATTGTACGGGAGTTAGTCCTGTATGTTTCTTGAAAAATCGCCCGAAGAAAGAAGGATTGGGGAAATTTAACTCGTCTGATATCTGTAAAATTGTGTTCGTTGTTGTTTTTAGCAGATGTTTTGCTGAAGCAATCAAGGCTTCATTAATCCACATAAAGGCCGTTCTGCCTGTTCTGCTTTTTACAATAGTTGATAAGTATTTTGGTGTGAGACACATTTCACTTGCATAGAACTGTAACGATCGTTCCTTTTTGTGATATTGCAATAATAAATTAAAAAAGCGTGAGATTAATTCATCCTGATGCGAAGATGTATTCATGTTATCACACTCGTATGTACTTACATCTTTGATCCGATTATAATATATATTACCTATTTCGGTTAGCATTGCATATAAGAGGCTTTTAGCCATTTCATTCCTGAATGGATGATCTCTGCGCTTGTATTGTTTAACAATAAAAGAGTGGAACTCCAGATATTTGTTGGCTTCCGTTTCTGATATTTTTATACAAGAGTTTTGCATAATACTTCTCGATATGTCGAAGTTCGATATATTGGGCATTTCTGTTAGAAAATCTATAGAGAAAATCAAGAACTCAAGCATCAGATCTTCACTACGTGTGATAAATTCTGTGACAAACTGGGGCATGATTGTAATAATCATGTTTTTCTCTATATCATATTCTTTGAAATTTATTTTTATACGAGCATTCCCTTTAATACAAATGGCAAAAGCTACGCCATCGAGTATAAACGGAAAATTGGAGGATAGAGGAGGAAATAATACTGCTTTATCGGATATAATAAAATTTTTGATTGCAAAAGGATCTATATGTTCTGAAATATCCTCTAGTTGGATTTTTGCCAATTTCATATTTTGAATTCTTTTTGTGTAAAAAGTCGATTAAGATGAATGCAAACATAGTCTATTTTCATTGAAATATAGAAAAAGTCGAAAGGAACTTTTGAACATATAATAAGAACTTTAGACTGTTTTTGTTGTCAACAATTTTTCAAAGTTATGCCTAAAAAGAATTTTAGAACATCTTTAAGCCAAAATAGACCTTTTGTCGTTCTCTATTTTGTTAGACCTTTGTCTTCATCAATAAGAGAATATCTTAAAAGATTGAGTTAATTAAATAAAGGTAAATTAAAAACAAAAATTAAAAGTTATGAAAAAGTTATTTTTTACACTTGCAATTATGTTAGGTCTAACAGCAACAGTTTCAGCACAAGATGTTGGTCAGATATGGGTTGGAGGTAGCGTTGGTTTCAACAGCACTAAAATTGATGGTGGCGACAGAGTATCATCATACCGTATTCTTCCTGAAGTAGGTTATGCATTTACTAATAATATGGGAGTAGGTATCAGATTGGGTTATGCACACAATAAACCAGCATTAAACGGTTCTATAAATTCCGATATCATTTTCAAAGATGCATTTACTGTAAATCCTTTCCTACGTATGTCATTCCTTAAAGGAACTATGGGTAGCCTGTTTGTTGATGGTGGTGCAGCATATACTTATGGAAAAACTGATTATATGGTATCTACAGGTCAGACTGCCGCTGAAAAGTATAAACTAAATGCTTGGGAAGTTGGTTTCCGTCCGGGTGTAGCAGTTAATGTTACAGATAAAATTACTTTAACAGGTAAATTCGGATTCTTAGGTTATCAACATGCAAAATATGCTGGAATCAAAGGTGATAATTTCGGATTCGATTTCGATCTTAGCCAAACAGAAATTGGTGTAAACCTTGTGTTCTAAGAATTTAGACTTATTCTATAATAAAACAAAAGCCGTTCTTTAAAGGACGGCTTTTGTTTTATATAATATCTACTTAATGTGCGAATAGCTTATCTGTCTTGTTTAAGTCTGTCGGCCATAGCCTTTCCCAGAGAAACACAGTCTTCATAAGTATTTAGGTTCATAGCTTGCTTCATTTCTACCGGCGAGCCTATGACTTCAAATTTACTGTCGCTTGCAAATTGAGCCAAACGCTTAACTGCTGCTCCCGCCCAGGTAAATGATCCGAAATATCCAAAATAACGGTGCTTCATATCACGACCTTCAATTTTCGATATTAGATATTCTACCTCAGGAAAGAGTTTGTTGTTATATGTAGGAGATCCGATGATCAAACCTTTGTATTTGAATATATCACGTATAATGTATGAATGCGAACGTTTTGATACATTATGTAATATAACCTCTTTTATCCCTTGTTGAGCCAGTTCGTAAGCTACTGTTTCAGCCATTTGCTCAGTGTTGCCATACATACTGCCATAAGCAATCACAACGCCTTCATCGCCTTCATAACGGCTTAGCTTGTCATATATACTTATTACTTTTTTTATCTGTTCGTCAAGAGTCCATATCGGACCATGTGTAGAACAGATATATTTTATTTCGAGAGTATTAAGCTTTTCAAGTGCTTTTTGTACCGGAGAGCCAAACTTGCCTACAACGTTAGAATAATAACGAACCATCTCATCGTAGTAGCGTTCAGGATGTAATTGTGCATCGGTAATACCACCATCAAGAGTTCCGAATGTACCAAAAGCATCGCCCGAGAATATGATTTTATGATAAGTATCATATGTCATCATTGTTTCAGGCCAATGTACCATTGGTGTCAGATTGAAAATAAGCTTATGTTTGCTACCTAAAGACAGTTCCTCACCGTCTTCTATAATTTTTACTCCATCTGAGATTCCATAAAATCCTTGTACCATCTCAGCCGTACGTTTGTTACCTACGATCTGTACATTCGGGAATCTGTTTCTAAGCAATCCCAGAGAACCTGAATGATCGGGTTCCATGTGATTGATGATTACATAGTCAAGAGACTTTCCATTTAAGGCTATTTCCAACTTATGGAAAAAGATATCAGAATAACATACGTCTACTGTATCAAAAAGCGCTGTCTTCTCATCTACAAGAAGGTATGAATTATAAGATACGCCTTTAGGGAGTGGCCATAAGTTTTCGAAAAGATTCTTAGTGCGGTCATTTACTCCGATATAGTAAAGGTCATCTTCTATTGGAATTGGTTTTAACATACGAAATTACTTCTACTTCTTTATTGTTTTGCTTTCTATTGTTTCTTTTTTTCTTGTTGCATTCCACACCAGCCAGATACCCCATAGTACGAATGGGATACTTAGCAATTGTCCCATATTAATACCGAAAGTAGCTATCATATTAACCTCAAATGGCTCCTGTACATTTTTTATATATTCGATAAAAAATCTGGAAAGGAAAATCCCTATAAGTGAGACCCCTAATATCAGGCCTTGTTTGTTTTTTGCATTTGTTCTATAGAATAGATATAGTCCTACACAGAATATAGCGAAGTAAATGAGAGCTTCATATATTTGTGTCGGATGACATGGCAGTTCGTTTGAGCCACCTTCAGCTATTGGAAAATGCCAGTGCGGATCGCGTACAAAATTGAAACCCCAAGGAAGAGTTGTCGTTCCTCCGTATATTTCAGAATTCATTAAATTACCAAGTCGGATACATGTTGCACCAATGGCAACACCTACTATCAAGCGATCGAGAGCCCATATCATACTTTTTTTGGTAACTCTGACCGAAAATAGCCATATACCTACAGTCATGCCTATTGCTCCTCCGTGGCTCGATAAACCACCTTCCCATACCATCAGCATCTTTAACGGGTTGCTTAGGTAGTATACCGGGTCGTAAAACAAACAATGCCCCAATCGTGCTCCGATAATGAGGCCCGTGAGAACATAGATGAATAACGAATCGAACCATTTCTCAGGCAGCTTCTCCGCTTTGTACATTTTTTGCACAACAATAGTTGTTAGCAGTACTCCGGTAGCCCAAAGTATTCCATACCATCGTATTTCTCGTCCCAATATAGCAAAAGCATCAGGGTTTACATCCCAGGTAATAAATGAAAGCATATACTTGTTTTTATTTCAAAATTTTTACTTTACCTTTTTTCGGAGTACAAATATATAAAATACTTATCAATAGATATACTTTATTGAGATAAGTTAAAGTACTCTTTGTTAATATTTGCGTATAAAGTATTTATTGATAATTATTTGTGTGTTTTAGAAGGAAGAGTTTATTATATATAATTATTCTAAATAGAGAGGCGTCTATTCATTTGAATATTAGTGTATATAAGGGAATGTTAATAAAATATCCTAAAGCTTCGCTTTTTGTTTACATTTTTCATATCTTTAAGAACAAAAAAGCTTGTTGTATAAACGAGTTTCAATTTATATAGCTTGTTTGTTGACATATTAAATACCGAAAATCTATCAGTAACATTATGGATTACAATTATAAAAAGACCAATGCTTACCTCAAATTTGATAAATCGCGGATGGTTAACCTCGAATACTCGCTTTATCGTGAGATTTTGAGAACAAACCGGAGGGGAGCATATCACTGTACAACATTAGTAGAGTGTAACACACGAAAGCAACACGGACTACTCGTTCTTCCTGTACCCCGTTTGGGTGATACAAATCATGTATTGCTATCATCCTTAGATGAAACTGTAATACAGCATGGTGCGGATTTCAATCTGGGGATACACAAATATGATGGAAATAATTATAGCCCGATGGGGCATAAATATATACGAGAATTTGATTGCGACTCGTTGCCGCGAACTATATATAGAGTAGGGGGGGTGATTTTATCTAAAGAGAAGATGTTTTCTTTAGAGGATAATTCTATTTTTATCAGATATACACTGATAGATGCTCATTCGCCTACAACGATGCGCTTCAAGCCTTTCTTGGCATTTAGAGATGTGAACGAATTAACGGAAGAGAATCCGATAGCAGAGCTTGGATATAAGGAAGTGGAAAATGGCATCAGTATGTGTATGTATACCGGCTATCCCGATTTGTTTATGCAGTTTAATAAGCCTGTAAATTTTGTCTTTGAGCCCAACTGGTATAAAGGTGTAGAATATATGCAGGATATGAATCACGGATTACCATACAAAGAAGATTTGTATGTACCCGGATATTTCGAATTACCCATACAGAAAGGTGAGTCGGTAATATTCTCAGCAAGTGATATTCACGTAGATACGAGTAAGCTGGTTTTCTCGTTTGAAAAAGGTATAAAAGAGCGTACCCCTCGTTCATCTTTCTATAACTGTTTGAAAAATTCAGCACATCAGTTTTATTATCGTCCCACTAAAGATGAACTATATTTACTGAATGGTTATCCTTGGGGTGAGGTTAAGGCCCGAGAGCAATTTATGGCTTTGGAAGGACTTACGCTAGGCGTTGGCAAGAAAGATGCTTTTGAAGAAATCGTTGATACTGCTATTCCTACAATCCAGCAATTTATGGAGGGGAAGCCAATAGCCGGATTTATGAAGGATATAGGAGATGCAGATGTACTTTTATGGGTGATACGCGCCCTTAAAAAGTTTCAGGTGTATGATCCTGAGCGTTTTTATTTAAAATATGCAAGTCTGGTTAGCCAGATCGTAAGCTTTATACAAGAAGGTAATCACCCGAACTTGAAGCCATTAACGAATGGGTTACTTACTGTAGACAATAAAGTTGGTTATCCGAGTTGGATGCATAATAAGATTTCGGACGGACTTTATTTGGCTCCTCGTACAGGATGTTTGGTTGAGGTTAATGCGTTTTGGTATAATGCACTCAAGTTTAATGAAGAAATAGCACGCAATCAACATAATCCGAAGCTGGAAAGAAAGATGGCTCTATTGGCTGAGATAACCAAAACATCATTTTTAGAAGTCTTTCTTAACGATGGGGGCTATTTGTACGATTATGTAGTAGGTAATTTCGTCGATTGGAGTGTCAGACCTAATATGTTATTGGCTATAGCTGTTGATTATCCACTACTGGGTAAACGACAAAGTAAAAGTATAATTGATATAGTAACTAAAGAATTACTTACACCTAAAGGCATTCGCTCCCTTAGTCCGAAGAGCATTGGTTTTCGTCCGAGATGTGAAGGCTCAATATATGATCGCCTCTACAGTGCTTTTAATGGTGCGGCATGGCCGTGGCTACTGCGGGCATATCAGGAAGCTTACCTTAAAATATTTCAGCAGAGTGGATTGTCTTTTCTCGACCGTCTTTTGATTGGTGTTGAGGATGAAATGTCTAACGATGGCATAGGTTCTTTATCTTCTGTATATGATGGCAGTATCCCTTATTTCGGACATGGGCAGATTTCTTATGCCATAAATGTTGCCGGAATAATAACTGCTCTCAATGTTCAGAAAATGTTTGGAGATGAATATTGAATGATAAAGAATACCTCTTTATGCAATATGATTTAGATTGTTAAATTTACAGAATAGTTTCGAACTAAAATATATGAAAGCATTAATGTTTGGATGGGAGTTTCCTCCCCACATATTAGGCGGGCTTGGGACAGCCAGTTATGGATTGACAAAAGGTATGTCTTTGCAGCCTGATATGGAGATTACATTTGTTATACCTAAACCCTGGGGCGATGAAGACCAGAGTTTTCTGAAAATAATAGGAGCATGCAATACCCCTGTAGCCTGGCGTGAGGTATACTGGGACTACGTAAGTGAGCGTCTGTCGAAATATATGGACCCTCAGGAATATTATAATCTACGCGATCATATTTATGGCGATTTTAATTATCTGCATACAAATGATTTGGGTTGTATAGAGTTCTCGGGACGTTATCCCGACAATTTGCTCGAAGAGATAAATAATTATTCTATTGTAGCCGGAGTGATTGCACGCACTCATAATTATGATATAATACACTCACATGATTGGTTGACTTATCCCGCAGGAATACATGCCAAAAATGTTTTGGGAAAACCTTTAGTTATACATGTGCATGCAACAGACTTTGACCGTAGCCGAGGCAAGGTAAATCCGCAGGTTTATCAAATGGAAAAAAATGGCATGGACTACGCAGACCATATTATCTGTGTGAGTGAACTGACCCGGCGAACAGTGATTGAGAAATATCATCAAGACCCGGCAAAAGTGACTACTGTACACAATGCTGTAGAACCATTAAGTGCCGAGATTGTCGCTATTGAGCCTCAAAAAGGTAAAGACAAAGTTGTAACTTTCTTGGGGCGTATCACGATGCAAAAAGGTCCTGAATATTTTGTCGAAGCTGCCGCTCGTGTACTCGAAAAGGCTAAACACATACGTTTCGTGATGGCCGGTAGCGGCGATATGATGGAACGTATGATTTATCTTGCAGCCGAAAGAGGAATATCAGATAAATTTCATTTTACAGGATTTCTTAAAGGAAAACAAGTATATGAAATGCTGAAACGGAGCGATGTATATGTAATGCCTTCGGTTTCTGAGCCATTTGGAATTTCGCCACTAGAAGCGATGCAGTGCAGTATTCCTACTATTATATCAAAACAATCCGGTTGTGCCGAGATCTTAGATAAAGCAGTGAAGGTTGACTATTGGGATGTTGAGGGTATGGCCGATGCTATATATTCTATTTGTACATACGATGCCATGTCTGAATTCCTGAGCAGAGAAGGCAAAGAAGAGGTGGATAATATAAAATGGGAATATGCCGGACAAAAGGTTAGGGATATTTATAATAGTCTATGTCAATAATAAAAAACAATATACATTATGAAAAATATATGTTTCTATTTCCAAATACATCAGCCTCACAGGCTAAAGCGCTATAGATTTTTTAACATTGGCGGAGATCATTATTACTATGATGACTTTGCCAATGAAGACTTTATGCAACAGGTGGCTGAGGTTTCTTTTATACCTGCCAACAGGTTGATGCTTGAGATGATAAAGGAATACGAAGGCAAATTTAAGGTTGCATTCTCTATTTCGGGCGTGGCTTTAGATCAGATGGAAATATATGCTCCTGAGGTTATTGATGGATTCAAAGAGTTGGCAGATACAGGTTGTGTTGAGTTCTTGACCGAAACTCAAGGACATTCTCTCGCTTCTTTGGTAGACCCTGAAGAGTTCAAGAAGCAGGTAAATGAACATAGCAATAAAATAGAAAGCCTGTTCGGACAACGTCCAAAGGTTTTTCGCAACACAGAATTGATATACTCTGACGAAATTGGACACTTAGTCTATGAAATGGGCTATACAGGAATATTGACCGAGGGTGCTAAGCGAACACTCGGATGGAAAAGTCCTAATTATCTTTATCAAGCAGCAGAAGAGCCAAAACTGAAATTATTGTTACGTAATCCAAAATTCAGTGACGATATTGCAACTCGTTTTTCGAATTATAGCTGGAATGAGTATCCGCTTACTGCCGATAAGTTTATTTCCTGGGTGGCTAATACACCAAAAGAAGAGCAGGTTATCAATCTGTTTATGAATTATGAAGCGTTAGGTAATTTCCAAAAGAAAAGCTCAGGTATATTCGAATTTATGAGAGTATTACCTCGTTTTGCTGCTGAGAATAATATCGGATTTGCTACCCCATCAGAAATATTTAAAACGATGAAGCCTGTTGATTCTATTTCGTCTATGCACCCTATATCATGGGTAGGTGAAGAAAAAGATGTTTCGGCATGGTTGGGTAATACTTTACAGGAAGAGGCATTCAATAAGTTGTATGAAATAGCGGAACGTGTTCGCCTAAGCCAATCGAGACGGATATTACAAGACTGGATATATTTGCAATCAAGTGATCATTTTTATTATATGGGAACAAAAAATGCGTTGCCATTTAGCCCATATTCATCTCCATACGAAGCATTTAATACCTATATGAATGTGTTGAGTGACTTCAAGGAAAGGGTAGAAGCCGAGTTTCCTAGTTCTATTGATAATGAGGAACTTAATGCGTTGCTTACCACCATTCACAATCAGGCAAATGAAATAGAAGAGCTGGAAGACAAAATTGGAAAGCTGGAAACTCAGTTAAAGCCTAAAACAAAAGCTACAACGGCAAAACCCAAGGCAACAGAGAAGCCTAAAAGTGTAGCAACTGAAACTAAACTTGAGAGTCCCAAGCCTGTAGCAAAGCCGAAGGTAAGTGCTAGGGGAAAAGCTAAGCCATCTGCAAAGAAATAATCATTCATGCAACTTTCTGTGTATTATATGCATCATAATATATAGACAACTAAATCTATACTTATAAAACAGATATATTATGAAAATTAGGCTTCTTTCTGCGTATTCAAGGGTTTTATCATTTGTTCTCATTTTTCTAGGTTTTCATTCATGCTCAACCGTTGATCCTAAAGTTGAGTATGGGACTCCATCTGCTAAATTTATAGTGAAAGGGAAGGTGGAAAGTGGCGATAAAGAAGTTTCAGGGCTGAAAGTTGCACTAGGGGTAATTAACAATGGTTATGATACAGGTAAAGTACGCTATGTAGATAGTGTAAAAACCGATGTGAAAGGATTATTTAATGTATCGATTCAAGACTTTCCATCCAGTCAGAAGTTTGTTATAAAATACGAAGATATCGATGGGGAGAAAAACGGCTTATTGGAAACAGTGATAGATACTGTGAGGTTTGATAATCCGAGCTTTACCAATGGTAGTGGTGGTTGGTATGTCGGCGAAACGACAAAGGATTTGGGTACTGTAAAGCTTAACTCATCTAATCCTGAAAAATAATGAGTGTAGACGACATTTCCTTCCGAAAGCGTTTAGGTTTAGAGCTGTTTCGCCAGCATAAAAAGAATCAGACATCTCTCCATAAATTAAACTATCTCATTTGGGAATGTACCTTGCGATGCAATTTGGCATGCAAGCATTGTGGCAGCGATTGTCACAAAGATATGAGGCAAAAGGATATGCCCTTGGAAGATTTTCTGCGAGTGGTAGATGAAGTTACTCCTTATGTTACTCCTCATGATACAATGATTGTTATAACAGGTGGCGAGCCATTGATGCGTAACGACCTTGAGGCCTGCGGACGGGAGTTGTACAAAAGGGAATATCCGTGGGGGATGGTGTCAAACGGGTTGTTTTTATCCGAACAAAGATTGAAAAGCCTTCTTGATGCCGGTTTGCGATCGGTGACAATAAGCCTCGATGGACTTGAGGAGAAACATAATATAATGCGTGGAAATAAGAATAGCTTTCGTATGGCATTTAATGCTATTTCGATGCTGGCGCAAACTAAAGATATTGTATTTGATGTTGTTACTTGTGTTACGGCAGATACATTTTCTCAGCTCAATGACTTGAAAAAGCTACTCATCGATACCGGTGTTAAATCATGGCGTATTTTTACTGTGTTCCCTATCGGAAGAGCTGTCGTTCATAAGGAACTACAATTATCCCCGATTCAGTTTAAACAATTATTTGAATTTATAAAACACACTCGTAAGGAAGGTCTTATAAACCTCAGTTATGGTTGCGAAGGTTTTGTTGGCAATTATGAAACTGAGATCCGAGATCATTTCTATTTTTGTCATGCCGGTATCAACATTGCATCGGTACTTGTAGATGGTTCTATCTCGGCGTGTCCTAATCTACGATCAAATTTTACTCAGGGAAATATATATAAAGACAGCTTTTGGGATATATGGTCGAATCGCTATCAGCCATTTAGAGATCGTAGATGGATGAAGCAAGGCGAATGTAAAGACTGCAAATACTTTCGTTATTGCGAAGGAAACGGTATGCACTTACGAGATGAAAACGGTGAATTGTTGTTTTGTCACCTAAAGCGTATAAAAGAAGGAGAGACTATTGAACTTAATATTACCTGATAATCATTTATACTTCTTGTACCGCTAAATAATTGTAGTCGGTGACTACTTTTCGAAGAAAAATTCTGTCAGGGCCATCATACTCATAGCCTGTAATCGATTTTATTCTGTCAGCCAAACGTTGGTTAAAGTATTCGTTGTATTGCATGCGTTGGTCATCTATGATAGAAGTAATCGTTTGAATGTCTCTGTCGGATAACTTGTCAAGCACATCTTTATAGGTAACTTTATAGTCTTCATGAAAATCAAGATCAGAAAGCTTTAACTCTTTGTTTCGTGCATTCAATCTGAGGTCTATGACTGTTGTTCCTGCCAAATAATCACCCAACCGCTGCGACTTTTTTGTAACAGCAATCATTATAATAGCCAGAAAACCCTCTGTAAACGTAAAATCAACTAAGCGGAATAGCCATCTTAACAGGTAAGAACTTCCGGATGGAACAGTACCATCGACATTCACAACTCGTATTTTTACGATCATTTTGCCAATGCTTTGTCCTTTATTTAATGTTTCGAATAAGAGGTCATAGAAAAGTACAGGGGAAGCCATTATTATAATTATAAATATCATGGCAGTGTTCCCATCAAACGCACTCCATAATCCGGCTTGGGAGAAAAGAGATATAATTCCAATCCAACCTAAATACCAAATCAAAATTACAACCCAGTCGAGAATATAAGCTAAAAGTCTGTATCCGACACCGGCTGTTTCGTAGTCTATTGTTACGTTTTGGGTTGTTTGTACTTCTATTATCATAAACACTAAAAATAAAGAACAAATTTATGTTTTTTGTATGATTATATAGTATAAATTTTTCATTCTTTTTAACCAAAGAGCTATATTTGTGCTTAAACAATATATTATAAATGCAAACTTGTAGTTTTTGATGAGAGAGGCCGCATTTGTCAAGCAAAATAGAGATAAGTGGCAAGAAATAGATATCCAGACCAAGGAAAAAGATATTCCGGCTGAAATTTTAGCGGATAATTTCATTGAACTCACGGATGATTTATCTTATGCGCGTACGTTTTACCCGCGGTCGCAAACTGTAAAATATCTGAATCAACTTACAGGGCGCTATTTTATCAATATATACCAGTATAAGAAAAAAGATAAAGGACGCTTTTTCCGTTTCTGGAAAGAAGAAATTCCTCTTATCATGTACAAATATCGCAGACACATGCTTTATTCTTTTTTGACGATGTTTGCAGGTGTTTTATTAGGGATATTTTCATTAGAACAAGATTCTGCCTTTGCTAGTCAAATATTACCTCCTGAGTATGTGAATCAGACACTTGAAAATATAGAAAGCGGTGATCCGATGGCTATATATAAAAGCTCGGATGAGGCACCTATGTTTTTCAGAATAGCCACAAATAATATTGCAGTAGCATTTTATGCATTTATCGGAGGTATTCTGTTTTCTCTCGGAACTGTTTATGTTTTATTTCCTAATGGTGTAATGCTCGGCGTTTTTCAATACTTTTTCTTTAAGAAAGGTTTGTTGTTTACTTCGGCTATATCCATTTGGTTGCATGGAACATTAGAAATATCAGCAATCGTAATAGCCGGAGGTGCAGGGCTTATATTGGGTAATAGTATTTTATTTCCCGGTACATACAAACGCTTAGTGTCATTACAGAGAGGTGCAAAAGATGCTGTGAAAATAGTAGTTGCACTGATCCCCGTTTTTATTGTAGCGGCTTTTATCGAGAGCTATCTGACTCGTTTGACCGAAATGCCGGTTTACTTTAATCTGATAATAATTGGCTTGTCTGCCTTATTTATTATATGGTATTTTATCTATTATCCTTATTACATCAATAAAAAAACAAATGAAACAACAACAAAAGATCAGGTTATATCAAAGCCGTGACTTTAGCGGTATTTTTGATACTTCAATTGCATTCATTAAGCAAAATTATGGAGCAATCTTAAAGGGTATATTGGTATTTATACCTATTGTTCTTATTGCTACATATCTTCTTATGAATTTACTGTCTTTTTCGAATATGAATATGACTTCTATTGGACAATATGAAGATGATCCATTTGCAATTCTTCGATCTATATTTGATTGGCGATTTTTTCTTGGTATATTTATTATGATGGTAGCAGGATATTTAATGTCACTTTATCCTATGTGCTATATGGCATTATATGCCGAGTCCAAAGATGGCAGGGTAGATAGTAAGGATGTTTGGACAAAAGTAAAGCAAGTTGCACTTCCTTTGTTAGGTTATTCTATTATATTTGGTATTCTGACTTCTGCAGGTTTGATATTATGTTTGATTCCCGGTCTGATTATTTCGGTGTACTTATCCCTTTATTTTTATACATATATCATAGAAAGAAAGGGGCTGGTAGAAACTTTTCAGCGGAGTATTGATCTTGTTCGCCATCATTGGTGGATATCTCTGGGATTGATAATTATCTTTTATATTATAGTTTGGGTTATTAATTTTGTGTTAACACTTCCGGTATATGGCACGATGCTCGGTAATTTATTAGGAATAGATTTTCTTACCAGCGAAATATATATATATATAACATATTCTTTGAGTTATGCAGCTAATTTCTTGTTAAGTCCTATACTTACAATAGTATTGGGTGTTATGTACTTCAGTTATAGAAGCCAATTGGATGGTATTGAAGTTACAGACGAAATAGATATGATCGGTGTAAATAAAGAAGAAGACCAACCAACTCAATATTAATACTAATATTTGAACATATTCCTTAGGGTGGTAAATACAAATAAAAATATACACATATTCAAGAGCATTATATTAATGCTCTTGGTTTGTATGTGCATAAATCTTTTTGGTCAGGCAGACTCTACAGCAACAACAAAGCCCATACATATTCAAGAGAAGGTAAACATCCGCATACCCGATAAAAGTAAGATAGAGGAATATAGAAAAGATCCGCGATTTGAGTATAAAAAAGAGGAAAGAGGTCTGTCGTGGTGGGATAGAATATTGTTGGCAATCAATAGTTTTATCAATAATTTACTTGGCAGGGTCGCAGAATCAGGAATGCTGAGTATTGTAGTGCTACTCATCATAGTAGTTGTAATATGTCTGATTGTCTTAAAACTTATCGGAGTTGACTACAGAACATTATTGGGTAAGAAAGAACTAGATAAGTCGGATATAGATATCTATACAGAAAATGTGCATGAAATGAATTTTGATGCATTAATATCTAATGCATTAAGAAACAAAGATTACCGTCTGGCTGTCCGATTTCTATATCTGAAAAATCTGAAACAAATGTCTGATAAGGATATTATAGAATGGAGTACCCATAAGACCAACTATAGTTATCAGTACGAGATACAGAATAGTTTGTTGCGCTCCAAATTTCTTGAAACTACATTAATCTTTGATTATGTATGGTATGGTGAATTCGAGTTGGATGAGGGTAAATTCACTGAAGTAGATTCTCGTATGGGCGACCTAAATAAAATGATAAACCATGAAAGATAAGAAACTAATAATTCTGATCGGGGTGATTATCCTTTTATTGATTGGTTTGTCATATGCCCGAACCAAATCTCCTAAGCCTGTAGATTGGAGACCTACATTTATAAATACCAAGACATCCCCATATGGAACATATATTGCATATCAACTATTAGGGGATATCTTCTACAAAAAGAATATACGATCTACACGCACTCCAATATATAATAACCTGAAAGAGACTATGGAAGAATACTTCTCCTATGACAAATCTTATGATTCGTATGGTTCAGGTTATTATGAAGATTCTGATGATGAATATGACTATGCTGAAGAGTCTGATACAACTCAAGTAAATACCGACCTTGTAATAGATACAGTACTTGAGCAAGGGCTTGAGGAACTGACTTCTGACCCTACTGAATGGTATAAAAGTATTGATGCGGAAATAGATACTACAGCATATATATTTATCAATACCAAATTCACGCTGGATAAAGTAGATATGCAATATTTACTCGATTTTGTCGGTTTGGGAAATAACGTGTTCATCTCGGCAGAAAGCTTTTCTTCGAGCCTGATGGATACTTTGGGAATAAAGACAAAACATAGATATTTTGAAGCAGATACAGCTTATTATTTAATAGATTCTCCGCATCAGAAATATAATTTTGCAGGTATAACCGGTGAAACAAGGCTTAATACTGATAGTTGCAACTTGGTGTCACGTCCATTGGCTTTTAATAACAAAAAAGATACAGTGTTCTTAGAAGTACAATATGGAAAAGGGCATTTCTATTTGCATACAATTCCTTCTGCTTTTGCTAATGTAAATCTACTGCAACTAAACAAATATGATTTTGCTTTCAGGTGCTTATCTTTTTTGCCACAGAATAGTAAAGTTATTTGGGACGAATATCAGAAGCAAGGTGGTACTGATGCGAATAGTAGTATATTCAAAGCGATGTTGTCTAATCCTTTGTTACGTATCGCTTTATATCTTATACTCGGAGGTTTGTTGCTTTTTGTGATCTTCAGGGCGAAACGTACTCAACGGATTATACCTGTCATCAAACCACATATAAACTCTTCATTAGAGTTTCTAGGTACAATCAGTAATTTATATTATCGCAAAAAAGATTTTAAAACCATTGCCGAGAAGCGGCATGCGTACTTTCTTGACTATATAAGGAAGAATTACTACATGTCGACAGAGAAAATTAATGACGACTTTTTGGATGTACTGAGTGCTAAGTCAGGAGTTGAAAGAGATAAATTGAGTAATCTATTTAATTTATATAACGATATAATTATATTGCCTTATGCTCCGAATGATATATTCTTGCAATATAATAGTTTGTTGGAAGAATTTTATAGAAAGGTAAAAAACAAATAAAATAAAATATATGTCGGATTTAGAATTTCAATCAAGGATAGATTTTTCCGAATTGAGCCAAAGTGTTCAGGAGATAAAAAACGAAATAGCGCGTGTTGTTGTTGGACAGCATCAATTGATAGAACAGATGATAATTGCTATCTTGGCAAATGGTCATGTATTGGTAGAAGGGGTTCCCGGTGTTGCTAAAACTTTATCTGCAAAACTTCTGGCAAAGACTATAGATGTCGCTTTCAGTCGTATACAGTTTACACCCGATCTTATGCCTTCGGACGTATTGGGGACAAGTATCTTTCTTCCGGGGTCTGCCAAATTTGAATTTAAGAAAGGGCCTATCTTCTCAAATATCGTGCTGATTGATGAAATAAACCGATCTCCGGCAAAGACTCAGGCTGCACTTTTCGAGGTGATGGAAGAACGTCAGGTTACAAATGATGGAACAACATATAAAATGAACTATCCATTCCTTGTAATGGCCACTCAAAACCCGATAGAGCAGGAGGGGACATATCGTTTGCCCGAGGCTCAATTAGATCGTTTCTTATTTAAAATTGTAGTTGATTATCCGAATATTGTGGATGAGATTAATATTTTGGACAGGCAAAACCGAGGGGAATTATCTCCTGAAATAGGTATTCGTCCGGTTCTGACGGCTGAGAAATTAAACTCTTTGCGTTCAGCGGTAGATAAAGTACTGGTTGAACATCAACTATTAGAATATATTGCCCAGATTGTATCTGCTACACGTCAGAGCACATGGATAACGCTTGGGGCTTCGCCTCGTGCATCGCTTGCAATACTGAATGCCTCTAAAGCAATGGCAGCCATACGGGGACGTGATTTTATCACGCCTGACGATATCAAGGAAGTTGCTGTGCCTGTACTTAGACACAGGATTTTATTAACACCCGAAAAAGAAATGGACGGTACATCTACCGATACAATTATATGTCAACTGATAGACAAAGTGGAAGTTCCTCGATAAAATGGTTTTTTAAGAGTTTCTATCTCTCAAACCGTTTTTTCTTCACACTGGCTTTATGTGTGTTGGGATACTTCGTATCTTATATTTTCGAGGCATCACTTTTCATAATGACTGTGGTCATGAGCGTGTTGGCTGTATTCTTATTGTTGGATACCTTTACTCTTTATCGGCAGACAAGGGGCATACAAGCTTTTCGTAATTGTCCCGAAAGGTTATCGAACGGTGATGTAAATACAATCTCGCTTTCCGTATCCAATAAATATCCATTCAGGGTTGCAATCAAAATCATCGAAGAAGTACCTTTTCAATTTCAAAAAAGAGATTTGACATTTAGTACTTCGATAGGTGTGCGCAAATCGGAGGTCTTGTACTACGATCTTCGTCCCACCGAAAGGGGAGTGTATCAATTTGGAGCAATAAACGTTTATGTGGCAGGCCTTTTGGGGCTTGTTACACGTCGCTATATATTTGACGAGAATAAGGATGTTGCCGTATATCCGTCTTTCCTCGAGATGCATAAGTATGAATTATTGGCGGCATCGCATCGTCTTACAGACTATGGTATTAAGAAAATACGACGCATCGGGCATGCTACCGAATTTGATCAGATCAAACATTATGTATTAGGTGACGACCCTCGTACAATCAACTATAAGGCAACAGCACGTATGAGCCAGCTGATGGTAAATACCTATCAGGAAGAGAAATCACAACCTGTATATTGCTTGATTGACAAAGGACGTACGATGAAAATGCCATTCAACGGTTTGACGCTGTTGGATTATGCAATCAATACCACATTGATGGTAAGTACTACAGCGTTGAATAAAGGTGATAAAGCCGGACTGATAACCTTCTCCAAGAATGTAGATGAAATACTCCCGGCAGACAGGCAACGCCGTCAACGAGTAAAGATTTTGGAAACGTTGTATGCGCAGAAAACAGATTTTAAGGAGTCTGATTATGAACGATTGTACGCTACTGTCCGTCGCAAATTGTCGCAACGCAGTCTGATTGTTTTGTTTACAAACTTTGAGACTGTAAATGGAATGCGTCGCCAGTTGAAATATCTCAGCCACATGGCCAAAGATCATTTGGTGCTGGTTGCATTTTTCTTGAATTCTGAATTCAACGAGGTGTTGGAATCTTCTCCTACGGGATTGGAAGATATATTCAGGAAAGGAATAGCGGAAAAGCTATGGAATGATAAATACCTGATCGTAAAGGAACTCAATAGATATGGAATTCATACGATTCTCTCAAAACCAGAGAACCTTACTATCGATTCTATAAATAAATATCTTGAATTCAAATCAAGAGGATTGATTTAATCTTCTTCAATATTAGTGCTAGATAAAACCTTTGTAGAAACTCTAAATTATACCCACATCAGGTCGCTCATTATACCATCGGATATAAAGATTCCTTGTCGGGTTAATTTTAAGATATTATCCTTTTCGGTTAAGAACCCTTGATCGAGATATTTTCGTGCGTTTTTCAAGCAGAATACTTTCATTTTAGTGCCAAAAAGGGATTCGAGGTCAGAGAGGTTTACCCCCCATTTGGTACGCATACCTGTTAAAATAAAATCGTTGTATCTTGTATTTTCATCTAATACTTCAATTTCCAGATTTGGATTTTCAGCCCTTATTCCTTCTATATACTTTGATATGGAGGCCACGTTCCACGAACGATTTTGGCCATCATAAGAATGTGCAGCAGGCCCTAGTCCCAGATACTTTTTCCCAAGCCAATACGAGCTGTTATGCTTTGAATATAATCCGTGGCGGGCAAAATTAGAGATCTCATAATGATCAAATCCCACAGCGGTAAGTTTCTCTATCATTCGTGAAAACATGTCTACACTCAGGTCTTCGTCAACAGGATTTACGTCTCCCATTTTGAATAAACGATAGAGCCTTGTGCCCTGTTCATAGATCAAATGATAAGATGAAATATGCTGTACATCGAGAGTAATTGCTTCTTCGAGGTTTCTTTCCCAAATCTGCATTGTCTGGTTCGGCAAACCATACATGAGGTCTATACTGATATTATCATAGCCTAGCGATTGGCAGATTCTGACAGCTTCTTTTGCTTTATCGGCAGAATGCCTGCGCTTCAAGAATTTGAGCTCTTCATCGTCAAAACTTTGAATTCCTATGCTCAGGCGATTGAACGGTAATTTTTCTTTAAGGGTTGCTAAATACTGAGGCGAGAGATCATCGGGATTAGCTTCCATTGTTATCTCGGCATCAGGTGTTATCCGAAATTCATGGTGTAGAGTTTCAAATATACGGAGGAAGTCACTCTCAGATAACTGAGATGGAGTACCTCCTCCAAAATATACCGTCTTTACATCTTCGGCTCCAATGTAGTTTTTACGTAGCTTTATCTCTTCACAAAGAGCCGAAACATAGTCATACTTCGGAGACATATCTGTGCGTGTATAGAAGTCACAATATATGCACCTTGTTTTACAAAAAGGAACATGAATATAAATTCCGGCCATTACGTAATTTTAAGCTATTCGAAAGAATTAATTAGTTGTTGCTAAAAATTCTATTCTTTATACATTTTGTCGATAATATCTTTGTATTTTTCTGCTACAAATTTACGCTTTATTTTGAGTGTATTGGTTAATTCACCACCTTCCATCGTAAATGGCTCGGCTAGCAACCTGTATTTTTTTATTTTTTCGTATGGCGCAAAATGAGCTTGCAAGAGTTCTATGCGTCCGTCCAGCATGCGAAGGATATCTACATTAGAAAACAAGTCCTCTACTTTGTCATACTTTATTTGGTGTTCATTTGCATACTCTTCCAATGCTTTATAATCGGGAACAATAAGTGCACTCACAAATTTACGCTCGTCGGCTATAACCGCAATCATATCGATAAACTTGTCTTCGGCTACGCGTGTCTCTATAGCCTGAGGTGCGATATATTTTCCGTTCGCTGTCTTAAACAGGTCTTTGATACGTTCGGTAATGTACAATACTCCGTTTTCCAATTTTCCTGCATCTCCCGTCCGGAAGAAGCCGTCTTCGGTGAAAACTTTAGTTGTTTCTTCTGGTTTGTTGTAGTATTCTCGCATCACGGTTTTTCCTTTCACAAGAATCTCGTTGTTTGTCTCATCAATCCTAACCTCAACTTCCGGCATTACGCTGCCAATAGACCCAATAACAAATTCTTTGTCAGGATAGAAGCTTACAGTTGCAGTTGTTTCAGTAAGACCGTAACCCACAATTATTGGAATATTTACCGACTGTAAAAACTCAATGATTGAATCTGATAATGGAGCTCCTGCGCAAGGGAATATGTTTCCCTTCTCGATACCGATAACCAGCTTAAGAACGAAAAATATCGTATTGTTATATAGAGCAAATTTAATACGAGTACCAAGCGGGGCTCGTAGATTTTTATTTTTAAAGTCCAAATTATATCTTTTCCCTGTCTTGATGGCATCGGTATATAGCCATTTCATAAGACCTTTGGAGCTCGATATTTTTTCGTGAACCCCTGCATATACTTTTTCCCAGAACCGGGGAACACTACACATGATAGTGGGATGAACTTGCTTTATTGATTTCTGTATTTCCTTAGCATCTTGATTAATAGCAATGGTCATTCCCTTATGAATAGCGTAATATGTCCACGCCCGTTCAAAGATATGTGCCAACGGAAGGAAATTCATAGACAGGTCTTTATTCGAAGTCATAGGCAGACGCATGTCGTGAATACGGAAAACCTGAGAGAAACACGAATGTGGTAATACTACTCCTTTGGGTTCGCCGGTTGTACCCGAAGTATATATAATACAAGCTATATCATCTTCTCTTCTCGATTTAAGGCGTACTCGCACGATAACTTCTGTGTGCGAATTTTCTCCGGTAGCGATAAAATCATCAAAATAGACAGAAGTCTTATCGTCGGGATGAAATTTGACATTATTATCGAATACAACAATTTTCTTCAATACAGGCGAATTTTGTTGCACTTTAAATGCATTATTATATTGGAACTGCTCTCCGGCGAACAGTAACTGTATACTGGCATCCTTTACGATATATTCTACTTGCGACGGTGATGATGTTGCATAGATAGGTACCGAAATGCAACGGTTGGCAAAAGTACCGAAATCCGCAAAAAGATATTGCGGCATATTCTGAGAATACACAGCGATCCTAGAGCCTTCTTCTACACCCATTTCAGCCATTGCCCAGGCTGTTTTCATTACATTGTCCGAAAACTTATTCCATGAAATATTCTTCCATTTCTTTTCGTACGGATTCCTATATTTCAGAGCTGTTCTCTTACCATACCTGATAGCCTGACGATGTACCAATATAGACAGATGATAATAATTCATTTGGACTTCCTTTTTTATTTATTATTATCACAAAGGTAATTTATAATATTAAAAAATGATTATTTAATTTCACTTTTTATAGTTGCTTAGGCATCTATTGTAGCCACTATCAGGGGATTAAGTAATGTGTCTTGACGAGTAAAAATATGGAATTAACTAGCAGGGTATAAAATACAACTCATGATTTATTTTTACTACTTTTGTAGCCAACTAAATATATCTATATGGCAGGGAGTGGAATGAAGAGCTTAGCAAAAGATACTGCAATCTATGGATTGAGTAGTATTGTTGGCCGCATATTTAATTGGTTGCTTGTTCCTTTACACACTTATATTTTTACTGATACTATCGAGTATGGTAAGGTAAGCTATATATACGGCTACACTGCGTTGTTCATGGTTTTGCTGACTTACGGCATGGAAACGGGATTTTTCCGCTTTATGAACAAGAAAGAAGAGCATCCTGATAAAGTATATGCTACATCTTTAATCTCATTAGCTACAACGTCTCTGCTGTTTATTCTATTCTGTTTTTCCTTTATCAATCCTATTTCGTCATGGATGGAATATACCGATCATAAGGAACATATCTGGATGATGGCTATCGTTGTTGCGTTAGACGCTTTTATGACAATTCCTTTTGCTTATTTGCGCTATCAGAAAAGACCGATTCGGTTTGCTACATTGAAGCTAACGTTTATAGGGTTTAATATATTTTTCAATCTTCTGTTTTTGGTTCTATGTCCTTGGCTATACAAAAATTATCCGGACCTGGCTATTAATAAATTCTTTCATCCCGAGATCGGTATCGGATACATCTTTTTGGCAAACTTGCTGTCTAGCTTGGTGGTATTGATACTATTGATACCTACAACAATGAAGAATGTGAAGCTCCAGTTTGATAATGCTCTGATCAGACGTATGCTGATATACTCATTCCCTCTTTTAATATTGGGGTTGGCAGGAGTTATAAATCAGACTGTAGCGCAATTGACTTATCCTTTTTTATTTGATAATCCCGATGAAGCTTTCAGCCAATTAGGTATATACAATGCTTGCCTTAAGATAACAGTTATTATAACAATGTTTACACAGGCATTCCGATATGCTTACGAGCCCTTCTTCTTTAGCAAGGATAGGGAGAACAGCAGTACAAAACCGTATGCCGATGCAATGAAGTATTTTGTAATATTTGCTTTACTCGTTTTTCTGGCTGTGATGTTTTATCTTGATATCTTGAAGTATATAGTCAGCAAAAACTATACAGTAGGTACAGTCATTGTTCCTATTGCCATGATGGGTGAAATATTTTTTGGGATGTACTTCAACCTTTCAGTATGGTATAAGCTAACCGATAAGACAAAATACGGAGCCTATTTCTCTGTTTTCGGATGTATCCTTCAGGTTGCGATCAATATCATCTTTGTCCCTGTTTATGGCTATATTGCCAGTGCATGGGCTACGCTGATTTGTAATCTGATTATTATGAGTATATCTTATTTTATAGGACAAAAATATTATCCTATAAAATATGACCTGAAGCGCATTTTCTTATACTTTGCTTTGGCTGTCGCATTTTATATTGCTGCCATGTATCCACAGATAGACAACGAAATCTTACGATTGGCGTATCGTACGGTATTCCTTGTTATATTTACGGCCGTTATAATAAAGAAAGATCTACCATTAAAAGAGATTCCTGTCATTGGTAAATATATTAGCAACAATAAAAAAAATAAGTGACACTTTCTTATTTCATCGTGTTGTGAAACTTAAATATAATTATCTGTATATAAATGGTATGTGTGCTCTGTGGAGAATAAAAGGTTACACTGAAAAAAGCAGATAAAAACTGTTACCTTTGTCACCTTTTTGCTGTATCTTTCAGCCAGACAGTAGATTATGTAGGTGCAACTTAAAGGCGATTAATTATAAAATATATCATTAATTAATAATAACTAAAACGATGAGAAAACTATTTTTAATATTAGCAATTTTCCTTACTGTTGCCGGAGTAAAGGCTGACGAAGGAATGTGGCTGTTGAAAGAACTCAACAGGCAGAGTGCTGCCCGCATGAAAGAGCTGGGATTTAAATTCCCTATTGATAGCATATACAGTGAGACTAACCCATCGCTGAAAGATGCTGTAGTTATTTTTGGTAGAGGCTGTACCGGAGTATCGGTATCTCGTCAAGGTTTGATATTCACCAACCATCACTGCGGATACGATGCAATACAAAAGCTTAGTTCGGTAGATCATGATTATTTGAAAGACGGTTTTGTAAGCCAGTCATTTCAGGAAGAATTACCAGCAGAAGGTTTGACTGTTGCTTTCTTACAAAAGACCGAAGACATTACAGATTTTGTAACCTCCACACTATTACCTACTGACAGCGAGAATGTACGTGAAGAAAAAATAGACTCTTTGTCGCAAGTATATCTTGAAAAATATAAAGACAATAAGTTTCTTAGAGCGCAAGTAATACCTTTCTATACACACAACAAATACTATGTTGTTGTATACGAAGTATTCAGAGACGTAAGACTTGTATTTACTCCTCCATCTTCTGTAGGAAAATTTGGTGGTGAAACAGACAACTGGATGTGGCCTCGCCATACAGGCGACTTCTCTGTATTCCGCGTTTATGCTAACAAAGACAATGGTGCAGCAGAATATAGTGCAGATAATGTACCTTACAAACCTAAATATTCAGTACCTGTTTCTCTAAAGGGTTACAAAGAGAACGATTATGCGATGACGATTGGATATCCGGGAAGTACCGAACGCTATATGACATCGTGGGGTATCAACCAAATGGTAGAATCGGAACATAAACCTCGGATTGAAGTTCGCGGAGCAAAACAGGATATCTGGAGAAAAGATATGAACGCAAGCGATGCTATTCGTATCAAATACGCGTCTAAATATGCAGGAAGCTCCAACTACTGGAAAAATGCTATGGGGATGAACGAAGCTATTGCTAAACTAGGCGTTATAAAAGATAAAGAACAACTAGAGGCTAGATTTGCGCAATGGGCTGCTTCAAAACCGGCATTGCAAGCAAAATATGGAGATGCTCTTACGCTAGTGAAAGAAGGGTATACTGAAACAATGGAAACATCTAGAATTCAGACATATCTGTACGAAACATTCTTCAATGGAATTGAGATTATCCGCTATGCAAATACGGCACTCCTTGTAAATAGAATGGATCCTGACAAAAATAAAGGTGAAGAATTCACAAAACGTTTAGCTCCGCTTTATAAAGATTATGAGCCGGCTCTCGATCGTAAAGTAATGCCTGCATTACTAAAAATATATGCAGAAAGAGTTCCTGCGGAATACTTGCCTTCGGTATATACAAAGATTGCTGATGAATTTGGTGGAGACTATGATAAATTTGCCGAGTGGTTCTACAACAATACTAAATTTACCAATCTGGAAGCTGCTACAGCTCTAATAAGTAGTGAAGATCAGGAGGCAATTAATAATGACCCTGCAATTGCATTCGCTCAATCTTTAGAACCATGCTTAAACCTATTACGTCAGGCATCTGCACCTTATTATCCTCAGATAGATAAAGGCAGCCGTCTGTTTATGGCGGGATTAATGGAAATGGAGCCGAATAAAGCTTTCTACCCGGATGCTAACTTCACTCAACGTTTGAGCTATGGCTCTGTGGGAGGATATAAGCCTGCCGATGCGGTTACTTACGACTATTATTCAACATCTCAAGGTGTACTGAATAAACAAGTTCCTAACGATCCAGAGTTCGGTGTGCAACAATATATATTGGATGATTTGGCAAGTAAGGATTTTGGACAATATGCAAACAAAGCGGATGGAAAAATGTATGTAAACTTCTTGTCGAACAACGATATTACAGGAGGTAACTCAGGTAGCCCTGTATTTAATGGAAACGCAGAACTAATCGGACTTGCTTTTGATGGTAACTGGGAATCGCTGAGCGGTGACATCTTGTTTGAACCAGAGCTGCAACGTACAATCAGTGTAGACATACGTTACGTACTTTATATAATAGATAAGGTAATGAACTGCCCTCGTCTTATCAACGAGCTGAAAGTGGCAAAATAAAAATATAAGAGTATAAGGAAAACAAAGGCTTGTGATTTTATTATCACAAGCTTTTTTTTTGTAAGTGGCATATTGTTAGTTGTTTATTGTGTGATTTATATCGTTTTTATTGATGTTCAGATTTGTTTAAAACTAAACTTTCATTTATTAAATGTTAAATATCAGATAAAGGATAGGGTTTTCATTTTTTGAACGATCATAATAGTACAACCGGTTTTATTAATCATCATTAAAAACAATATAGCCATGAGAACTAAATGTTTAAAATTGATACAAACTGTATTTACAGTCCTTATAATTTGGAGTGTAGCACTTCCAACTTATTCGGCCAAAGATCCGGGATATATTACGATAACCGGAGTAGTGAAGGATATAAAGTCAAAGAAGACTCTTGAATATGTGAGCATATCTGTTCCCGGAACAGGTATAGGTACAATATCGAATGCGGATGGAGGATTTACCATTAAGGTCAGAGATTCCCTGAATGTTAAAACAATAGAAGTTTCCCACATAGGCTACTTCAACCAGCGGGTACCTCTATTGGATCAGGATATGAGTAATATTACGATCTTCCTTACTCGTAATGAGAACAAATTGAAAGAAGTCGTTGTCGAATCTACTGATCCGTTGCAATTGGTAGAAAAAGCTATCGATAAGATAGGTGATAACAATAGTTTGATGACAAATCTTTTAACCGGATTTTATCGTGAAACTATACAGAAAAGACGAAGCTATATAAATATCTCCGAAGCTGTTATAGATATCTACAAGACCCCATATACTCAATCGGATGCAGGAGATAGGGTACAAGTGTTGAAGGGCAGGAAACTGCTTAGTCCAAAACCCGGCGATACCTTGCTTGTTAAATTTGTAGGAGGTCCAAACTTATCTACTTACCTGGATATTGTAAAGAATAGGGATATAATGTTAGATAAAGCTTCTCTTCATTACTACAAGTACAAGATGGAGAACAGTGTAATGATAAACGAACGTCTTCATTATGTGATAAGTTTTGAGCCTCAGGTTGTCATGCCTTACGCCCTGTTTTATGGTAACTTGTACATTGATCAGGAAACATTAGCTTTTTCACGGGCAGAGTTTAATTTGAGTATGGACGACCGCAATAAAGTTACACAGGCCATTCTTCGTAAAAAACCGTTCAGATTGCATTTCAAACCTGAAGAGGTAGCCTATTTGGTTACTTATAAGCAGCAGAATGGAAAAAGCTATCTGAATTATGTTCGTAACGAAGTTCGCTTCAAATGTGATTATAAGCGCAGGCTCTTCTCTACCAACTATACAATTATATCAGAGATGGTTGTTACCGACAGGCAAGAAAATAATATAGCTAAAATTCCGGCTAGAGAAGCATTTAGCGACAGATATTCGTTATCAGACAAAGTGAGTAACTTCTATGATGCCAACTTCTGGGAGGGCTATAACATTATAGAACCTACAGAGTCGCTCGAATCGGCAGTAAATAAATTAAAGAAACAACAAAGTAACTGATAAATTCGTTATGATTTATTATATTTGGTCTTACTTGTGATTTTACTTATTATGCTGAACGATGTGCTTATATTCAAGAAGATAAAGAATGGTGATATAGAAACCTTCGAACAGGTTTTTCGCCAGTACTATCTGCCTTTATACATGTACTCGTTTGGCATAATTGGTCGTAAAGATGCAGCCGAAGAGATTGTTCAGGAATTATTTTATGTGTTGTGGCGCGACCGAGAGGCATTGAATATTGTCCGTTCGATGAAGAGCTATTTGTATGGAGCGGTACGTAACCAGTCGCTTCAATATTTCGAACATCAGTATGTAAAAGAACGTCACAGAGAAAATGTATTAAGCAGGAAGCTTGAAGCATCGGAAACGACTGCGCAAGAACAGATTGAATATAAAGAGTTGCAGAATATTATAAATCGTACGCTGGAACAGTTACCGGAACGACGACTTCGCATTTTCAGAATGCATCGGATGGAAGGTCGTAAATATAAAGAAATTGCACAATTGCTTTCTGTGTCAATAAAAACGGTAGAGGCAGAAATGACAAAAGCATATCAGATATTAAGACAGGAAATAGAAAAATATACACACGCATCATGAATTTGAAAGAAACAAATAATAAGATTACAGATCAGGCTTGGGATCGTCTTTATATGCGGCTCGATCGGGACGGATTGCTGCCGGAGAATAAAGTAGCGAAAAAGGCAAGCATACGTACATCTTTGGTAAGATGGGGGGCTGTGGCTGCAATTTTATGTATTTGTGCCATTTCAGTATTCGTTATATGGGGACAAAAGACCAGCCATAAGGAAATGTTGACAATCAATAACGAAAAGGATGCTCCAACTCTGATCTCTACTTTAGAAGATGGATCGGTAGTATATCTCTCAGATCAAGCATCTTTGCAGTATCCGAATCGTTTTTCGGATGATAAACGAGAGGTCGTTTTGGAGGGAAATGCATTTTTTGATATCAGCCGAAATCCAAGTAAGCCATTTGTCATTGAAACTCAGCAAACGATTATTGAGGTATTGGGCACTTCATTTAATGTGAAGAGTGAAAATAAAAATTCATTTTCTTTATCAGTACGGCGTGGAGAAGTAAGAGTCACTTCAAAATTGAACGGGCAGACAGTAAATGTAAGGGCCGGCGAAACAGCTCTTTTGGAATCTGATAATCTACATAAGGTTAAAACCACAGATGTTTCACAGTTTGAATCGTACCTCAAAAGGGTTCATTTTAAAGATCAGCGATTGTCGGATATTGTGAGAGTTATAAATATGAACTCCGATGCAGAGCAGCTAACAGTGTCACCCGAACTGCAAGATCGCCTACTGACAGTTACCTTTTCGGGGGATACTCCATACACAATGGCTCAACTGATTTGTCTAGCTCTTAATTTGCAATTTAAACAGCAAGATAATGTGATATCTATATCACAGAAATAATATATAACCGCCATGAAATATACGGCTGAAAATACCTTTCATCGTATTCTTGTATCGTTATTGCTAATGATGGTAGCAGTGATCTTACAGGCAGATGATGGCGCAGTACTAAATCGGAAGATACAATTACCAAAAAGTAAAGAGAGTGTATATAAGCTGCTGAGGCAAGTATCCGACAAGTCGGGTTATTTATTTATCTATGATAGCCAGATTATAAACAATGATAAGAAGGTTAAGATTGCAAAAGGCGAATATACATTGCGGGAAGCCATATATGCAATCACCGGGAATAATCAACTAAAGATTTCCGTTGTTGGAAATCATATCTTGTTACAAGTTACAGATCGGACAAAAGCACATACTGTAATTTCAATAGAAAAGGTAGATAGTGTAGAAAAAAAGTTCTTTACTTTTAGTGGTGCAATATACGACCAGATAACGGATGAGCCTTTAGCTTATAGCGCAGTAGGAATCAGCAACTCAACAATAGGAACGATTTCTAATCAGGATGGAGAATTCAAATTGATATTGCCTGATTCTCTTCATCACTCCAAGGTAAAGTTTACTCATGTAGGTTACGAAAGTCAGGAAGTAGAAGTCGGACTATTGGCCGGACAGCATATTCGTTTTGCCCTCGAGCCCAGAATAATACCATTGCAAGAGGTTGTAATTAGAGTAGTTGAGCCTCAAGAAGAGATCAACCGTATGCTGGAGAATCGTAAGAATAACTACTCAACCTCGCCTGTTTATCTTACAACCTTCTACAGAGAGGGTATAGACCATAAAAAAAATAATATAGATGTAACTGAGGCGGTGCTTAAAATGTATAAGACCGGCTATGATGTAAATGTAAATCTTGATCAGGTAAAACTTATAAAGATGCGTCGTATTAAGAGCATTCAGGAAAGTGATACAATCTTTACAAAAATGAAATCCGGTATTAATTCTTGTCTGATATTGGATTTGGTGAAGAACTTACCTGATTTTTTGAAGCCTGAAGAACAAAATAAATATGAGTATGGGCATACAGATATTACAGTTGTAGATGGCAGAAGGGTGAATATTATTTCATTCTGTCAGAAAGAATATATCGATGAACCTTTGTTTAAAGGGCAATTGTTTATTGACGCAGAGAATTATGCATTGATAGAAGCTCATTTCGAGATCAATCCCAAGTTTGTGCAACAGGCTACAGATCTTTATGTTCGAAAAAAAAATAAGGATATTCGGCTAACATTACAACAGGCTCGGTACAATGTCTCGTATAAATTATCCAATGATGGTATTTATTATGTGAACCATATTCGTGGAGACCTGGAATTTAAGATGAAAAGGACGCGAAAGCTTTTTAGCACTCCATTATATCTGTGGTTCGAAATGGTAAACTGTATGGTAGATACAACAGATGTAAATGCATTTGCCCGAAAGGAAAGAATACCTACTCAAAACATATTCTCAGATACTAAGTATCAATATGACAGAAATTTTTGGGGTAACTTTAATGTAATATTGCCGGAAGAAAAGCTAAAAGAATTAATAATAAATAATTTAAGCGAGGTTTCCGAAGATCTGATTATAAAATAAGCCGATATAATTATCGGCTTACTTTCTATATTTGAGATTTATTTTCTTAAAGTCAAAATGTCTTTGATTACATCAGCAGTAATGTTATGACACTCACCGAGTTTCCATCCACGGTTTCCTAATCGCTCAGCTACTTTATTTATAGCCTCGTCGCCCAATCCGTAGTCAGACAGATGAGTTTTTACACCCATCGATTCGAAGAAGTCTTCCACTGCTTTAATTGTTCTATCTATTGCATCGCTTCCTTGGATGCCAAACACCTCTTTTCCAAGACGAGTGATCTTTCTTCCTTTCTGATCTTTTAGTACTGTCATTACTCCCGGTAATACAATAGCAAGAGTTTGGGCATGATCAAGGCCATAGAAAGCTGTAAGTTCATGTCCGATCATGTGAGTAGCCCAGTCTTCGGGTACACCGCAGGCAATCCAGCCATTCAGTGCCCACGTTGAAGCCCACATCAGATTGGCACGAACGTCATAGTTGTTAGGTTCTTCCAGTGCCTTAGGTCCTTCTTCTACCAATGTTTTTACAATAGCTTCAGCCATATTATCTTGCAGCAAAGAATCTCCTTCGTTATACGTCAGGTATTGCTCCATTACATGCACAAAAGCATCTACAACTCCATTCCCTGTCTGGCGGGGAGGTAATGAATATGTTACAGTCGGATCAAGTACAGAAAACTTAGGGTAGGTGAGGGGTGAACCAAATGCAAGTTTTTCTTGAGTTTCGGCACGGGTTATTACAGCTCCGCTATTCATTTCTGATCCTGTAGCAGGCAATGTAATAATGTCACCAAAAGGCATAGCTTTCTTTACTTTGCTGCCTTTAGACAGTATCTGCCATGGATCACCCTCTTCGAAATAGACTGCGGCAGAAATAAACTTTGTAGCGTCAAGAACCGATCCGCCACCTACGGATAATATAAAATCGATACCCTTTTCTTTGATTACAGCGACAGCCTTCATGCAGGTTTCATAGTGTGGATTTGGTTCTATTCCTCCAAATTCATGCCATTCGTAACCGCTTAGAGCTTTTACAGCCTGATCGTACACTCCATTTTTCTTTATACTGCCTCCTCCGTAAGTCATCAACACTTTACTGCCTTGAGGTATTTCGTTTGTAATCTCTTTGATCATTCCTTCCCCGAATATAATCTTTACGGGATTTGCTAATGAAAAATTTTCCATAATCTCTTCGTTTTTGATTGATAGTAAAGTTATATTATTTAACCTTATATGATTGAATTCAATTTATTAAATAAGCTAAAATTCGATTAATAGTTTTGCGTTTATTTGGCGTCCAGTCAGATAATTTGGTACGGCATATTGGTGGTTGTAGATATCTGTAATCCAATAATACGTATTTGTATTTTGCATGTCGAATATATTAAAGATATCTATTCCTAGCCAGATGTTTTTTAGTGCTTTACATAACGAATTTGTATTTCGTATAGCGAATTTTTCGCCTAGTATTTGCCACGAAAAACCGATATCTACACGCTTATATGCAGTTGTGCGGAAATATCCGTTTTCATACCCTTTGTATGGCGCAGAAACGGGTAAGCCTTGAGACCACAGTCCCCTAAGGCTCATTTTTAGGCGTTCATATCCCGGCATATAATCTTGATAAAATAAGGCAAAGTTGAAACGTTGATCCGTGGGTAGAGGAACTTTTTGTCCATCTATTTCCTGTTGCGTTTTCATTATTCCCAGACTAATCCAGCTATCTACACCCGGAATAAATTCTCCGTACAGCTTCATGTCCATCCCTAGAGCAAAGCCTTTGGAAATATTTTCTCCTGAATAACGTATTTTTACATTGTTTACTGTATATGGAATCAGATCAGATAATTTCTTATAGTATATTTCTCCTGATAACTTCAGTGGTGGAGAGTTGTGTTCGCCTCCTCCTCCAAAATAATAATCACTTCCTAGTACGACATGAATCGATTTTTGTGATTTAATATCTTTATTCAGCTCAATAACATTGTTCCCATCTACATTTACTACTTTTTGGAATTCTTTGTAAAAAGGAGCCTGATAATAAATGCCTCCCGCTAATCGTATCGAGAAGTTTTCGATTCCGCTTGGTACAAAAGCTATAGCTCCACGTGGGCTTACTATCAGTTCTTCATTGAAAGTCCAATAGCTCGCTCTCAATCCGGCATTCATGATAAATAAGCCATTGTCTGTATTAAGTTTATAAGTGTCTTGTATATATCCGGAAAAACGAGAAGGCTTGATTTTGTTATCTGCTTTCAGGTTCGAATACAGATTGACATCTATTCCTGTATTTGGTAGAGAGTAACCCGCAGAATCTCTCATTTCCCACTCTTTAATCTTATCTCTTACATTTTCTTGTTGATAAGTGAGCCCCCATTTTAAGAGGTTACTTCCTATTTTTAAATCTCCGAAATGACTGATTGTATATACTTCCGATTTTACCTGATTGCGTGCATGTTCAATATATCGTCCTATCCCCAACAGAGAGGACTCGTCAAAGGCTTCATTCCCTTCTACAATGTTCTGTTCTTTCAATATATAGTTGCCTTCTATATCATAACGCTCTCTCTCGTCAGAAGAGAATGTAGAGCCGGTAATACCTATATTTAGATTTTCATTTATTCTACCTTTCATTGTAAATGCTGCTTGGTAAGTAATAAACCGATCCCTTTCCCATCCATCAAAATATACCGTAAAGTTGCGAGGTGTCGTAAGCGTACCAAAACTAGTACTGCGAGTTTTGGGCGTATATTCATAAGTATTGTGCGCATAGTTTCCGAGCATACTAACTTCCCATTTGGGCGACAATTCGTACGTTATATATGTTTGAGCATCCATAAATGACGGGTCGTATTCGGCTTTAGTATCGGTAGAGCTCAGTAGGGAGTGAGTCGTTTTATAACGAACTCCCGTAATCTGCGAGAATTTTCCTGTCGAATTACCGATATGAACACTTCCTCCTAGAAGTCCGGCCGAGGCAGACGCTTCAAACTCTTTAGGTTTTTTATATGTAATATCAAGCACTGATGACATCTTATCTCCATACTCTGCACTATATCCACCTGCAGAAAAACCGACGGTTTGCACCATGTCAGGATTTATAAAACTTAACCCTTCCTGCTGAGCTGAACGCACTAAGAGAGGGCGATAAATCTCATTCCCATTAACGTATACGATATTTTCATCAAAGTTCCCTCCGCGTACCGAGTATTGTGAACTCAGTTCGTTTGTGGAGCTTACTCCCCCCATCGTTGCGAGGAGAGATTCTATACTTCCCCAAGGATTTGAAGCACGTCTGGTTGCTAAGTAGTCGATTCGTTCAATAACTGTGGTAACGGTTTGTTGCCCTTCTATAGTAATGGCTTCTAATGTATTATTATCTTCTTTTAATGTGATATTTAGTATCAGGTCACTTTTCGGTTTAGGGATTATATATTGGTGACGTTGATAGCCTATCAGAGAGAATATGATCTTAATCGAATCTTTAGGTTGTATAGATAATGCATACTCGCCTCTCTCATTTGTTATTACTCCATTGCGGCTATTCATCTCCGAAACAGAAACGTGCTCCAAAGATTTTCCTTGTTGGTTGGTAACTTTTCCTGTGATTTTTATTTGCTGTGAATAAGCAAGAGATGTAATAAATATGAGAAGTAATAATATGTTTTTCTTGATCATACGGCCAGTTTTGTGCACACAAATTTAGGTATATATTTTCTGTGTACCAATATATTGTTAATTATAAAATTATATTCGTATAAATATGATTTTCTGGTTTATCAGAAATCAAACACAGAGTATTTGGATAATGTAAGATGTAGAAAATGGTAAAATCCGGAGGATCTTACCATTTTCAAGTTTTGTAAAGTTTGTTAATTCAATGAGAATGTTCTCAGTTAAAGCTAGGAAGCTGTTTAGTCTGATTTAGCATCTGCTACAAAAATATATGAATAGATTTAATAAACTGTCAGTATTTATAATTTCTGACCACATGTTTTATAAATCCTATTTCTAATAGTCATATTGTATATGTTAAGATGTTTGTTTATAGGTGTTTGAAGGTGTGTCGAGAATGTTGCGGGTTTATAATTAACGGCTTGTATGTTCTTATCTTGGTGACTATAAGGGTATAAAACCTAACGTATATTATTTGTTGAAAACTGATACGTATTTTTGTGGTAAAGGCAGGCTATTTATAGTAACTTTACAAATTGTGAAAAAGCAAAGATTGAGATATGAATAATTTTGTACACTTACATGTTCACTCCCAATATTCACTGCTTGATGGTCAGGCTAGTATTCAAAAGCTAGTAGATAAGGCGGTTGGTGATGGAATGAAAGCCATTGCATTGACCGATCATGGCGCAATGTTTGGGATAAAAGAGTTTTTCAATTACGTAAAAAAGAAAAATTCGAAAAATGATGCTGCTATTAAGGAATTAAAAACTGAGATAAAGAAATTAGAGGCAGATAAAGAATCAGACAACTCGATTCAGATAGGAGATTTAAAAACCAAAATAAAGGAAGAAGAGGCTAAAAAGTTTAAACCCATTATAGGTTGCGAATGTTATGTTGCACGTCGGAGCAGACATCTGAAGGAAGGCAAGCCGGATATGAGTGGTTGGCACTTGGTGGTTTTGGCCAAAAATCTTACCGGGTATAAAAACCTTATCAAAATGATTTCGTACGGATGGACAGAAGGTTATTATATGCGTCCTCGTATCGACAAAGAATTGCTCGAAAAATATCATGAAGGACTTATTATCTCTACAGCATGTCTTGGGGGTGAAGTCTCTAAAAAGATTATGTCCGATGATATAGAAGAGGCCGAAAAAACTGTTCAATGGTTTAAAAATCTCTTTGGTGAAGATTATTATCTCGAGTTGCAGAGACATAAGACAAACCGTCCCGACGCAAATGCTGAAGCATATCCTTTGCAAGAAAAGGTAAATAAAGAACTGCTTCGTATTGGCGAAAAGTACGGAGTTAAGGTAATCGCAACAAATGACGTTCACTTTGTAGATGAGGAGGATGCCGATGCACACGACCGACTGATCTGCTTGAGTACGGGGAAAGATTTTGACGATCCTAAACGGATGAGATATACAAAACAGGAATGGTTGAAAACAACAGCAGAAATGAATCAAATCTTTGCAGATCATCCTGAAGTATTGACCAATACGCTTGAGATAGCAAATAAAGTAGAATTTTATTCTATAGATTCGGATGCATTGATGCCTTTCTTTACGATCGATGCCTCATTTGGAACCGAAGAAGGGTATAAAATTATGTACTCCGAAGAAGACCTTATTCTCGAATTCGGAGAAAAAGCATATCACCGTTTGGGTGGGTATGATAAGGTTATTCGTATAAAGCTGGAATCAGACTATCTGCGACACCTTACAGTCATAGGAGCAGATAAACGATATGGAAAAGACCGAAGTCCGGAGATCGTAGAGCGGCTCGATTTTGAGTTGAATACAATGAAAACCATGGGGTTTCCGGGATACTTCCTAATTGTCCAAGACTTTATTGCTGCCGCACGTAGTATGGGGGTTGCTGTAGGCCCGGGACGTGGTTCGGCTGCGGGTTCGGCAGTAGCTTATTGTTTGGGTATAACAGATATAGACCCAATTAAATATGACCTCCTGTTTGAGCGTTTCTTGAATCCCGACCGTATATCAATGCCGGATATAGATATCGACTTTGATGATGATGGGCGAGGCAAAGTATTGAAATGGGTAACAGATAAATATGGTCAAGAACGTGTGGCACATATTATCACATATGGAACTATGGCGACAAAGTCGGCTATAAAAGACGTTGCTCGAGTACAAAAACTGCCTTTGTCTGAATCTAATCGTCTTGCAAAGTTTGTACCCGATCGTATTCCTGATAAGAAAAAAGTCACACTACGAGATGCGATAGAATATGTTCCCGAGCTGAAAGAAGCAGCAAACAGCTACGATCCGATAATGCGCGATACAATAAAATATGCGCAGATGCTAGAGGGTAATGTCCGCAATACAGGTGTACATGCATGTGGTATCATTATCGGGCAGCAGGATATTTCAGATATTGTACCCGTTAGTACGGCGGAAGATAAGGAGACCGGAGAAAATATTTTGGTTACTCAGTATGAAGGTACTGTTATTGAAGAAACCGGACTTATCAAAATGGACTTCTTGGGGTTAAAAACCCTTTCGATCATAAAAGAGGCAATTGAAAATATCAAACATACAACAGGTAAAGATATCGATATAGACAGTATATCTTTGGAAGATCCTGTAACATATGAACTATACAGTCAGGGAAAAACGACAGGTACATTCCAGTTTGAGTCTGCCGGTATGCAGAAATACCTGAAAGAGTTGCAGCCTTCCAAGTTTGAAGACCTGATTGCGATGAATGCTCTTTATCGCCCGGGACCGATGGATTACATTCCATCATTTATTGCCCGAAAGCATGGAAAGGAAGAGATCAGTTATGATATTCCGATAATGGAGCGCTACCTGAATGATACGTATGGTATTACCGTATATCAGGAACAGGTCATGTTACTTTCTCGTCTATTGGCTGATTTTACACGTGGACAATCCGATGAACTACGTAAGGCCATGGGTAAAAAGCTTATAGATAAGATGAATGCCCTAAAGGAGAAATTCATTGCGGGAGGAACAAAGAACGGACATCAAAAGAAGACACTGGATAAGATATGGGCCGACTGGGAGAAATTTGCTTCGTATGCATTTAATAAGTCTCATGCGACATGTTATTCTTGGGTTGCATATCAAACAGCCTGGTTGAAAGCAAACTATCCATCCGAATATATGGCTGCGGTTCTATCTCGGA
Organism: Dysgonomonas sp. Marseille-Q5470; assembly: GCF_951230145.1. Lineage (NCBI taxonomy): Bacteria > Pseudomonadati > Bacteroidota > Bacteroidia > Bacteroidales > Dysgonomonadaceae > Dysgonomonas > Dysgonomonas sp. Marseille-Q5470. The sequence goes on along the minus strand of NZ_CATNVE010000007.1, from coordinate 47,786 downwards.
ACTTATCAAATATTACGGAAATAACTAAGTTTATGGATGAGTGTAAAGCCATGAATTTGAATGTTTTTGGACCTGATGTGAATGAATCATACCTTAAGTTTTCGGTAAACAAAGAAGGAGATATTCGCTTTGGTCTAGCAGCCGTGAAAGGTGTAGGAGAGGGGGCTGTAATGAATATCATAGAAGAAAGGAGAAATAATGGCCCTTTTAAAGATATCTTTGATTTCGTAGAGCGTATCAATCTTAGTGCATGTAATAAGAAGAACATAGAATCTTTAGCCTTGGCCGGAGCATTCGACAACTTTCCGGGAATGACGCGGGAGCAATTCTTTGGAATGAATGGTAAAGGTGAAACATTTATTGATATGCTTATTCGTTATGGAAATAAATTTCAGATAGATAAAAATCAAGCAGCAAACTCCCTGTTTGGAGACGATGCTTCGTTTGATATTGCTCGTCCCGAAATTCCAAAAGTAGAGAAATGGTCAGACCTGGAACGTTTGAATAAAGAGCGGGAGCTGATCGGTATCTATTTATCAGCCCATCCACTTGATGAATACAAGATCATCCTAAATTATGTATGTAATGTAGGTATGTCTGAAATAGAAGATAAGGATGCGTTGAAAAATAAAGAAGTTACTTTTGGGGGGATGGTGAGTGGAATGCGTGAGGGCATCACCAAAAATGGGAAGCCATATATGATATTGCGTATAGAGGATTTTACAGGTAGTGGAGAGATACCTCTTTTTGGCGATGATTATATCAATTTTAATAAATATGGTCGTCCGGGTTTATATGTATTTGTAAGGGGGCGTGTGCAAGGGCGTAAGTACGATGCAAATCAGATGGAGCTTAAGATTAATTCAATTCATTTGTTGCCGGACATAAAAGATACCTTGGTGGAGAAGATAACTATTACATTGCCTCTGCATGACATGAATACTCAGATGGTAGAAGAATTATCAACTTTAACTAAAAACAATCCGGGTAATTCATTGTTATATTTTGAAGTAGTAGACGGAGAGCGAAATATGAAAGTAGACTTGTTCTCACGAAGCTATAAAATAAATGTAAAACAGGAACTTATTGATTATCTGGTAGAAAACGAAAGTTTTGTCTTTAAGGTAAATTGAAATTTTTATATCTAAAATAGATTATTTACCTTTGCAGAGGAAAAAACAAAATAGACTTAATATATAAAATATATAAACAAATAGACAAAAGTTATGGCTTTAGAAATTACAGATGCAAGTTTTGAGGATGTTCTAAAATCGGACAAGCCTGTCGTTATTGATTTTTGGGCAGAATGGTGTGGCCCATGTCGTATGGTCGGTCCAATTGTTGAAGAATTGGCCGGTGAATATGCCGATAAAGTAACCATTGGTAAAGTAGATGTGGATAACAATGACGAGATTACCTCTAAATATGGTATTCGTAATATCCCTACTATACTTTTTATTAAAAATGGTGAAGTGGTTGATAAACAAGTTGGTGCAGCACAGAAATCTGTTTTAGTAGACAAAATTGAAAATCTATTGAAATAAATTCTGATTTTCATAGAGTGCAATAATGAATTACAGATATTGACAGTAATTTAGATATTGAAGATATAAATAACAAAGCCGTCTGATATTTTCAGACGGCTTTCTTTATTTTGAAGTGAATTCTAAAAGTCAGCTTTTATTTTTTCGGGTTCATAATTACTTCTATATGATTTCCTTGAGATACCAATTGTTTAGTTAAAGCTTTGATATCATCTTTGGATAGGGAGTTCACAAGTGCTAGATAACTTGAATGGTTATCTTCTCCATAGAAATATTTAGAACCTAATATGCCCACCCAATAGCCGTTTTGTTTTTCATCCTCTTGGAATTTCTTTACCATATATTCTTTTACTTTCAGGAAGTCTGTATCTTCAGGGCCGTTCTCAGCTATCTTATTTATTTCGCAGCTGATAATAGGAGTTATTGAGGCAACTCTTTCAGGATCAGTATCAAAAGACATTTGCAATACACTCTGACCTGCCGGAATTCGAGAGATCCAAGAGCGTACCCCAACGCCATACGTACCGCCGGCTTCTTCTCTTACTGTACGCACATATACAATATCCAATATTTGCTTAAGTGCAGATAATGCAATTTGATTTTTTTGCTCATACTTCAGAGTTCCGCTATACATTTCGAATGCAGATGTTTTTGGTGTTTTCATCTCTTGTTCAAAGACATTTTCAACGTGTCCTTTACGTATATTCGAATCTACATTTTTATATTTGGCATCTTTGTTTCCTGATGGTAGCGAAGCAAGATATTGCTCTACTAATGGTTTCAGAATAGCTTCGTCTACTGTACCCACAAAGTTGAAAACAAATGAACCTGGATTTGCATATATTTCTTTGTATATTTCAATAATACGATCGTAGTTCAATTTTTCTGCATCTTCTAACAACATAACTTGCATGCGCGGGTTGTCTCCATACATGGCTTTAGTCTTGTTGATATTCAAGATGAAGGAAGGTTCGGATGTCAGGTTCTTCAGCTGATTTTTGATCAAATCCATAATGTTGGAGTATGCGCCTTTATCTTTACGTGGAGCTGTAAAATATAGATAAGTCAACTGAAGCATTGTTTCCAAATCCTTCATGTTTGAAGATCCATTGAACCCTTGTGTATAAGCAGATATATTGTTGTTTACATTCGCAGACTTGCCTGCCAATACTTTCTTGAGATCTGTAGAGCTGAAATTGCCAATACCGCCTACTGATGGAACCATTGAAGCCATATTTGCATTATAGATATCAGCGTCAGGAACGATAGAAGTTCCTCCATAAGCATGAGCAGACATTAGTATCTCGTCATCTTTAAAGTCTGTTTTCTTAATAACTACTTTCATGCCGTTCGATAGTGTCCATATCGTAGTCCCTAGGGTGTTGTCAGCTTCGGTCTTTACGATAGATCCCGGTTTTGGTAATTGGCTTACAAGAGGTTCGTTAGATACGGCTTCTTGGTATGCTGTAATATTTTCGGCTTCTACTTTCTTAAATACATTCAATAACTCATCTGTTGTAGGATATACCAGTCCTTCTTTCTCTGGGCCTGTTACGGTAATGATAATGTTCTTATCCGCAATCAGTTGTTTTACAACAGCGTTAATTGCTTGAGCATTAATAAACGGAGCAAACTTCTTGACGAAATCATATTCGTATTCGATGCCCGGTATGCCTTCATCGCCGGTAAAGCTTCTTACATATTCTTGAACGTATCTGTTGTTAAGCTCTTTATTTCTGTTGTTATACATATTTTCATATTGTTCCAATAAAGTAGCTTTCGCTCTTTCTACTTCAGCATCAGTATATCCGAATCTTTTGATGCGTTCATTTTCTCTTATCAGGCTCGCTAAAGTCTCATCAACCTTTCCTTCCTTACTTAGAGCAATAGTGGTCCATGCATCTTTTGTTTTCGATACGAAGAACTCTCCATCGTATGCATAGGACGCAGCAAAGGGAGCATCTCCTTTTTGAGATATTTCCTCTAAGCGATCTGATAGCATATTCGAAGCAAGGCTTTTTATGAAGCTAATAATTAGACCTTCCTGAGTTTGTTTTGTCTCAGCCGGTATTACATCGTGCTTAATATACAGAGTAACTTGAGTTCTTACAGCCTCGGGGTCGGTAATAACAGATACAATTGGTTTATCATTATCCGGAACAGGGAAGTAAACTCTTTCTACCGGATTAATCGGTTTGGGGATATCAGACCACATGGCTTTTATCTTAGCCTCTACCTCATCTACATTAATGTCTCCAACAATAACGATTCCTTGCAAATCGGGACGATACCATGTATGATAATAATCACGTAATGTCTGATAAGGGAAATTTTCTACAATTTCCATTTTGCCAATCGGCATGCGGTCGGCGTATTTACTTCCTTCGAAGATAACAGGTAGCTGCTTATCCCATATACGGTATTGAGCACCGCTACGGGTACGCCATTCTTCCTTGATTACAAGTCTTTCTTCATCAATTTGCTCATCTTTCAGAGCGATAAATCCAGACCAGTCGTGCAATACCATCAAGCATGAGTCAATGATCGCATCACGTACTACGGGGACGTCATCCAGATTGTATACAGTTTCGTCAAACGAAGTGTATGCATTTACATTTGCACCAAATTTAACTCCGATTGACTCCAGGTAGTTTAGCATAGTCTTTTTACCCGGAAAGTTTTTTGACCCGTTGAAAGCCATGTGTTCAAGAAAGTGAGCTAATCCTGCCTGATTGTCTTCTTCCTGAATAGAACCTACCTTCTGAGCGATATAAAAGTTAGCTCGTTTCTCAGGGTAGGCGTTATGACGGATATAGTATGTAAGTCCGTTTTCTAACTTCCCATATCTAACCTGCGGATCGATAGGTAGTTTTTCCATTGTTTGTGCTTTGACAAGTCCGGCTATGGCTAGTAAAGCGATAAAAATAAAAGACTTCCTCATATTATTAATGTTTAAAGTGTTATTCTATAGTTATTTTAGAAAGTACCGGCTTATGATCGGAAACGAAAGTTCCGTTTAAAGTGTCGGGCAAGACTACATAATCTTGTACCTTTATTTGTTTACTCACAAATATATAATCAATTAGAGGACGTTCGCTTTCAGCTAGTCTGCCAAAGTTGTGGAATGTCCAGTCTGTACCTGATGCTTTTAGGGTAATCGTTTTACTGTCTAACAAGTGATTGGTCTTTGATGCATCTGTAATATTCTTAATCGCTTCCGATTGCGGAGTATCATTAAAGTCTCCTGTAAGTACTATCGGCAGACCTTTTCCCAACTCTTCAGCTTTCTTTAATAGTAAGTTTCCGCCTTCTTTTCGGGCAATCAATCCATCGTTATCAAGATGTGTATTAATAGCAAATATTTCTTTACCCGTAGCTTTTTCTTTTAGTATAGCCCATGTTGCCACACGTATATATGATGCATCCCAGCCTTTAGAACCTGCTACTTCGGGCGTTTCGCTTACCCAGAATGTGCCAGACTCTATAGCCGAGAATCTATCTTTTTTATAGAAAATGGGGCTGAATTCTCCTTTGTCTGCACCATCTTCACGTCCTACGCCTATTGCTGTGTATTGGGGTAGGCGTTCTTTCAGGTCATTCATCTGGTTCAACAAAACTTCTTGCATGCCGAGTATATCCACATCATTCATCCGAACCATTTCAGCGGCATTGTCTTTTCTGTATTGCCAGCTGTTAAGACTGTCGCTGGGAACATCCAAACGAATATTGAATGTCATAACGTTCAGCTCTAAAGGTTTTGTTTTACAGGATGATATGAAAAGTAGAGAGGGTAGTAATAAGTAAATTAATTTTTTCATTTTAAGAACGTTAATTGAATGAAACTATTTATTGGTATTTGAAATTTATGTAAATAAATTATACAATTTGGGTAAGAAAATAATAGCTCCGCAGATGACAGATATTACAGACGATACAAAAACTGCAGCTGCGGCAAGGTCTTTTACTTTTTTTATAACTTCGTTCCACTGAGGTGATATATAATCACATATATTCTCGATGGCAGAATTTATTATCTCTAGGCTAAAAACTAACGCTATCAGAATACATATAACAAGCCATTCTGTATTTGATATTTTCAAAAGAAATCCCCCCGTAACTACAACTATTACAATAGCTATATGTATACGGGAATTATGCTCTTCCAAAAATAATACTCTCAAACCGTTTAGTGCATATAAAGCCGATTTAGAACGCTTTTTTAGCGAAAATTTCTCCGAACCTTTTTTGCTCATTTCAGGCAACCCTTAAATTGGAATACATTTGAATCGCTAATTTAGTAACAAAAAAATGATAAAAAGACAGTTCCTGCTTCTTTTTGGCAAATAACTTTTGCTTTTTATTTGTTTCTGATATTCGGTTTCTGTAATTTTGAATAACAAAATCTGAAAAATATGAAAAAGTACATATTCTTTTTATTATTCTCTATCGGATTGACTTCTTGTAATTTGAGTTATCAAAACAATCTGGAGAAAATGGGTGATGCTGTAAGGCAGCACATGAGGTACAGGGATGCAGATAATGGGACTATAACCAAAGTGGAATACTTTAAGCCAATATCGTACGAAAAAATAGCCAAAGAAAAACGTCAGAAACCTGATGAGGCTTATTTATTGCGGGTATACATTCAGGGTACATGGTCTTATGAGAACAGTTATAGGATATATAATATCAATGACACTGTCAATTGTTATCTGAACGAAGACAAAAAGGTGTTGAGGATGGATGAGAATAAAGAAAACTAAGAAAACTATCTTCAATATATAGAAAATAAGAGGGCATTTCTTCTTTCATTTTAGAAAGGGAAATTGCCCTCTTTTAATATATCTGCTCGATTATTGAATTATTTCATGTAAATTTGTATTATTATCATATTTAAGATTATCGATGAATACTTTTGGAAATATATTCAGACTTACTTCTTATGGAGAGTCTCATGGTGCTGGTATCGGAGGAGTTATTGATGGTTGCCCTGCAGGGATAACCGTAGATATGGAGTTTATACAAAACGAACTAAACCGCCGTCGTCCGGGACAATCTAAGATAACTACCCCTCGCAAAGAAGCAGATGAAGTAGAGTTCTTATCGGGAATATATGATGGTAAAACTACCGGAGTACCGATAGGATTTCTTATTCGAAACAATAATCAGCATTCGTCAGATTACGATAACCTGAAAGATATTTATCGTCCCTCTCATGCAGACTATACATATTCTCAGAAGTATGGTATACGTGATCACCGTGGAGGAGGCAGGTCGTCGGCCCGTGAAACTATTGCTCGCTGTGTAGGCGGGGCATTAGCTAAGCTTGCGTTGAAGCAGTTAGGAGTAGAAATATTGGCTTATACTTCGCACGTGGGACATATAAAGCTGGAAAAACTATACAAGGATTATGATCTGTCACTTATAGAATCTACACCTGTACGTTGTCCCGATCCGGAGAAAGCGCAGTTGATGATAAAACTTATCGAAGAGGTTAAGTCGAAAGGGGATACTATTGGCGGCGTTATTTCGTGCGTTATAAAGGGGGCTCCTGTAGGATTAGGTGAGCCTGTATTTAATAAGTTACATGCAGCTTTAGGAAATGCTATGCTTGGTATAAATGCGGTGAAAGGGTTTGAATACGGCGATGGATTCGATGTAAATCACAGAGGATCGGAGGTCAATGATGTATTCTATAACGATAATGGTAAGATAGGAACCAAAACAAACCATTCGGGCGGTATACAAGGTGGAATATCAAACGGACAAGATATCTATTTTCGTGTAGCTTTCAAACCTGTGGCAACAATTTTGATGCATCAGGAGACTGTAAATAAAGATGGAGATAGTGCAGACCTTAAGGCTCGTGGACGTCACGACGCTTGTGTACTACCTCGTGCAGTGCCAATTGTTGAAGCTATGGCGGCGATGACTATTTTAGATTATTATCTTTTGAGCTGTACGAATCGTGTTTTCTTGGATAAGCTTTCTTAGGAGATCTCAGCCCTTTGATCAAGTGCTTAGTTGCTAAAATGGGATTGTGAAGTAGCATTCGTGGACCGGAGTACTTCATGATTTCTTTTATTCTTTCTCTCATTTCCGAACTATAGCAATGAACTTTACAGTTTTGGCATGTGGGTTTATCCTCACCAAATATGCATTTCGTTAACTTTCTTTGTGCGTAATTGTTCAATTCAGCGCAAGACGAGCATAAAGCATGGCTTGTACCATGTTTATCTTTACAGTACAAGTGAATCATCTTTGCGATGGTCTTTTTTTCTGTAGTATTCATTTACAAAGAATCTCCTATATAGAAGATAGGTATAGTGATTATGATCAAAAATGATCGCTCTATTATTCAAAGTTAAACACAAGTGATATCATTCGTGTTTTTCCCGATGAAATCGCTTGAGTATATTTAATTAAATCTTTATCTGATAGATCTGATCTGTCTTTATTTACAACATCCGCTAGTCCGAATGAAAATTTTAATTCAGGACACAGTTTGAATAACGGTAAATACAAATTACACCCAACGCCAAATTCCAAACCATAGTCCATCGACTTGAAGCGGAGTATATCATTCTTTTTTTGTCCAATATTTAAAGCAGCATATGCCCCTGCAAGCAGGTAGGGTCTGAAATTTCCTGTACGGTCTGCACTAAACTTGAGATAAAGAGGTAGTGTTAAATAATTACTCCTCAAGGCTGATTCGTATTCTTTGCCTGATGTTTGCTCTTTAAAAACAAAACGCCTTTCTCCAAAATGTAAAGAAGGTGTGGTCCGAAGATTGAAGTATTGGTTTAAATATCTGTCGGCTATCATACCTACACTAAACCCTACCGAATAGGACGGTATTTCTGTAAACCAAGCTTCACCGTTATCTCCCACATAGCCCGAATGTGATATAATAAGGTCTTGCGCTTGGAATCCAACCATAAAGCCTAAATGATACATCTTTTGATCTGCAAAAGGTAGGTTTTGCGGTTTACGAGTCTGTGCCTGCATATTAATACCGAACAGGACAATAAAAGATAGGTATAATAGTATTAATTTCTGCTGTTTCAAAATTCAGTATTTATTTCTAATAACGTAATTTGCTGTTAGTTATTGCAAAGTACTTATTTTAATCTAGAAAGCGTAAAAATAGTAATTTCTTCATCTTATTGATGTAAAACAAAAACTATTCATAATGAGTTTATTGTCAGGTAAATAATGTTGAGCGAGCCTTTCGTAAATAGATATAAACAATATAAATATTAATAATATCTAATCCTATCTATTTTAGATACAGAAAAAACTCATTATATTTGCCAAATCAAAGTTAGTAATAATATTAAAAAACAAAAATCATGGCTTACGTTATTAATGAAGATTGTATTGCTTGCGGTACTTGCATCGATGAATGTCCTGTAAATGCAATATCAGAAGGAGACATCTACAAAATTGATCCAGATGCATGTACTGACTGTGGTACTTGTGCTGATGCTTGTCCAACTGAAGCAATTCATCCTGCTTAATTAGAATTATCAGGATAACAAAATATAAAGGAAGCTAAAAAGCTTCCTTTTTTGTTTTTATAGTAGTTGTCAAGAAAAGTCTTAGTCCTTTCTGTTCCTTATTGAATGCTTTATTAGACTATAAAAGTGATTTGCTTGGGAATTGAGGGTGATTGTTATGGAATTATTCCAGATTGAGACTCCATATGATATAAATAATATGATATGAGAACTGTATTGCTGCCATCTATCTTTATGCTTATTTTTATACTAATATCTTGTAAAAAAAATCAAGATCAATCAATGATAGGGAATAGAGAAAAAAAATCTATATGTTGGAAAACTCTTAGAATTGAATCTCAAAATCAGGTAATAGTTATTGATAAATATGAGAATTATGGAGTTCGAGATACATGCGACCTTAAAGAGGTAAGAATCAATGAATCTGTCATCGAATATAAGCCTATAGATAGAGGACAAGAATATTTTGACATAACAGAACAAGAGAAAGATTCAGTGTTTTATTATATCTACGATATTGTAACAAATCCTGTTTATAGAGAACAATTCGCAACCTGCTATGTAGGTAATATTTCTATTGGATTTAGTACAGGGAATGCAACTCAAGTATGTAAATATAATTCCGTTGGCAATTGGACTACAATATCACTTTCAACAGAGAAGTTGTATAATTTATTGAGAAGAAAAACAAAAATTTCAGAGTATTAGATTTCTGTCGAATGATAGAATGATTTTCTTGCATTCTTCAATGCTTGGTTTCACTGATCATACATTTGCAAGTATTGTAAAATATTCCAAAATCAATATATATAACAGAAAAGCAATCTCATTTGAGATTGCTTTTTTGTTAGTTGCGGAGACCGGATTCGAACCGATGACCTCCAGGTTATGAGCCTGGCGAGCTACCACTGCTCCACCCCGCGATCTTGTGAGTGCAAAAGTATAGAAATAATCATAACATTCCAAATAAAAACGGGTAAATAAATAAATTATTTCTATACTTGAGAGTTACTTATTGATTACAAGGATGTTAAAAAAGGAAATATTTTACCATGTATAAGTAAGTCCAAAACCTACCATCTCATTATATTGAAAATATCCCCAATCTCCTTTTTTAGTCGGAGGTACACCATCGTCATAGCGCAAGTAGAAATAAATAGACGTTGATAAAAATCTATTTAGGTTCATTGTGTATTTATTTTCACATTCAAATAGTATTTTCTCATAGTTTGTAAAATACATAATTCGACTTGTGAATTTGTTATATCGGTTAAATGAGTATGATATATCTGCCTTAACAGTAGACCCTAAATCCAGTTTACTTTTCTTCCCTTTATCCACTCCATATCTGGTTTCATCCACCATCGTATCAGATACTAAAGTGTAGTTTATAGAGGCAGGAGATAGCTCTAATGACAAGTTTAATCGCTTGTATTTATCTTTAGGTGATATGTTTTCTGTAGTGTATCGCATACCAATACCCGAATTGACAACCAAAGGAGAAAATAACGATCTTACTCTTGATTCACTGTTTACAGGATAACCTCTGAATATCGGTGTTTCTATCTTTAAGTTGACATTGTACGACCATTTTTTAAATGCAGTTATTCCAAAAAGGCTACTGTTTCTTACATAATCTTCAATGATACTAATTTTATGAAATTCGTCGGCAGGTGTTCTCTGAACATTTAAACGCCATTCGAAAGTGTTTTCAAAACTGGTTTTGTTTTTCTTATACTTTACATTCAGCTTGTGATAATTTATTATGCTAAAGTTACTATTTCCTCCATTGTACCAGTTGTCTGAAAGCTCATTCTGATTTATTTGCAATGAATGTTCTCCTGTTTTGATCCAATAAACCGGTTTTATTCGTATTTTCTCTACTTCCGGTTTATTGATGCCTATCGGATCATCAGTTGTAAGTAAATCTTGGAATATACTCTTTTTCTCGACTATAGTCTCCTTTAAGAGAGGAATGTTTTTAAAATGAAACGCATTCAATTTAATCCTTTGAGGATTATTCATGTAGTATTGTCTTCTTTCAGCCTCTATCTCCTTAATCCGTGCAAGTTTAGGGGCAAATGTACTATCCGGAGATATCAAATGAAACTCGCTTGTAGTATCATTTTCTGATTTTTTTGATAAGAAGTCCATATCTGATGGTAATATCTTTCCATCAAAAACAACAGGTAAGAATACCGGATCAAAAATCACCGTATCTCTAAATGATACATGATCATCAAATGGCATCCAATCATTTTTTAGAATAAGCAGTCCTTTTTCATCTCTTAAAGGTTGCAGATTACTCGCATTTAATCCTTTTGCATAAGCAGAGTCGATTCTTAACGGAGCCGAAAATCCTTTGGTTGTATCTCGTGTTGAAATCTTCTTGAGTTGCCTGTCTATATTTGTTATATCTTTCAAAATACTATCTTTTTGTTGCCTTACAAGGCCTGTATTCTGTGCATTTACAGATGTAGAAAATATAAACAAACATATAATAAAACAGAGGTAGACTTTATTTACTCTCATTTTACTTATCTTTTTCAGAGAAAGTTATCCTTAATAATTTTCATTTTATAAGATGCAAATTTAGTAATTAAATCCTATATTTAATGCTTTAAGTAATCTAAAACGTTTATTGTCGTATGTCGTCCAGGCTGAAAGATGTATTACAAAAAGCTGATGAAAAGAGGTGGATATTATCTTAAGTATGACACACAGTTTTTTTATTGGTATATTATCATTAGCTTTGAGTAAAGTTTATTAAATAAATATTGTAGATATATCTTTTAGAATTTCACAGCATTTACAAAACACTCTACTAGATTCTTCAATTTTAAATTGCAAAAGATTAATATACATTATATTAATTTAATGTTAAACCGAAATATTACAAACTTAAAAACTCATTATCATGAAAAAAATATTTTTATTCTTATTGTGTGCTTTTTTTTTATTTTCCTGTAGTCAAGAAAATATAGATCAGCTATCAGAATCAGAAAATTATAATGCTCGAAAAAGTGAAAATATTTATGTTTGTACCGCCGATTTTTATGAAGGTAATGATTTTCCTTCAAATCAAAAAGCAGCGATTCTGAAAACGAAGAAATGGGAAGATGAAAGTATTATTACTATAAAGTTTTTAAATGGTAGTCCTTCTCTTGAAGATAAGGTTATGAAATATGTATTAGAATGGGGGAAACTTATTAATCTTGAATTTAGGAAGAATCCTAGAGGAAATGCTGATATCAAAGTGGCTTTTAAATGGAATGGAGATAAGACATCATGGTCTTATCATGGGATTGACAGCAAAACAATACTTCAAGATCAACCGAGTATGAACTTTGGATGGCTTGATGAAAGTACTTCTGAAGAAGAGTTTAGACGTGTAGTTCTTCATGAATTTGGTCATGCATTAGGTTTAGTTCATGAACATTTACATCCAATAAATAATATTCAATGGAATAAAGACGTTGTATATGCATATTATGCACAGCAAGGATGGAATAAAGCTACTGTTGACCGCAACATTTTTAATAAATTTACGACTACGCAGACAAATTATAGTACATATGATAAATATTCAATTATGCACTATGATATACCTTCAAGTCATACTTTAAATAATTACTCTGTTGGCATAAATAATGTACTATCCCAAAAAGATATTGAGTTCATATCCCAGCAATATCCCATAAAGACGGCAAAAAATGCACTATTCTATGGGAAAGATCATATAAAAGTAGGTGAATCTAGAACATCTGAGAATGGAGTATATTCCCTGACCCTTGAAAATACAGGAGATCTAATTCTAAGAAAGAATAACAATACTATTCTTTGGTCAATTGAAACTGGTTATAATGATGTCACAGCAGTATCTATATCAATTGTTAGGTTTCAAATAAATTTAGATTTTAAACTGAGTTCTATCAGTAGACCTCTATCAGTACCTCTTTATATTGGAGATCGAATCTCATATGATTCATCGTTAAATCTTCGGATAGAAAATAATGGAAATCTTGTACTCGATACTGGGAATAAAATTATATGGAAGTCCAATACGGATGGGAAATAATAATTTCTTATGGCATACCTTTTTAATTCAAATTTCCAAAATTATATTTATATAATATTTTGGAGATTTTCTCTTTATATTGTTCATTATATGTTATGCCATTATGCCCTTCATTAGTTAATATGACTAACGAATCTTCTTTTTTGAACAAGGAGCTAAGCATTATCGAATTCTTATAATTTATAACCATGTCTGCGTCTCCATGAAAAATAACAATAGGCATTTTACAATTAGTAATATATTTATATGTCTCTAGTTTATATTTTATTAGAAAGCGAGGGATGACGGGGCAGATACCATGAATGATATCAGTCATAGAATAGTACGGAGCTTGTAGGATTAATAAGTGAGGATTATTGACTGATGCCAGCCAAGTTGCGGGGCATGTACCTATCGAATAGCCTAATACAATGATGTTATCTTCATCATACAATTCTTTCATTTTATTATAGGCCGTTTGTACATCTTCGAATAATCTTCTCTGACTACGAATTTCACCTTCACTTTTGCCAAAACCTCTATAATCCAATAAAAATACATCGTATCCTAACTCTGTATAAAGAGAAGCCACACTTCCCCATGAATCTAAAGCTCCGGCGTTGCCATGCAGATAGAAAATTAACCCTTTAGATTCATGTGCTCTGAAAAGTAGTCCATTCAGCTTTATCCCATCGTCTGTTTGTATATATAGCCCCTCAAAATTTTCTTTAAAATTGAATTTATAATCTTTGCCTAACTTATCAGGATAGAACAAGAACCGTTCTTGGAAAAAGTAGAAAGCACCGCAAAATATTATATAAAAAGCTAATGCTATAGCAAGAAACCGAATCGCAATTTTTATCATTATATCGTATTCGTTATGTAATCAATAGGTAATAAAAAAGCATACATGGATAATTCATGTATGCTAAGTTAATATTAAATATAGAAAAGAATAAGCAGATATTACAAATTAAACTCTACACTGACAAATAAATATCTTTGTGATTTTGAATGATCAGGATTCAGGTTTCGAAAGTTCGGAGCAATTTTCAATTGCTTTACTGGTTGAAATTCTACTCCGATCATCATCAACTGACCATCAAGACTATTCCATGCTGTATTAAAACTATTCGGAGCCGAAGAGTCTACAAGATCGTAACGAGCAAATGTTCTCCATTTAGGAGCCAGTGCGATTGATGTATAGACAGAATACCCGAAATAATCTTTCTTCTCAACAAATCCTTTATTAAAAACGCGGTTGTATTCAGCACCGGCAGAAATATTTTTGTCTTTGTATCCTGCGAACACAGCCATTGTATATTGATCTTTAAAGTTTACATCTGTAACTCCTTCGGGTAAAGCATCTCTCAAGTTTTCACTTTCATTATAAACATCTCCGTATATGCGGAGTATCGTATTTTTTGTAGGATGAAGGCTCAGCCCGGCAGCATATTTCATACTATTATCCTTTTTGATCTTCTTATATCCTTCTCCGTTAGTGATCCCTAAATCTGCCGATATATACGGATTGAACGCATATTCTGCCGTTATTCCCATATCTACACTTGGTCCCATTTTGTTTAAGTCCTGAAATGATTTCATCACATAACGGTGCATCCAGTATGTTTCTTGTACGCTAAAGCCCATTAGCCCAATTAATCCGGCATTAACACTAAAGCCTTTATCACTCCAGTTTACAAAAGCATTTCGTAGATATACTTCGAGTCCATCGGAAGATGTTTTTCCTGCAGCGCCATCAATAACGACTTGAGCCTGTAACGTACGTGTGAATTTATAATTATATCCAAGGAGAGCTCTTGTGATATCAAACCCTGACTTATCATCATCACCAAAGCCTTTACTAAAATCAAGAAAGCTTCGAGCAATAATCTTCCCCGATGGCTTAAAGGCTAAAGAATCCTGAGCATAAGAGGTGGCACTACAAAGTATAGAAAATAGAAAGAAAATAGAAAAATATCGTTTCATACTCACAGTTTATAATATCTCACAAAGTAAAATGAAAAGATTTGAAAATATAATCTTCACATTATTAATGTTTTGTTAAGATAATATGACGAAAAATATACAGAATATGTATATTTGTGTATTACGCTGTATTCTAGGTGAATAGTAAGTGCTTTTTGTTTTATTTAAAATCACAGAAAGATTATTTGTCGCTGTGTAAAACTAAATCTAAAAAGCAAAGACGACTTCATTATAAAACACTACTTTTGCAACAACGCAAATTAATATTAATATGAAATATACAGAAGTAACTTTTACGTGCTCTCCCAACGACGAGATAGTTAACAGTATTCTATCTGCAACTATTGCTGATATAGGCTTCGAGAGCTTTGTTGAGAACGAACTGGGGACTACGGCATACATTCAAAGCGATTTGTTTGATGAGGCTCAATTGAACGAAATTTTAGAGAATTTTCCTTACGAAGCAAAGATAACTTATACCTATAAGGAGATTGAAGAGAAAAATTGGAACGAAGAATGGGAAAAAAACTATTTTCAGCCTTTGATTATCGATGATAAATGCATAATACAAAGCACCTTTCATAATGCTCCGGCGATATATGACTATAACATATATATAGATCCTAAAATGGCATTTGGAACCGGTCATCATCAAACTACCGAGCTGATGATAAGAGAAATATTGAAAGAAGACTTCACCGGAAGATCTTTGCTTGATATGGGTACCGGGACAGCTATCCTGGCTATCTTAGCCTCAATGCGTGGAGCCGGACCGATCGAAGCAATAGATATTGATCAGTGGGCATACGACAATGCGATGGAGAATATAAAATTGAATGGCATAGATAATATTACGATTCGGATAGGAGGGGCAGACCTACTCGCAGATATGTCTTTTGATGTTATATTAGCCAATATTAATCGAAATATTCTGCTGAATGATATTCATGCTTATGCATCTGTTTTAAACAACGGTGGATGCTTGTATATGAGCGGATTCTATATTGATGATATCCCCGTTATAACCGAAGAATGCAAAAAACATGGATTAACATTCTGTCACAATACACAAAAAGACAATTGGACTGCAGTGAAATTCCAAAAGGCCTAAAACGACATACGAGGAGGCTTCTGAATGAAACCTCCTCGTATGTTTGAGTTAATTAGGTATTAGGCTTTAAGGTAAATAAAGATTGTTTGGTTATCATTACAAAGGAACTACATTTATGAGTCCTCGCCAAATAAAAAAACATATTATAAAACATATTTTTTATAAATTTTGCTAACCATGCATGCCAATTTCTTTAATATTTTAACATTTAAATAGCCTATTTCCCATAGATACTTGTTTCCAAATAACTAAGAACAAGATTATTATAAATAATTTAACAAAAGGGCTAGTTCATATAATCCCACATTGGTAACTGTATCGGTTTTTGAGTCAAACAACTTTGAGCCTTAGCATCCAAATACTTCTTATGTACCACTATACGAAACATATACTCGCTAAACCATTTATCTGTAAAGGTTAAGTATCCCTTGTTTCCTGATGCTGCACCCCAACTATTTTCAAACTCCCATTTAATAGGCTGATCGCTCATATCCGTATCACATCCAACAAGAGTCATGGCATGCGTGGATCCACTTTGACGGGTTAAAATGCGCGCTTTTTTGTCCATCGACAAGTTTACACCCAGCAATGATTCATAATCATACATTTCGGGATCTAATATACCTGATTCTCTATTCATCTGTTTGCCAACATCGCATGAAGCGTACATCGGCTCATTGCTTTTGATAGAGGCTAATGCTGCTTTCTTAATATCTTCATTTGGCAAGTTCAGATATATCCAGTTTATACCTTCTATTGTGTTTTTATAATTCTGGATCTCATACAACTTGTAATATTCACGTGTAGGATCATTCATTATCATTATATAGTTGCTCGGAGAATAATCTTCCGGTGTAATCTCTTTATAAAACTGTTGAGGCGTATAGTTGCTGAGTTCTTTTACGCTTCCGTTTTTATCCTTATATCTCCATGTAAACTGTTTTGGGGGCTCGCCAAGGCAAAGAACCAGAATCCGGTATACATCTTTCAAGATAGTTGCTTTTTCGTTTCTTAACTCCTGTGTCTTTTTTCCTGAAGCTGCTTGTTCACGAAGATTGTATCCTCCTCGACGCAGTTTTTCGTTTACAAGGTTAATCATCTGTCTCGTGTTATTCGAGTGTGCTGTTTCCGGCATTACTTCTTGAGGTACAACACCATATTTTTGTCCAAGATTGTAATATAGATTCCAGACCCCACCATCACTTACAGGTGACTTGAAGAGATATTCTACGGTGCGATCATCGAAAGAATCTTTGCTTGTTGCGATTATATTTTCTAAAAATAAATTTGATTTTTCAAATATATCCCAGAAATATAGATAATTGTGAGAGAAGTCAAATTCACTCAGATTGTATTTTTCGATGATGGAAGGGCGCAATACATTCATGGACGTAAACATCCAGCATCGTCCCGAACTTTTTTGATCAGTGATACCTTTAACATTTACCCGATATTTGAAGTAATGGTCTATTTTCCCTTGAAGGCTGTTGTTTAGTGCATTTGCAGTAATGTTGGCATTTGATGTCAGAACGTTTTGGATAGCCTTAGTAGCGGGGTCTTCTTTAAAGCTAGACTGTATTTCCTGTAATTCTTTCTCGGTGATACTTTGAGAAGAAACAGCAAGAGAAAAACATAGCAAAAATCCCGTGAATAGATGTTTTTTCATAAAATATGTCTTTTATATTTGAATGTAGAATAACTAATTATGCAAAAATACGAAATATTGATAGATATTTGTTCTACATGCCAATTATAATAAATATTTGTTTAAACATAATGCTTAATCTTCATCAAAGACTTTTATCTTTGCATCGTTAAAAAAAATATCTAAGAAATGACTTCAGAAATACAACCGGCATATTCGAAACAAAGAATTAGATATGCTGTTTTATCTATTTTTATTGCTCAAGGATTATGTTTTGCCAGTTGGGCCAGCCGCCTTCCGGATATAAAGAAAGATTTTAATGTCGAAAGTTATCTACATTACGGACTATTAATGTTTCTGCTTCCGATGGGAAAGTTTATCGCTATTCCTGCAGTTGGTTTTCTGCTTCCTCGTTTAGGTAGCAAAAAAACTGTTTTAATTAGCATTATCGGATATGCGCTGTCCTTGTTTTTGGTTAGTATTGTACCCGGAATTACAGGATTAGGGATAACATTGTTCTTATTCGGTATATTTTGGAATATGACTGATATTTCGTTGAATACGCAGGCTATTGAGGTTGAACGTATATACGGGAAGCCCATAATTGCGACATTTCATGCGAGTTGGAGTTTATCTGCGTGTATCGGAGCTATTATTGGTTATTCGATGATCAATCTGAATGTTATTACTTTCTATCATTTTCTAGGTATGACTTTGCTTGCTATAGCTATTGTTATGCTTAATTACAAATATCTGCAAGAACCTGCTAAAGCTGTTGAAAAGGAAGAGAATTTAAATGTTGCGCAAGGTTCCAAAGCGAAAACAGGCAAATTGCATCTCCCTGAGTCGCTTCTCATACAGCTTGGATTGGTATGGCTATTGGCTCTTATCGTTGAAAATACAATGTTTGAATGGAGCGATGTGTATTTTCAGTCTGTGATCAAGGCACCGGAATCATTGCAAGTTGGATTTCTTGTATTTATGGTGATGATGTTTGCGGGGCGTATGCTCACTAACTTTGCATATACTATTTGGCAGAAAAAGACTGTGTTGCAAATAGCAGGGGCACTTATTTTTGCAGGATTTATAATTTCGTCCCTTTTTATCGGATATTCCGACGCTTTAATCACCAAAGTAATTATCACGTCTATAGGGTTTATGCTCATCGGTTTAGGGATTTCTTGCGTTGTGCCTACTATCTACAGTATTGTAGGAGATAAGGCTAAAACTCCGGTGGGAACGGCGTTAACTATCATGTCGAGTATTAGTTTCGTTGGTCCATTTATCTCTCCATTGCTTGTAGGTTCTGTATCCGATGCTTACGGACCCAAATGGGCATATCTTATTATGAGTGTAGTCGGATTACTGATAATAGCTGCAGTATCGTTCGTGAAGAATTTAAGAAAATAGATATATTCTGTCTTATAAATAGAAAAAGGCTTTTAGATAGCAACTAAAAGCCTTTTTTATGTATTATAAATTCTGGATAATTAAAATTCCGGTATAATCTGTTCGGCATTCTTAATCCGATCTTCAACATCTTCTTTTGTTCCGTTGAAAGGGCCCGATCCTTCTATTTTTATGGTCGCCATAGCTGCTGCAAACTTTCCGGCATCTTCTATTGTTGCTCCTTTAGCTTTCTGATATAAGTAGCCTGTAACGTAAGTATCGCCACACCCTGTTGCGTCCACTACATCTTTCGGCTTATAAGCCGGTATTTTATAGAAATTGTTTCCATCATAGATTACAGAACCCAGACTGCCTAAAGTAACCAAAACTTCTTTTACTCCCCAAGCGTGAAGCTGTTTCGATGCCTGTTTAATGTCTTTCATGCCTGTTAGAACTTCCATTTCCAGATCATTCACTTTCAGAACATGAACATGTTTTAGTATTTCTTCTTTATTAGCCCAGTCTATAGGATAGACATTCTGGTCTCTCACCTCTCTTAGATACCCTTGAGAGTCTATCGCTATCAAGCCTTTTTTAGAAAGATATTCTACCAGCTCCAATGAGAAATCATCGGCAAGTAAAGCACCTAAAAGGAATATGTCGGCATCTATATCTTTTAGTGCGTCAACAGAAAAAGGATCAGCTTTTGCCAACACTCGTTGAGTTCGGTTATTCTGATTCTCTTCATAGATGTTTTCAAAATAGACAGAGTGCTTACTCGGTACTACATGCACATCTACGTCTTTTGAACGTAAATCGTCCACTACAGACATTTCTGACTGAGCCAGCGATGCTACCAATGTATAATTTATATCGGTAAAATGACGAATAGCGTGTGAAAAATAAAAAGCCGTACCGCCGGGCATATGCACTGTGCTTTTGGGTGTAACTACTTTATCTAAAGTGATATGCCCAATGCAACAAAGATCATGTTTTTGCATTACTTATTTTTTTGAAATGCAAAAGTAGTAAAATTAAGTTATACCGAAGTTCTCATTTCAATTTTATTCTCTTTTTTTGATAATGCTAAGAGTCAGCAAAAAATGTATTTTATCTTCAATGTTTTTTTGATAAGTTCAGATTATTTCTGCCCTGTTAAACGATTTTCACTAGACTAATAAAGCCAATTATATTTTATTTATTCATACTTTTTTCTTTTCTTTGTTTTTGGCTTGGATACAATATCTGAACCGATACGCAATAATAGGAAATGAAAAAGTATTTATTTATAATATTAGGCTTAATCTCATTAGGCCTTGGACTATTGGGAATAGTAACTCCGGGACTTCCAACCACACCATTTATCCTTCTTACCGGCGTCTTATTTGCTAAGAGCTCGCCTCGTCTTCATCAGAAATTGTTAGATCATAAGATCACAGGTCCATATATAAGGCGCGTCAATAATGGCTTTAGTACAAAAGGGTTGATTATATCAATTAGTATCATGTGGACTATGATAATTCTTACTACATTAGTTGTGTTTAAAAGTAATCAGACAATGCAATTCGTGATGTTGGGATTAGGTTTTGTCGGTACTGTTTCTCAAATAATTGTTTTACGTAAGAGAAAAAAGAAAGAAAAGGTTCTGTTAACACTTGATAACGAAGAAAAAGATAATAATAAGCTGAAGGCCTCTTAATGGGCACAAAAGAGAGTATTTATATTATAAAAATGTTGATGTTATATTTTGTTATTTTATGATATTTATTTTCCTTTGTATATGAAGGGTTATAGACTAAAAAAACAATCTAATTAAATTATGGAGAACAACGATCAGAACAATCAAATTCAAATAGAACTGCCGGATGATATTGCACAAGGCATATATTCTAATCTGGCTATTATAGCCCATTCGTCATCAGAATTTGTTATCGATTTTGTACGTATTTTGCCCGGTATGCCCAAAGCCAAAGTACAATCGAGAATAGTAATTACCCCTGAACATGCGAAACGCCTGTTGTATGCTCTGAATGAAAACATTAACCGATTTGAATCTCAAAATGGATCCATACAAGTTGATAATTCGGCAGGTTTTTTACCACCGATAAACGGTCCTATTGGAGAAGCTTAAATCAGGTATTTTATAAATAAATACAAAAAGCAAGAGAAATGAAAATTGGTATTCCTAAAGAGCTGAAAGCATTTGAAAATCGCGTTGCCGTTACGCCGGCAGGTGTGCATGAGTTGGTTGTCTGTGGACATGAGGTATATATAGAAGCCGGAGCCGGACTTGGCAGCGGAATCAATGATACTGATTACACGGCTTCCGGTGCTAAAATATTAACTACGGCAGAAGAAATTTATGCCATTTCGGATATGATTGTGAAGGTTAAGGAACCTATCCCGCAAGAATATCATCTTATCCGCGAAAATCAAATAGTGTTTACGTATTTCCATTTTGCATCGAGTCTTGAGCTAACAGAAGCTATGATAAAGAGCAAAGCTATCTGTATAGCATACGAAACCGTTGAATTGCCCGACCGCTCGTTACCGCTACTTATACCGATGAGTGAAGTGGCCGGACGTATGGCTATTCAAGAAGGTGCTCGCTTCCTTGAAAAGCCGCATCTGGGAAAAGGCGTCTTGCTTGGAGGTGTTCCGGGTGTGAAACCTGCACACGTAATTGTAATAGGTGGTGGTATTGTTGGAGCTCAGTCGGCTAAAATAGCTGCCGGAATAGGTGCAAAAGTAACCATTCTGGATAAGAGTCTTCCGCGTCTTCGCTATTTGAGCGATATTATGCCGGCCAATGTTACAACAAGATATTCTGATACGCATACAATAAAAGAGCTGATAAAGGATGCTGACCTTATAGTGGGCGCTGTGCTTATTGCTGGCGATAAGGCTCCTCAGGTAATATCGAGAGCAATGCTTAAAGATATGCAGCCGGGAACCGTTATGGTGGATGTGGCTATCGACCAAGGTGGCTGTTTTGAGACATCAAAACCAACAACGCATTTAGATCCTGTGTTTGTTATTGATGATGTAGTGCATTACTGTGTTGCCAATATACCGGGAGCTGTTCCGATGACTTCAACGTTAGCTTTGACTAATGCTACTTTGCCGTACGCATTAAATCTGTCTAATATGGGCTGGGAGGCAGCATGCCGTGAGCATAAAGATCTACGCAAAGGATTGAATATTGTAAAAGGAGACGTTGTATATAAGGCCGTTGCTCAAAACTTCGGACTAGAATACAAAGAGTTTCAATTTTAAAAAAATAAACAGACATAATAGAGCCGATTTCTGAATTCAATTTTTCCTAACTTTTGGCAACCTAACTGATAAACAAGGTAAGGCTGATTATGTAAGTGAAACGTTGACCAAGATATCGACAATAAACGAGTAAAATAAAATCCTCATATATTTACTAATATAAAATTATTATTTATGGAACTACTAAATGCATCGTTAATAGACTGGTCTAGAGGTCAGTTTGCTATGACAGCAATGTATCACTGGTTGTTTGTTCCTTTGACATTGGGTCTGGGGGTCATTATGGCAATCATGGAGACAATGTATGTGCGTACAGGCAATGAACAGTGGAAAAAAACTGCGAAATTTTGGATGACTATTTTTGGTATCAACTTTGCTATCGGAGTTGCTACTGGGATTATCATGGAATTTCAGTTTGGTACCAACTGGTCAAACTACAGCTGGTTTGTAGGAGATATCTTTGGTGCGCCATTGGCTATTGAAGCTATTGTTGCATTCTTTATGGAGGCAACATTTATTTCCATCATGTTCTTTGGATGGAAACGTGTAAGCAAGAAGGTGCACTTGGCTGCCACTTGGTTAACTATTACAGGAGCAACCCTGTCTGCTGTATGGATATTGGTGGCTAATGCTTGGATGCAATTTCCTGTTGGCATGGAATTTAATCCGGACACAACTCGTAACGAAATGGTTGACTTCTGGGCTGTGGCATTGTCGCCGGTAGCTATAAACAAATTTTTCCATACAGTCCTTTCCAGCTGGATCTTGGGAGCTGTATTTGTGATGGGTATAGCAGCATGGTATATGCTTAAGAAAAGGGACACACAGTTTGCTCAACAAAGTATGAAGGTTGCTACAGTTTTCGGATTGATAGCATCGTTACTTACTATTTATACAGGTCACGGTTCGGCAGTACAGGTTGCAGAAAAACAACCGATGAAACTCGCTGTAATGGAGGGTCTCTATGAAGGGGGTACAAACGAAGGATTGGTACTTTTTGGTATTCCGAATCCTTCTAAAAAATCATTCAATGACGGAGAAGATGCGTTCTTATTTCCTCCAATTAAACTTCCGGGTGCACTCTCTCTAATTGCATTCTATGATACGGAGGCATACGTGCCCGGTATTAAGGATATCATAGATGGAGGTTATCCAAAACCGGATGGAACAACCGCTTTGTCTTTTGCCGAAATGCAATCTAAAGGTAAAGCCGCGATACAGGCATTGGCAGACTATAAGAAGGCTAAAAAAGACGGAGATGATGCTTCGGCTGTACAATATAAAGAAACATTGAAAGCTAACTTTGCTTACTTCGGGTATGGCTATCTTGATAGCCCCGAGCAGTTAGTTCCTAACTTATCTAAAACCGTATATTGGAGTTTCCATATTATGGTTTATCTGGGTGGATATTTTATCCTATTGTTCATGGTTATGACATTCTTTGTTTATCGAAGAAAAGATCTTGAGCAGAAAAAGTGGCTTTTGTGGATTTGTCTTTGGACTATCCCATTGGTATATGTTGCAAGTCAGGCGGGATGGTTAGTTGCCGAAGTGGGGCGTCAGCCTTGGGCTATACAAGATGTACTTCCTCTACAAGCTGCAGTGTCTGCGGTATCTACTCAATCTGTAGTGATAACATTCTGTTTGTTTTTGGCATTGTTTACGGCACTGCTTATTGCAGAGATCCGTATTATGCTGAACCAAATTAAAAAAGGACCGGCAGGCTCACACTAAAACTTGATTTTTTAACTAAAAAAAGATATAACTATGGATTATTCATTTTTACAACATTATTGGTGGTTCCTTATATGCCTGATCGGGGGGATATTTGCATTCCTCTTGTTTGTTCAGGGTGGACAGTCGATGCTTTTCTCATTAGCAAAAGACGAAAAGGAACGCATGATATTGGTAAATGCATTAGGCCGTAAATGGGAATATACCTTTACTACCCTTGTGACATTTGGAGGTGCATTGTTTGCGTCCTTTCCATTGTTCTACTCTACCAGCTTTGGCGGTGCATATTGGGTATGGATGGCTATTTTGTTCTGCTTCGTATTGCAAGCTGTATCATACGAATTTCAGTCGAAACCGGGCAATGTGTTTGGGCGTAATACTTATAGATGGTTCTTGTTTTGCAACGGACTATTAGGTACTTTTCTTGTAGGTGCGGCATTAGCCACATTCTTTACAGGATCAGATTTTACGGTGAACAAAGGAAATATGACAGACGTTTTGAATCCTGTTATCAGCCGTTGGGGTACTGAATGGCACGGACTTGAGGCTCTTGCTGACGCTCGTTGCTGGTTACTAGGATTGACAGTGTTTTTCCTTGCCCGTACATTGGCATGCTTGTTCTTTATCAATCGTCTTCAAGATGCTACTTTAGTAAGTCGTTCCAGAAAATATTTATTACTTAATGCAATTCCTTTTGTCGTGTTCTTTCTTGCATTTGTTATATGGACGTTCTTAGCAAAAGGTTATGCTGTAGATCCTGTGACGAAAGTAGTGGAGCTTGTACAATACAAATACTTCTTAAACATGATAGAAATGCCAATCGTAGGAGTTGTATTCCTTGTTGGGGTTCTGCTGGTATTGTTTGGTATTGGTAAAACATTACTAAGTAAGGAATATCATTCCGGTATTTGGTTTACAGGAGTGGGTACAGTGCTAACAGTGTGTATGTTGTTGCTTATTACAGGCTTTAACAATACTGCTTACTATCCATCTTCTACAGATCTTCAGAGTTCTCTGACTATCGAAAATTCTTCATCGAGTGAGTTTACCCTTACCGTGATGAGTGTAGTTTCTTTATTTGTTCCATTTGTATTAGGATATATTATCTATGCTTGGAACTCTTTAGAGAAGAAAAAATTCGATGTCAAAGATTTGAAAGACGACGGACACGTGTATTAATATTGTATAGATATAATATAGATAAAATGGATGCCATTATAAATGGCATCCATTTTTTTTATAAAGCTGAAGGAGATTAGCCCTATAAAAAAGAGAATTTGTAAGCTTTTATATATTTTATTTATCTTAAAATTGAAATTATATTTTCAATTTTCTATCAATCTATTGAATATTTTATCAAAATATTCAATTTGTCTAAAATGTGTAAATATTCAGATACTTATAACTATTCGTAAATATTAGGTTGAATGAACATTTGATCTGATTATTTTGTTTATAATATCGAATCAAATAGTGAACATGTTTACACTCCGTCAAATAGAAGACGCTCATTCTAAAGTTAAGAGTGGTGCTGATTTTCCTCAGTATATCCGCGATCTTATTGCCATGGGGGTATCAAGGTATTCTATTTATGTGAATGATGGTCATGCCGAATACGTCGGCAATGATGGACACACAGTTTTGTCGGAGGCTGAATATGAAAAATTACATATAATATCTGATACTGATATTATAAAATTTAAGCAGTATCTGAGAGCACATCAACAAGGTAAGACTAATTACTTTACTTTTTGTGAGAATTCGGCAGAAACAGGTATTTATAAATGGGAAATAGATACAGCAAATAAGACTTGTATTTACTATGACTCATTTGGGAACTTTGTCGTAGAAGAAAAAATACCGATATGAGAATTATTCTGAGCTCTGTTACTCTTATTAGGTCTTAAAGAAGAACTAAAACTTATAACGACTAAAAGAACAAAAATAATGATATAAATCTATTTATCTATTTCATTCTTAGATATTATGCGTAATTAAAAAACTGGAGAATGAAATTCAGGTATTCTATACTATGTATTAGCTGATCGCAGTAGTACCCTTACTCATCAAAATAATTTATTCAAAAAAATTAATTATTCAAAGTGAGAATTGAGAAGAATATCTATAATAGTCGGACTTTCCAACCTTTTCAATTTGACTCCGTATTCTTCTATTTACCTATTAGAATACGGAGATTTAATATCTACACCTTTCTTATAATTAACTAAAAACATTAACTTATATACTTTTCTGGTGGTAGGATCGTTTATATTACGTAATTTGCCGAATAAAACTTATTAAATGTTTCTTATTGCTAGAATTTTAAAGTATTGTAAATTTATATTTCTTCTAATATTTTTATTAACTCCTTTTATAATCCGGGCTCAGGTAGATAGCACATATATTCAACCGTATGAACATGAGCTGTCTGTGAAACCTCATGTATATTATAAATATACTTCACTAACTCATGAGATAGATGATAATAATGAAATAACCTATATGCCCAATAGTCCTGTGAGTTTGGGACTAGGCATCACGTACAAAAATTATTCTATAAGTGGGGGGTATGGGTTTGGATTTATGCGCGATAAGGATCGCGGAAAGACAGCGATATTTGACTTTCAATATCATTACTATGGAAGAAAATTTATCGCTGATGTTTTTTTTCAACGATATAAAGGTTTTTATACCGAGCAAAATGATGAGGTATTTACTCTGTATCCCGATATAAGTATCATTCAATATGGAGTGTTTGGGCAATATGTATTCAATAATAAGAAATTTTCTTATAAAGCAGCATTTAACCAAAGTGAAAAGCAACTCAAATCTGCCGGAAGCTGGCAATTGGGTGGAGGAATATACTACAATCAAGTACGCTCTGATAGTACATTACAGCTAAATCTGCATAAGAGATTAAGAAACTATCAATTGAGTGTTAGTGGAGGATATGTTTATAATTGGATAATCAGTAAAAACTTCTATTTATCGGGAGGCGTTTCGGTGGGCTTCAATATAGGAACCGAGAATCTGAGCTCTTTCAAAAAAGTTGAAATCTCTCCATCCGTATTTCCTCGTATATCTATGGGATACAATGCGGAGGATTGGTCTATTGGTTTGTCTGTGGTTGTGAATCAGATATATGTGGCTAATTCTAAGCTGTTGAAAATGACTTTAAATACGGGAACTATGCAGATGAGCTACACTAAACGATTTAGTGTTGCTCCTAAATTTGTGAAGAAAATAAAATATATCAATTAATATCTGAAACTATAATATATAAAAAAGCTCCTTAGTAATAAGGAGCTTTTTTAATATCTAAAAGTTGTTTTTTTCTTAATAGCGAGCTTCTACTGCATTCCAGTCGATAATCTTCCAAAGCTCAGCAAGATGGTCTGCGCGACGGTTTTGATAGTCTAGATAATATGCATGTTCCCATACATCAAAGCCCAATAGTGGAGTTAATCCTTTTGTAATCGGATTTCCTGCATTAGGTTCTTTTGTTATTTGTAGTTTTCCTGCATTATCTTTTGCAAGCCATACCCATCCTGAACCAAATACTCCTGTACCGGCTGTTACAAATTCTTTCTTGAAGTTTTCGAAAGATCCCCACTCAGCATTGATCGCTTCGGCAAGTTTACCTTTAGGTTCGCCGCCACCGTTAGGACTGAATGAAAGGAAATATATGTTGTGGTTCAATGTCTGGCCGGCATTGTTAAAGATAGCTCCATCGCTTTCTTTTACGATTGTTTCTAGGTCTGCATTTTCAAACTTAGTACCTTGAATCAGATTGTTCAGATTTGTAATATAAGTCTGAAGGTGTTTACCATAATGTAATTCAATTGTTTGTTGACCAATTACAGGTTCTAGAGCATTTGTTGCATAAGGCAACTTTGGTAATTCAAATTTCATAGTTCTTGTTTTTTGATTGTTATTATTTATATTTTGTGCGTTTACAGAACTGATTATCAGTCCTGAGAGCATTATACACGTAAATAAAATCTTTTTCATATATAGTGTTCTTTATCGTTGTATATAATATGTAAACAATTGTCCTCCGTATTTGTTTATTACAGAACTCTAGATTTGCTATCGATTGTTTTTAACAGATTATTGTTAAAATCTATAAGCATTGAGTAATAATAGGTTTAATATAAAATTACTGATATAAAATAGAAATATGTTTTCAGAATTAATCTGTACTTTTGCTTACGGAAAAAACGAAAACCTAAAGTTATGCTTTTTTTAGAATCATCATCCATTTTATCGGAAGTAATAGAGGATAATCATCAGCTGATACCTGTTGTTAATCGTTTTGGAATCAAGCTCGGACTTGGTGACAAAAGTATAGGCGAGATATGCGATTCGGTTGGAGTAAATACAGAATTTTTTCTTGTAATACTGAATACTTTTCTTAACGAAGATTATTTTCCTCAAAAGAAGCTTCAGAAGTTCGATATTCAGCTTGTCATTAAGTATTTGAAGCAGACAGATGCATATCTGATTCATGGGCAGTTATACAACTTTGAGAAGCATTTGAAAGCTTTCATCGGTATGAGCGACCCCAACAATGCTCAAATGAAACTCATCAGCAGACTGTTCTCTGAATTTAAAGAGGAATTAATGGTTCAGATAGAGCAGGGAATGGTAAATGGAGATGCTCCCCTTGCCTTGTTGACCGATCTCAAGAGCATTATAATAAAGCATATATCGGGTAATTTTAATGAGAATATGTGTTATGCTGTTATATTTACAATAGACAGCTTTCAGAAAGATCTGGAGAAGCATAATCGCATAAGAGAAAAGGTGCTGAAACCAATGATTGACGAATTGTCCGAATCGGGAATTGAAGATCTGCAAGAACTTTTTGTTAGCGGACGCATTACGCGTGATAACAAAAGACAGCCTCTATCTGAACGAGAATTGGATGTCCTTCGTCTCATAGCATTAGGCTTTTTAAATAAAGAGGTGGCAGATAAATTAAATATAAGCTTGAACACAGTGCTTTCGCACAGAAAAAATATAACAGCTAAGCTGGGAATAAAAACAGTTTCGGGACTTATCTTTTATTGTATAACACATGGCTATATTTCAGCCGATGAAATTGAATTATAGAGAATCGTATGGAAAAGAAAAACAGGTATTTATCGTTTGAGCTTATTTTTGCTCTGCTTTTCATTATAGCTTTCTTTCTTCCTTGGTTTGATAAGTGGGGCCATAAGATTGTAGGGTGGGATGTGCCCGATTTACAAAAAAAGATAACGAAGGCTACCAACTTTATTAAGTTCTTTTCCAAGAATAAAGAGTGGGTATATAGTGCTCATGTGGTGTATTTAGTGCCTTTGTTTAGTGTAATTACAATTGGTTTTTGGATTATGCTAAGACAAAAAACGGCAAGAGTCCTTTTACTAATAACAAGCATATTTGCTTTTATTGTTTCTCTGAACTTGTTCTATAAATTGCCGGGAGCGGGGAGTGGCGTATATTTGTTGTGTGCTGCTTCTATCTTGTCGATAATTTATCTGGTTGTTGTTTTCCGAAGCAAGAAAGAGAATAAGAAAGACTTGATTGAGACTACTCCTGAGATTGATGGAAAAGAAATAGAATAAAACTGTTACGATATAAACAATAACCCCGATCATAACTAATATGATCGGGGTTATTGTTATAAGACTAATATTTTTTACTTAGCAACTCTTTCAAGCCATTTAATCATAAATAACATCATAAACATTGAAAGGATACATGCCCCAACAAATACAGACCACGTGATTGTTAGAGATGTACTAACATATAATATAACTCCGACTTGACACAATTTGTTCCCTAATGCTGTTGCTCCAAGCCAACAGCCTTGCATTAAACCTTGTAATTTAGGCGGTGCAACTTTAGAAACAAAAGACAAACCTAACGGACTAATAAATAGTTCGGCAACAGTTAATATAAAATATGTACCAAATAATAATAATGGTGTTACTCTTTTTGCATTACTTAGACCTCCCATTGCTTCTACTTCACTGGATGCTGGTAGTCCCATTGATCCTAAAGTCATCACTACATAAGCCATAGCTGCAACACCCATACCGATTGCTATTTTACGAGGAGCACTTAACTCAATGCCTTTTGCTTTTAGCCAACCTAGCACTCCAAGCATTACAGGGGTAAGTAAAACAACAAATGTTGGATTTACAACTTGAAATAATTCTGCACCCTGAATCGAAACCAATCCGAATAGATTGATATCTAAAGCTCTCAGGTCTGTATATTGTTGTGCAAAATAGGTTAATGTAAGACCATTCTGATGAAATGAGAACCAAAAGAAAATTACAACAGCAAATACAGCAAACAATGCATACAAACGCTGCTTGATTTCGTTTGCAGACATTTCAATTTCAGCCTTTTTATCCGCTGATGCTGCTTCAAGAACTTTCTTTTTAGCAGGATCCGGAAATTTTTTCTTATTAACTATATAGACTGTAAGGGATATAAGCATAGCGATAACAGCAATAGCAAATGCATACTGATATCCACGATTGAAGACTTCCAGATAATTATTTACAAAATCTGACATATTTGCAGGAGCTCCACTTAAGTTTGCTTTTGCTGCAAGCTCGCTTAGTCTAGTCGATGCATCAGATGAGAGGCTATTGTTTAAATAACCATGACAAAGAGCAGGAAGGTCGGCTTCATAAGCAAAGTTATTCATTTTGAGCCATAGATTTCTGGCTGCAACAGCAAATATTGGAGCAAAAATAGCCCCGACATTAATAAACATATAAAATAATGAAAAGCCTGAATCTCGCATTTTGTTATACTTTTCATTATCATACATTTGACCTACTAATGCTTGTAGGTTACCTTTAAATAACCCATTTCCAAAGGCTATCAAACCTAAAGCCAGGTAAGTAAGTTTTATATATAGATCTTTATCAGGAACAGGGGTGGGAGTTGGATATGCTAGGACTACATAACCAAGGGCCATTAATATTATTCCTACAAGAATAACTCCTTTATACTTTTTTGTAGCATCTGCTATAATTCCACCAACTAATGCTAGTAGATAAATGAAAAAATAAAATGTAGTGAAAATACTACCTGCGCCTTCTTTGTCTAGTCCATATTTAGACATTAAAAACAGCGTTAATATAGCCATCATTACATAGAAGCCGAAACGTTCTCCCATATTTGATAATGATGCTGCTAATAAACCTTTAGGATGATTTTTAAACATACGATCGTATTTAAGATTAATATTATTATATTTTTATAGATTTTGAGTGGACTAAACTTAAAGCAGTACAAATATAACCAAACATAGTTTAAAATCTTCTAGCCATAGTATATTAAATAACATAAAACGCCAGAATATTTCTACTTTATGAAAATAAGATAGTCTTATTTTTATATACCAATATGCGTCTTTTCAGGTGACTTTCTATAGCATGAGAGAGTACAATCTTTTCCAAGTCCTGACCTTTGCGTACCAGATTCTCAACACTATCACGGTGAGAGATACGTGTAATATCTTGTTCTATAATCGGTCCCGCATCAAGTTCGGTTGTTACATAATGGCTTGTAGCCCCTATTATTTTTACTCCTCGTTCGTAAGCCGCATGATATGGTCTTGCACCTACAAAGGCGGGTAAAAAGGAATGATGTATATTGATTATTTTGTTTGGATATGACTCAATAAACTTATCGGTCAGTATCTGCATATAGCGAGCTAAAACAATAAAGTCGATCTTCTTTTCTTCTAAGAGAACGAGTTGTTTTGCTTCTATTTCGTCCTTATTGTCTTTGTTGAGCTTTAGTACATGATATTCAATGCCAAAGCGTTCTGCTACCCATCGTAGGTCTTCGTGATTGCTGATGATGAGAGGTATCTCTACTTTCCATTCTCCGGCTGTGTAGCGAGCCAGTATATCAAAAAGGCAATGCGACATTTTGGAAACAAAAACGGCCATACGCGGTGTATGGTCGTTAAAGTATAACCTGAATGTCATGTTATACTTGTTCGCATATAGGGTTTGGAAGTAGTCACTTATTTTCTCCTTCGGAATAATGAAGTTTGAGAGATCCCATTCTATACGCATAAAGAACGTATTTTCCTGCTTATCTACATGCTGCTCCAGATTGATGATATTTCCACCGTTTATATTGATAAAGTCGGTAACTGCGGCTACCAGTCCCGGACGATCGGGCGATGAAATAAGGATAATTGCGTGTGCGTTGTTATTCATATAATGATGTTAATCTTCTTCGATTACAAGATTGTCGATAATAAACTCTTGTCTTTCGGGTGTATTCTTGCCCATATAGAAGTTGAGCATGTTGCTTACCGAGTCTTCTTTTTTCATCGATACACGGTCGAGGCGAATATCTTTTCCTATGAAATGAACGAATTCATCGGGAGATATTTCCCCCAATCCTTTAAATCGTGTTATCTCCGGATTCGAACCCAGTTTTTTGATTGCATTCAGTCGCTCCTCTTCTGTATAGCAATAGATTGTCTCTTTCTTGTTTCGTACACGGAAGAGAGGCGTTTGAAGAATATATACATGGTTTTTCTTTATCAGATCAGGGAAGAACTGTAAGAAAAATGTGAGTAGCAACAAGCGTATATGCATCCCGTCGGTGTCGGCATCGGTTGCAATAATTATCTTGTTGTAGCGTAATCCATCCAGTCCGTCTTCGATATTCAAAGCAGCCTGTAGAAGGTTGAACTCTTCATTTTCGTAGACGATCTTCTTTGTTAGCCCAAAACTGTTTAGTGGTTTACCTCGTAAGCTGAATACAGCCTGCAGATTTGGATTCCGGCTTTTTGTAATCGATCCGCTCGCAGAGTCTCCCTCGGTGATGAATATGCTTGTTTCTTCCAGATTGTCTCCTTTGGCATCACTGTAATGTATACGGCAGTCGCGTAACTTCTTATTGTGCAGGTTTGCTTTCTTGGCACGTTCGCGAGCCAGTTTTGTTACGCCGGCAATAGCTTTACGCTCTTTTTCCGATTCCAGGATTTTTTTCAATAAAGCTTCTGAAGTATCCGCATGCTTGTGCAAATAGTTATCCAGTTCTTTCTTTAAGAAATCACCGATAAATTTCTGAACAGAAGGACCTCCGGGCCCCATATCTTTAGATCCGAGCTTAGTCTTTGTTTGCGACTCAAAAACCGGTTCTTCTACTTTTACACTTATTGCCGCAACTATTCCGCTACGGATATCGGCATAATCGAAATTCTTGTTATAGAATTCTTTTATCACACGAGAAAGTGATTCGCGAAAAGCCGACTGGTGTGTTCCCCCTTGTGTTGTATGCTGTCCATTCACAAATGAGTAATATTCTTCTCCATACTGATCTGTATGTGTGATCACCACCTCTATATCTGCCTCCTTCATGTGGATGATAGGGTATAAAGGCTCGGAAGTCATATACTCATTAAGTAAATCTACAAGACCATTTTTGGAGTGGAATTTCTTTCCGTTATATGTTATTGTTAACCCTGTATTGAGGAATACATAGTTTTTAAGAAGGCTTTCTACATAGTCGTCCCTAAAGGCGTATCCTGTGAAAATTGTAGGATCCGGAATAAATTCGATAAGAGTACCATTCTCATCATTTGTAGGGTGTATTGTTTCTTCCTTTTCTACAATAGCTCTACAGTATTCAACAGAAGTTGTTTGACCATCACGATAACTTTGGATAAGGAAAAAAGAAGACAATGCATTTACGGCCTTTATACCAACGCCATTCAATCCGACAGACTTCTTAAAAGCTTTGGAATCGTATTTAGCACCGGTATTCATTCTCGAAGAAACGTCTTTTACTTTTCCCAATGGTACACCACGCCCGTGGTCGCGTACCTTGACAACCCCGTCGGTGATAGAGACATCGATGTTTTTGCCAAATCCCATCATATATTCGTCAATGGAGTTGTCCAGCACCTCTTTGAGAAGTACATATATACCATCATCCGCAGATGAACCGTCGCCTAACTTTCCTATATACATACCCGGACGACGGCGGATATGTTCCTGCCAGTCGAGGGTTTTTATATCATCGTCAGAATAATTTATTTCGGGTAGTACAATCTTTTCTTCTTCCATATAATCTTTTGGTACTCTTTAAGTAAATGCGGTGTAAAAATATAAAAAAAAATTGGGAACAAAAAGTCTTAAATTTCCCCATTTCATCTTATTTTTTTATTTAATAAGTATTTAGTCTGTGTATTATTTGTAAAGCTGCATATTTTATTATTTTAGGTTATCATTCACTCTCTTCAACATGTTTTTTGTTATATGCCATTAGTGAATTGATATAATCACTATTGAAAGAAATGATACGAATATTGGCTTTGCGAAAAGCGTAATATAAAGACTTGTCCCATTCTCCTTTAGGCGTAAGCGGTGTAAGGAATATGGATTTCTTGGTCGAGTCTAATATTTTACCTATCCAGCATTGGTTCTCATCTCTGTTGTCTATCTGAAAAACAATATGTTTGTCTTCAAGCCATTTGAAAAGAGAGTCTATCGATAAGTGAGGTATATCTATGTATGGTACAATGTCGGTTTTTTCAGAGGCTTTCAGTACCTTTTCGGTAAACATCTCTTTTTCGGTTCTGTGTATAGATGTTATATACTTTTTATTAATGAGCATATAACCATCCACAATATAATCAGAAAAAATACTGCTGATCAGTACCCAATCTTCTCCTTCAACGAGGAGAATGCCCGATTCTAATCGTTTTCTGTCTTTTATCTTAAATGAATAGAAAACACCCTTGTTTATATGTATTTGCATAAGAGCCATTTTATTGCTTGAAGATACGGCATTTTTATCATTTCTGATTATATTTATCTAAATTAGATAAAGGTTGTTACTCCCTTCATTAGTGTGGTAAAATTGATTTGTAATTACCCAAAGTGACACGGTAGAAACTGTGTAATATGTGTTACTTTTGTTACCTTTTGTCGTATCTTTGTAAGAGCTAATATAATATTGAACAAATACAGGAGATTATGAAAAAAGTAGCTATACTGGGTGTTGATATCCAAAATGATTTTACCTTACCAACAGGAGAACTGTTTGTGAAAGGTGCGGATGCCGACGTGAAACGTATGGCTGATTTTATATTAAAGAATCAGGAGCAAATCTCTTATATAGCACTTACATTGGATTCTCATCAGCCGATTCATATTGCTCATCAATGTTATTGGAAAGGAGAGCTAGGCAATCGTCCGGCTCTGTTCTCTTCGATAACCGCTTTTGATGTGAGAAAAGGAGTTTGGATTCCTCAATTTAATAAAGAAAAGGCGCTTCCTTATCTTGAGCAACTGGAGGCTAAGGGAGGTGTTTGCACCATATGGCCTATGCATTGTATATTGGGTACAGAGGGATGGGCAATCAATAAGGCTTTGACAGACAGCCTGACCCAGTGGGCTATTGACAATGCACATTCGTATGAATTGTTCTATAAAGGATATTCACAATCAACAGAACATTATAGTGTTTTTAGAGCTGCAGTAGAGTGGGAGAATGAGGTGGGAACCCACTTGAATAGAACCTTGTTGTCGGTACTGAATGCTTTCGATGAAGTGTTGTTGATGGGTGAAGCGGCAGACTATTGTGTTGCAAGCTCTTTGAATGATATTCTCGATGAAAGCGATGAGTTGGCAAAGAAGGTTACTGTTCTCACAGATTGCATGTCTTGGATAAATTCGGGTAATGAGAATGCCAAGGCTATTTTTGATAAAGCAAAAAAGCAAGGGGTAAGATTTGTATTATCAACGGAATATGTTTTTGAGTGATGCTTTAGTTTGGTTTTAGTCTTTTTCTGAAGCTTGTTTGTCAATAAAAATCTTTTTGGCCACTTTGCCTACTACTCTTGTTGTTATCGCATCGTATGAACCGCCTACTACGCCCCCCAATACCGGCACGGCTTTACCTAAGGAGGTGACACTCTTTTCCCCTGTTTTGCTTGCTATGCTGGTACTTACTTTTTCTGCTATTTTGGCTGCGAGCCTTTCTCCCGCTTTTACACTCACATCTTTCAGTAATTCTTTGGCTCCGTTGCCTACCATACATATATAAATCAGCGACTTTACCCTGTCTTCGCGAATATCGTGTCCTCCCATGTATGCTATGGCTGCAATCATTCGTATCTGAACATAAATTACGCTGGCTATATTAGCCGGCACCGTCAGCGGCATTATCATAACTCCTCCCAGCCCTGTCACAAAACCGCTTGTTGCTGCTTTGGCTACTTGCCATTTAATCAGGGAGTCTACCTGGGCTTCGAGTGACCCTTGTTGTGCGAGGTAGCTATTGCCCAAATCGTACGCAGAGTCTACTCCGGTAAATCCGCTTACGGCTTTAGAGTATGCCCAGTCTAGTGTTTTTGCTATTATGCCATTGTTGACTTGTGTATTTTGTCGCTTTGCCATTCTTGTTGTGATTTACGCTGCAAGATAAAAATAAAAAGAATAAAGCGTCTCATTTTCTGGAAATGAAACGCTTTATAATAAATGAAATCAATTAATTCTTTTTCAATAACTGATCTAAATCGTTGGGTGAAAGATTCATTGCCATAATTACTCCGTTTTCATCGATTAAGTAATTCTTAAATCCTTTCCTCAATTGGTAATGATCGTATAAGCTTGAATAAGCATCGTTTTTTGCTATAAACTGATACTTCGCATCTATGCGATCCATTGTCAGCGTTCTTTCAAATACAGATTCATTCTTGTCGAAAGATACTGACACCATTCTCACAGGATACTTTTTGTTCTCTATTACATTTGCAAAAAGTACATTGTCCTTGTGTGAAGGGGCATCATAAGCAGCCCAGAAATTTACCAATATTTTTTGACCTTTCAGATCAGACAGGTTCATTTTTGTCCCTGATTTGTTTTCTAAATTCTTGATATCAGGGAACAGGTTTCCCGGATAAATACCTTCCGAAGAAAGCCCAGAAGTTCTTGTTGTATTCGATGATAAGCCGATTAAAGCAATACCTACAAACAAGAAATACTTCGCATACTTCATAAAATAATTATTTGGTTACCACTAAAGCCTTATCCCAATGCCTCACAGAAATAGAATATGGCTCTCCCAATTTTTGGGATACAAAACAAATTATACTACGCTTAGCATATCCTTGTTTTGATTTTCGGCTGCAAAGGTAAAGTCTTTTTGTTAAATACAGAAATATATTAAATGGAATTTGATGTTTTATAATGTTAATGGCCTTATAATCAAATATTTGATTGTTGTTTTGTGTGGGCATGTAGTTGTTTTAAGCTATCGCTTTGAATTAAAATAGACTATTGTGTATTTTTTTGATAAAAATAGAGCTTGATTGTAAATATATGTGTAAATCTGAAATGAAGGCTCAAAAATTTTTGTACTTTTGCATCTTGGTTACGGCTAATATTTATAAATAAGGTACTAATATGAAAGTTCAAAAATTTGGAAGTGCATCTATAGCTACTGTTGACAAAATAAAAGAAGTGGCTGATATTGTAGTGAAGGATAATGGCAATATTGTTGTGTTATCTTCTATGCGTGGCACGGCCGAAGCTTTGACTGAGATATCCGATTACCTATATAAAAAGAACCAAGAAGGAGCAATAGAAATAATAAATGGGCTCGAAAAGCAATATGTAGAACTGGTTGATTCTCTTTTCGAGAATGAAGAGTCTAAAAAACTGGCACATGAGCTTTTGACTTCCAAGTTTGATTATATCCGTACATTTACCAAAGACTTGTTCACACTCTTCGAAGAGCGTGTGGTGTTGGCTCAAGGTGAATTGATAAGCTCCGAACTATTCCATCTGTATCTATTGGATAAGAAAGTAAATGCTGTATTGATCCCTGCGCTAGAGTTTATGCGCACAGATAAAAACTCGACTCCCGATCCTGTATATATTAAAGAGAAACTATCGGCATTGCTTGAAGAGTCTAAAGGTGCTGATTTGTATATCACACAAGGCTATATTTGTAAAAATGCTTATGGCGAAATAGACGACTTGCGTAAGGGCGGAAGTGATTTCAGTGCATCATTGATCGGTGTAGCTGCAAATGCCGAAGAGATAGAAATCTGGGCGGATGTAGACACTATGCAGAACAACGACCCACGTTATGTAAAAACAACAACGCCTATCCGCCAGCTGAATTTTGATGAGGCGGCAGAACTTGCATACTTTGGGACTAAGATACTTCACCCATCAAGTATTCTCCCTGCTAAACTTGCTGATATTCCTGTTCGCTTAAAGAATACGCAATATCCTGATGCGGCAGGTACGCTTATATCTAACAAAACAGAGGCAAATGTGATAAAGGCGGTAGGTGCAAGAGATAATATTACTGCGATAAAGATAAAGTCGGGGAAAATGTTGCTTGCCCATGGATTTT
Organism: Dysgonomonas sp. Marseille-Q5470; assembly: GCF_951230145.1. Classification (NCBI taxonomy): domain Bacteria; kingdom Pseudomonadati; phylum Bacteroidota; class Bacteroidia; order Bacteroidales; family Dysgonomonadaceae; genus Dysgonomonas; species Dysgonomonas sp. Marseille-Q5470. Next base: position 9,112 of record NZ_CATNVE010000007.1, on the reverse strand, counting down.
TGCGTAAAATAGCAGAAGTTTTCGAAAATTATCAGACATCACTGGATATGTTGGCAACTTCGGAGGTAGGAGTATCATTGACAATTGATGATGACCGTAACCTTCAGGCTATTGTAGATGATCTGAAAAAATATGGAACTGTATCAGTAGACCCTGATATGGTAATTGTATCGGTAATTGGCGATCTGGAGTCGCAAGACTCGGGAATATCGGTAGATATTATGGGAGCCATGAAAGAAATTCCGGTGAGAATGTTGTCTTACGGAGGTAGCAGATATAATTTTTCGTTCCTTATATATAAAAAAGATAAAGAGAGAACACTTCAAATATTAAATGATAAATTGTTTAATTAATTTTTCTAATTTCAAATGACAAAAGGAAATTTTCCTGTTGATAAACTGAAAGGTATAGAGACACCTTTTTACTATTACGATACAGACTTGTTGAAAAGAACACTGAAAATCGTAAAAGAAGAAACTAAAAAATATGGATTTATTCAACACTATGCCATAAAAGCAAACGCTAATCGCAGGATATTGGAATTGATCGCCTCAGAAGGCTTTGGTGCCGATTGCGTAAGTGGAAATGAAGTGAAGGCAGCAATAACAGCAGGATTTCCTGCGTCGAAGATTGTTTTTGCCGGTGTTGGGAAAACCGATAAAGAAATAAATTTGGCCTTAGACCTCAATATCTTCTGCTTTAATGTAGAGTCGATGCCTGAGCTTGTTGTTTTAAATGAGTTGGCAGCCAAGAAAGGTAAAACAGCGCAAGTAGCTCTTCGTATCAATCCGAATGTAGATGCGCACACTCACGAATATATCACTACAGGGCTAAATGAAAATAAGTTTGGATTCAGTATGGCTCACCTTGATAATGCAATCGAGGTACTTAAGTCATTGAAGAACCTTAAGCTTATTGGAATTCACTTTCATATAGGTTCACAAATCGAAGATGTGCATACATTTGACCCTTTGTGTGAGCGTATAAACGAACTACAGGACTTGTTTGAAGCTAAAGGAATGAAGCTTGAAAATATAAATGTCGGCGGTGGTTTTGGTATCGATTATGAAGATCCGGACGCAAATCCTATTTCTGATTTTCAACGCTACTTTGAGTTATTCCATAAAGGACTAAAGTTGAGAGACGGCCAAGTTGTTCACTTTGAATTGGGAAGAGCCATTGTTGCTCAGTGCGGTTCGTTGGTTACCAAAGTTACTTATGTAAAACACGGCGAAAGCAAAACTTTTGTTATCGTAGATGCAGGTATGACAGACCTTATACGTCCGGCTCTTTATCAGGCGTACCATAAGGTGGAAAATATATCTTCCGACTTACCCATACAGAAGTATGACGTTGTAGGTCCTATTTGCGAATCATCGGATGTGTTTGTAAAAGACTACGAACTGAACGAGTCTAAAAGAGGAGATTTGTTGGTGTTACGTTCTGCCGGAGCATACGGTGAAATAATGGCATCTCAATACAATTGCAGAGATATCCCTAAATCTTATTTCTCTGATAAAATTTAATAATGTACGTTATCATATAATGTTTCAAGGGTCGTACTACGGTATGACTCTTGTATCGTTTAAAGGCCTTTCATAATACACACTATAGGAATGACTGAAATACTATCATCTTTCGAATTTAATCTGACTGAGATTGTTGGGTTCTCTGTCTTTGTTCTTTTATTTATAATACAGTTGCTTTATTACTTTTTGTATTATAGAAAGCCATATAGACGGGCTACAAAAGAGACTGAGGATACAGGTAAAGCAACTCAGCTTATGCAGAAAGTGTCGGTCATTATTGTCTCTGAGAATGAGGTAGATAGTTTGTCGGAAAACTTACCTGTTATATTAGAGCAAGAATTTTTTGATTATGAGGTGATTGTCGTCAATAATGGGTCTACCGATGAAAGTGATGTGTTGTTAAGATCATTAGAACTGCGTTATCCTAATTTATACCATACCTATCTTCCTTATTCGAATGATAAAAAGATGGATAGGCGTAAATTGGCTTTGACGATAGGTGTTAAAGCCGCAACGGGAGATATTCTGCTTTTTACCGAGCCGTATTGTAAGCCTGTATCCAAGAACTGGATTTCTTCGATGGTCAATGAATTGTCTTCCGATAAAGATGTTGTGTTGGGGTATTCGTGCTTCAAAGAGAACAAGAAGTTCTTCAATCGCTTAGCTCGATTCGATAACTTACTATTTAGTCTGCAGTGTATATGTTCTGTCTTGAATAAAAAACCATATATAGGCAATTATCGTAATCTTCTTTTTCGTAAGCATTTATTCTTTGATCATAAAGGATATGCTTCACTATTGAACATAGAGAGTGGGGAAGACCTCTTTATAAGCCGTATTATGGACGAGTCAAATACATCTGTTTCTCTAGTGCAAGATAGCTTTATGGAAACAGATATAGAAGGCTTATCCCTGTGGCGACAAATTAAAAGATCATTCTGTTCTATACGCCCATATCTGAATAAGCGAGTGACGGCATTGTTTTCGCTTGAAGCAATTACCCGTAGTGCTTTTTATTTACTGTTTATTGCCTTAGTGGTATATAGTATATTTTTCAGCCAGTGGGCTTTGCTCGGACTTTCTGTTTTCTTGTTCTTGCTAAGATTAACGACTCAACTGATTATCCTGAACAAATCTTCTCAATACTTTTTCTCGGGGAAATTCTATTTTTCTCTTCCGCTTCTGGATATTATTCAGCCTTTGTACAATATGCGCTTCAGAGGGCGACGATTCAAGTAGTATCGTAAAGATGTTAATTTGATATTTTTGCTTTCAGTTTGGAGAAAGGCTTGTTTATCTTTTCTTCCCATATAAGCCAGAGGATAAATATAACACCATCATAATATATCCATGTGAATATATCGCGGTGGAACACATTGAACCAGTCTTTGTAGAACTGGTAATAATTTTCTCTCGTGTTACTCCATGTACGGTTATTGTACCATTCGTTTACTGATATAAACCACTCGGGAAATGGATCTTTTATAATATAGAAGATAAAAATAAGGCGAAGGATATTTACAATCAACAGAATAAGCAATGCCATGGGCAAATACCACAATTTCTTCTTTATCGGCCCAAAGTAAAATGTGAGAATAAATGTGAACATGAATAGTTGTTTCAGGCCTGTACAGCCCCAAACTATATCGATGGGTATAGAGCCTTCAAACTGAAGTACAGTTCCATTGATGAAAAAATTATGATTGCCTAAAACATCATGAATCAACCAGAAAATTGTTTCGGCAGTCCATAAGCAAAAACCTTCGGTGTATCGAGTGAGGTCTTTACCCAATACTAATAGTATTTTTTCATCATCTCCTATATGGACAAAAAGCTTCCATATGAATTCGAATATCAGGAAAAGTGCCAAGAACCAGATGATGTCCTTAAACGGTTCTAGTTTTTGATAATACTTATTGTTTATGAAGTTTTTATCTCGTATTCTCATTATTTTTCAAGTCACTCACAAAGGTATCAAAATAAGGATAATTAACCTTTTTAAGGCAAAAAAAATATGACATTTTATTTAAAAACTCGCTTAACTAAGTTTTTTTAATTTACTTTGCACAAATTTGATTAATATCTGAAGAGACTTTGTGACTGGATTATAGAATTATGGCATATACTATATTTATGTTTTAACTTTCATAGTATATTTTCTTTCGAACCATAAAAAATCCAAGATAATTTATCCTCTATAAATAATAAAGTGTTCGTTTTTTTGTTATAGAATGGTGAATTATAGTTTGACAAGAACAGATGTAATTTTCATCGGGATATAATACCCCCGATAGAGTAAAGATAAATTGTATATTATATTTTATAATGTTGAAGAGAAAAGTACTTCTTTTATTTGCCGTTTCGGCTATTATGGTATGCTCAATAGAGGCACAAACAAATTCCCCTTACAGTAGGTATGGTTATGGAGTTCTGAGAGATCAGTATGTAGGTGCGTCTAAAGCGATGGGAGGCATCGGATATGGTTTGCGTAATAGCCAAAGTGCAAACCCTCTCAATCCGGCTTCGTATTCGAGAGTAGACTCTCTTACATTTTTATTTGATATGGGAGTGTCATTTAATAAGGGTAAGCTTAGTGACGGCACAAATTCAGATTCTCATTACAGCGGAGGATTGGATTATATCACAATCTTAGTACCACTCAAAAAGGGACTTGGTATGAGTTTTGGAGTAATTCCTTTTTCTTCTGTAGGATATAAATTCGGATCAACAGAGACTGCAAGCGGAGGTACTACTGTAACTTATACAAAATCGTTCACCGGATCGGGCGGCCTAAGCCAGGTCTATGGAGGACTCGGTTACTCTACACCATTGAAAGGATTCTCTGTAGGAGCAAATGCGTCTTTTCTTTTTGGTACGATGAACCACACAAGAAGTCTTCCTTCTGTAGGCTCTAGTGGTACAAATAGTTATACTTCTACCGATTATACCGAACTGTCTATAAAGTCCGCTAAATTTGATATTGGTGTTCAATATGAATTCCCTGTTTCGAAGAAAGATGTCTTTACAGTCGGTGCTGTATATTCTCCTAAGATAAACTCAAAAGCAGATTATACAAATTATCATTATGAACTGAATGTAGCAGGAGGTATTGCCAGCGGTGACACCATTACTCAGAATGGAATCAGTGCAGGTCTTCCTGAAACGTATGGAGCCGGATTTACTTGGAAACGTAACGAAAGGCTTGTTGTAGGAGCTGATATTACCTACCAGAAATGGGATGGAGTGAAATACTCTTCACTCATGGGAGATGAACTGTCCGACAGTGAACGTTTCAATAATAGATGGAGGTACAATGTAGGTGCCGAATATATGATTGATCCGTATGACAGAAGTTTCTTCAAAAAAATAAAATTCAGAGGAGGGCTTAATTATAGTAATTCTTATTTGAATGTAACCGAAGCCTCTACGAAAAAGGTAGAAGGATATAAAGAATATGGTGCAACCCTTGGATTTGGTTTCCCGATAAGGGATAATCTGGGAGGAAGGGTTTCATATATTAATTTAAACTTCGAATATAAGAAGATTAAGCCACAGATTAAAACCATGATTGCCGAAGAATATTTTGGAGTTTCTCTAAATGTGAATATTAATGAGTTCTGGTTCTTCCGTAAGAAAATTGACTAACAAAATATAACTCTATATTCAGCCTCAATAATACATTGGGGCTACTTGTTTTTAAAATGCAACAGTTAAAGACACGACAGAATCTATCGGTTGTAACAGTATTTTTATCTGTTATGGCTTTCTTTTTTATATCCTGTAAAGAAGAAGTAAAGAGTACTGTCGACCTCCATTATGATGCTGATAAGGTTCCCTCTTTGAATACGGATAGTGTAACCATGCTAATATCCGATTCGGGGCTCATACGATATAAAGTGATTGCTAAAACATGGGAAATATTCGATAGGGCAAAAGATCCTCACTGGTTTTTCCCTGACGGCCTTTATGTTGAGCAATTCGATACTATCTTTAGCATAGTTGCTACTGTAAAGGCTGATACAGCTTGGAACTTTACAAGTAAAAAACTATGGCAACTGAAAGGACATGTTGTGATACGTAATAAGTTAGGAGAGACTTTTAAGAGCGAAGAATTATTTTGGGATCAGCGTCAGCAGAAAGTGTATTCAAAGAAATATGTAGAAGTTTTCAGACCTGATAAAATGACTTTACACGGTATGGGTGGGTTTGAGGCAAATCAACAAATGACAGAATATCGATTCTGGAATGTGAAAGACTCCCCAATAACATACAATGAAGATCAAGAAGCGAATGCAGATGATCAAAACAATGAGGAAAAGAAAGAATAGTTATTCAATTATGAATGAAATTCAATCTCAATTTATTATCTTCGTGCGCAAAAAGTTATAAATTGTAAATAAAATAACTAATAATATAAAATAATAATTTATTTAAATGGCTGCTTTACAGAAAATTAGAAGCAAATCGAGTCTCTTGATCGGAGTTATCGCTCTCGGACTATTGGCATTCGTCCTCCCTTGGAGCGAAATATCTTCTTTTATAAACAAAAGTAAGGATAAAGCATTCACTGTAGATGGTGAAGTTGTTACAACTAAGCAGTATGCAGATAGGATTGCGCAGTGGGAACATTTTCAGAAAATAATGTCTGGACAGAACTCATTGGACGAAAATGCTACTTTGCAAATTCGCGAAATGGTTTACCAACAAATGGTGAAAGAGATTATTCTCGACAAGCAGGCTGCTCAACTTGGCTTAAATGTGACCAAAGAAGAATTGAATGATATGGTTACAGGGCCTAACGTAGCTCCGATACTACATCAGATACCATTCTTCGTTAATCCTCAAACAGGTCAATTCGAAAGAGCGGCTTTAAATCAGTTCATACAAACTATCTCTCAGGATGATACTAATTTACCTGAGAATCAAAGAGCTGAAATTCAGGCAAGGAGAGAAATCTGGACATTTATCCAGAATATGATGAAATATCAACGTCTCGAAGAAAAATATTCAGCTATAGTTGCAGGTATTGTGATTCCTACAGCCACAGAAGCTAAATCGGCTTTTGATGACTCTAAGACACAAGCCAGCATCTCGTATGTTGTACAAAAATATACTTCTATCGCAGACTCTTTAGTTGCTAAGGATGTAACAGATAAGGATATTAAAGCGTTATACGATCAACGTAAAAACAACTTTAAGCTTGAATCTGAATTACGTAAGATTTCTTACTTTGTAAAAGATGTTGTTCCGAGTGATGAAGATTATGCTGCTGTAGAAAAAGAAATCAATGCTATTCATGATAAATTTGTAGCAACAGATAATCCTGGACTACTTGTTAATGAATATTCAAACAATCAGTATGTAGATGCATTTATCTCGGTAAATACATTACCTGCAGATATGAAAGAATTTGCTCAAACAGCTACAATTGGTCAAGTAAACGGACCTGAACGCAACGAGCAATCATATATAATGTATAAGCTGGTTGACAGAACTTCTGCTGCCGACTCTGTAAAACTACAGATGATTCCATTACCTCAGGGCTTGGATCAGGCTACTGCAACTCATATTTCAGATAGTTTGCTAAATGTAATTAAAGGAGGTAAAGATTTTTCTGCTCTAGCAAATGAGTTGATGCCGGGATCAAATGGCGGTAATATTGGCTGGGCTACAGAAATGGCTTTGGCTAGTGCCGGTGGAGATTTGATCAAAAAATGCTTCGGAGCAGCTAAAGGCGATGTTTTCAATGTGTCAATAAATGGTCAGACACAAATCGTACGTGTTGAAGATAAAACCAATCCTGTTGCAAAAGTTAAGATTGCACTTATACAAATGCCGGTGATTGTTAGTGATAAGACTCAAAACTCGGTAGATAACGAGTTGAACCAATTTGTTGCTGAAAACGGAAATGTTCAGAATTTCGATAATGCTGCATTAACTAAAGGATATAATATTATATCAAATGCAGTTGTTTCTCCGTCTGATATGTTATTGGGGCAGGTTGCAGGTTCTCGTCAAGTTATATCTTGGGCTTTCAATAATAAAGTTGGGTCTGTGAAGAAATTTGATAATCTTACAAACAAGAGAATCATTGCTGTAGTTAAGAATGAAATAAGCGGTGATTATATGCCGGTATCTGAAGTTTCAGCAATGTTGAAAGCTGAATTGATTAATGATAAAAAGGCAGAAAAAATAATTGCTGATCTGAAAGCTAAAAACTTGACTTCACTAGATGGATATGCTCAAGCTATAGCAGGAAGAGTTGATACTGTAAACTTTGTTACTTTCCAAACGAACAATATCTCGGGTGTTGGTTACGAGCCGTTGTTGAACGTGTATGCAAAACATGGACAAGTAAACAAGCTGGAAGCTCCTAAGAAAGGTAAATCGGGAGTGTACGTGATAGATGTAACAAGTAAGACTGAAAATACAGCGACATTCGACCCGGCACAGTCAAAACAAATGATACGTCAAAGCAACATGTATCAATTGATGTCTCAGGCAATGTTGGTTCTGAAAGAAAAAATGAATGTAAAAGACAACAGGGTTGCATTCTGGTAATTATTAAAACTTAAATTATAAAAAATCCCTTATAGTTATAACTATAGGGGATTTTGTGTTTTTATCTAATTATTATATGACAAAGAAAGAACGATACGAACGTGTGATAGACTGGTTTGATAAAAATATGCCGGTTGTGGATACCGAACTCCACTATGATAGTCCATTTCATCTTTTGATTGCGGTTATTCTATCTGCTCAATGCACCGACAAGAGGGTTAATATGGTCACTCCTGCACTTTTTGAAGCATTCCCAACCCCCGAGGTTTTAGCAGTATCTTCCCCTGATGATGTTTATGAATATATCAAGAGCATTTCATACCCCAATAACAAGGCGAAGAATCTTGTTGGGATGGCAAAGAAGGTTATGGCTGATTTTAACGGCCAAATTCCCGATACTTTGGAGGAGTTGGAGTCAATACCCGGGGTTGGGCGCAAAACTGCCAATGTAATGCTTATAGTCGCTTTTAATAAGCCGGCTATGCCTGTTGATACGCATGTGTTCAGAGTGTCTAATAGGATAGGATTAACAGATAACTCAAAAAATCCGGCTCAAACAGAACGGGAATTGATAAAATATATCCCTTCTCAATATTTATCGAAAGCACATCATTGGCTAATATTACATGGCAGATATGTATGCTTGGCTCGCAAGCCAAAATGTAAAGAATGTGGATTGACGCCATTTTGCAAATACTTCACAAAAAATTAATAATTAATTAAGTAGTTTTGTTTAAGGGTTTTGTATATTTCGGTTAAAATATTTTGAAAAAAAGGCATTAAAATATTTGGAGGTGTATAAATAAAATGCATATCTTTGCACCCGCTTTGATAGAGAACACGGCGCATAAAAAGAGGGTTTCGGCCACTAGTTTTAGTCTGGAGATTTTCACTTAGCGAACAGATAACGATCTTTGAAATTTTGACAACATATGAGTGTAGTACAATAGCACTTCGGTGCTAGAAAATATTATACCGTCAATTTACTTAATAAGTGAATCGATAAGGACAGGATCACAAAA